>CAYPCE010000207.1:0-6762 GCA_964409085.1 uncultured Desulfobacteraceae bacterium | reverse complement strand
AGCAGGGATGGCGGATGGTCAAGGGGAACGTGGACAAGATCACCAAGCTGTCCCTCGATCTCCTCGACTACGCCCGGAGCGCCCGCATGAACCCGGCCTGGTGCGACCCCAACGAACCGGTCCGGGAGGTGGCGGAAACCCTGGCGGCCCGGATCGAGGAAAACGGCATCGACCTCCGGCTCGACCTGGCCGACGATCTCGGGGAGATCTACGTCGATCCCGACGCCGTCCACCGGTGTCTGCTCAACCTGGTGACCAATGCGGTGGATGCCTGCAAGGAAGCAGCATCGGAAGCGGACGCCCCCGGAGACGGCAACCGGATCCGCATCGAAACGACCCGTCCCGAGGGCGGCGGCGTGATCTACCGCATCACCGACAACGGGTGCGGCATGACCCCGGAGGTAAAAGACAAAATTTTCGCCAGCTTTTTCACCACCAAAGGGACCGGCGGCTCCGGCATCGGACTGATGCTGACCAAGAAAATTGTCGACGAGCATGGCGGCGAAATCCATGTATCTTCAACGGAAGGGGAGGGTGCCGCGATTTCCCTTCGGTTTCCGGAGAGTCAAAAACCGAATCCCCCCGGCCCCCCTTCCCTGGGAGGGAAGGGAGAGGTCCGCAAGTGATCCCCTCACCGATAGGCAAGGCCCTGCATAACCGTCACCCCCTCTCCTCTCAGGGGCGGGGCCCGGGGGGGAGGGGTCCGTGAAGGAAATTCCGCTGAACACGGCGCAATTCGCCGCCCTTTGCGATTTCCTGGCCGTCGGGGCCATCCTCATAGACCCGGAACGCCGCGTGGTCTTCGTGAACGAGACGGCGGAACTCCTCACCGGCATCCCCCAAAAGGACGCGTTTGGCCGCCCCTGCCGCGAGATCTTCGCCGGCTACTTGTGCGACAACCACTGCCTGTATGAACGGGCCGCGGCCGAAGGGCGGACGGCCCTCGCCACAGACATCCACGCCACCGACGCCGACGGCGAACCCCATCACCTCACCAAGGTCGTCTCGCCCCTTTATGGTCCCAAAGGACGTCCCCTGGGATGCCTGGAGGTTTTCGAAGACCACTCGGCATTCGACGAGTTGCTGGGGCGGGTCCGCCACGAAAGCCAGCGGATGAAACTTATCCTGGACAACATGGACCAGGGGGTGATGACGGTGGACCGGAAAGGGTACGTCACCTTTTTCAACACCGCCGCCGAGACCATGACCCGGTTCCGCCGCCAGGAGGTGCTGGGCAAATCCTGCGCCCCCCTTTTCGGCCGGAAGCGGTTCGACGACGACGTCGTCCTTTGCCGGACAATCAAGGACGGCGAAACCCGGTCCCGGAAGGAAGGGACTCTCACGGCCCGGGACGGCCTGTCCCTGCCTATCCGGGCCAACTACATGGCCCTCAACAACGAGGCGGGCCGGATCATGGGCGGACTGGCCACTTTCACGGACCTCTCCCTGGTGTACCAGCTCGACAGCGCCATACGGGACCGCTACACCTTCCACGACATGGTGGGCAAATCGCCGCCCATGCAAAAGATCTTCGAGATCCTCCCGGTGATCGCCCAGAGTGACGCCACGGTGCTGGTGGAGGGGGAAACCGGCACCGGCAAGGACATCCTGGCCAAGGTCATCCATGCTGCCAGCGACCGGGCGGACAAGCCCCTGGTCAAAGTCAATTGCGCGGCCCTGCCGGAAAACCTGCTGGAATCGGAGATGTTCGGCTACGTAAAGGGGGCCTTCACCGGTGCGGACAAGGACAAGACCGGCCGGTTTCAGGAAGCCGACGGCGGCACAATTTTCCTGGACGAGATCGGCGACCTGCCCCTGGCCCTCCAGGCCAAGCTCCTGACGGTGCTGGAGGACCGGGAGTTCTATCCCCTGGGCAGCCGCAAGACCACAAAGGTGGATGTCCGGATCATCTCGGCCACCAACCTGGGGCTGGAGCGGCAGGCCCGCGAGCGGAAATTCCGGGAGGACCTCTTCTACCGGCTCAACGTCATGCGGCTGGAACTGCCGGGGCTGAAAGAGCGGCGGGAGGACCTGCCCCTGCTCATCTCCCATATCCTGAAAAAGCTCTGCGCCAAACGGAACATCCAGTTCGACCGGATCTCGGAAGCGGCCATGGAGGTGCTCCTCAACCACGACTACCCGGGCAACATCCGGGAGCTGGAGAACATTCTGGAGCACGCCCTGATCATTTGCCAGGGGCCGGTCATCGAACGGAAGCACCTGCCCCTGTCCCTCACGGGCACCGGGCCGGATCCCCAGGCGACGGCACCGGCGGTGGCGGCGACGGAACCGCCTTCCCTGCGGACTTCTGAAGCCACCCACGAACGGGACCGGATACTGGCGGTCCTGAAACAGCACCAATGGCACAAGGGACGGGCGGCCGAAGCGCTGGGCGTCAACCGGACGACCCTGTGGCGGAAGATGAAGCGGCACCATCTTTAGCGCCGATCCGAAACCCGGGCTACACGGAAATGAGCGATCCGATCATGAATCAAATGGCACGCGGGGCCGATATGCCGGGGATGGATGAACCGGCGGCGTGACGCGATGGAGCGGCAGCCGGAAACCGGTGAGGTCCGGCGAACCGGTCGCCGCCGACGGTTGCGGCGGGGTGTCCTGCTGGTTTCCGCCCTGGCGTTCGGGCTGCTGCTCATGCCGGTGCCGCCGGCCCTCTCCGCGGATGAAACCCCGCCTTCCCCCCGTCGGGTCCTCCTGCTCCATTCCTACCAGCCCACCATGACCTGGGTGGCCCGGATCGAGCGGGCCGTGACCGACGTGCTGCAGCCCGATGAAAACGACATCCTCCTCTACGTCGAGTACATGGACACGAAGCACGTCTCCACCCCCGAATACCTGGAGAAGCTCAAGGAGGTCTACCGCATCAAATACCGGCATCTCCAGCTGGATCTCGTCATTAGCGCCGACAACCACGCCTTCGATTTTCTGCGGCAGGAGCGGGACGAGCTGTTTCCCGGCGCACCGGTGGTCTTTTGCGGCGTCAATTTTTTCAAGGACGCACAGATCGCGGGCCTGTCGGATTTCACTGGCGTGGCCGAGACCTTCGACGCCCTAAGCACTGCGGAGCTGATCCTCCGCTTCCATCCGGAAGCCGAGACGCTGTTCATCATCAACGATTTCCTCAAAACCGGGCGGGCGTGGGCCGAAACCATGAGGGAGGACCTGCGGCCGCTGGCGGACCGGGTCCATATCCGTCATTCCGAAAACCTGCCCTTTGACGCCCTCCTCGATCAGCTGCGGACCTTTGGCCCGGACACCGTTATCCTCCTGGGGGTCTATTTCGGGGACACATTCGGTCGGTATTTCACCTATGAAAAAATCGGGGAAGCCCTGTCGGCCGCCAGCCGCGTACCCGTTTACTGCCTGCTCGATTTCAACATCGGCCACGGCGCGGTGGGGGGGAAGGTGATCAACGGGTACGATCAGGGCCGGGCCGCCGCCGAAATCGGGCTGCGGATCTTGAACGGCGAGGACGCCGACCGGATACCGGTGCAAAAAACGGGCGCCACCCGGTTCATCTTCGATTACCGTCAGCTCCGGGCCTTCGATATCCCGCCGGCGGCCCTGCCCGAGCCGCGCACTCTGCTGTTCAAGCCGGTATCGTTCTATGAGCGCCACCAACGGGTGATCCTGTGGACCCTGGCCATCATCCTCGTCCAGACAGGCGTTATTCTCCTGCTGCTTATGAATGTCCGTCGCCGGAAACGGGCCGAGCGGTCCCTGACGCTGCTCAACGAGAACCTGGAGGCGCGGGTCCGGGAACGGACGGCCGAAATCGTGAAAATCAACGGGGACCTCCAGGAAAGCGAAGCCAAATACCGGAACCTCATCGAGCGGGCCGGGCCGGGGTTCATGATCATCCAGGAGGGGCGGATCCAGTACGTCAACTCCCGGTTCCAGGAGATGATCGGGTTCGGGACGGAGGAGTTGATCGGCCGGCCGTTTTATATCGTCATCCGGGACGACCTCCGGGAGATGGTCAAGGACCGGTACCGCCGCCGGATGGAGGGAGAACCGGTGCCGGAAATCTACGAAGCGGCGCTGCAGGACCGGGACGGCCGGAGTATCGACGTGGAAGTCAACGCCAACGTGCTCCATTACATGGGACGACCGGCGGATTTCGTCTATGTCCACGATATCACCGACCGGAAACGGACGGAACGGCAGTTGAAAGAGGCCAAGGACGCCGCCGAGGCCGGAAGCCGGGCCAAAAGCGAATTTCTCGCCAACATGAGCCATGAAATCCGGACCCCCATGAACGCCATCCTCGGGTTCAGCGAGATCCTGCTGGACGGCGCCGAATCCCCCCGTCAGCAGCGGCACCTGTCCCAGATCCACGCCAGCGGCAAGGCGTTGATGTCCCTGGTGGACGACATTCTCGACCTGTCCAAGATCGAAGCCGGCCGGATGGAGATCCACCCGGCGCCGGCGGACATGAGGGACATCCTGGGGGACATCGTCCAGGTCTTTTCGCAAAAGGCGGCGGAAAAAGGACTGGATCTGTCCGTCTCCATCGACGAGACCCTGCCGAATGCCCTGCTGCTGGACGAGGCCCGCATCCGCCAGGTGCTCATCAACCTGGTGGGAAACGCGGTGAAATTTACGGACAAGGGCGGCGTGACGGTGTCGGTCCATGGAGAAAAAAGGGACGGGGCCGACGGCCGGATGGCGCTGACCATGGCGGTGGCGGACACGGGCATCGGCATCCCCGACGACCACAAGCAGGTCATCTTCGACAGTTTCCACCAGCAGGACGGCCACACCGCCCGGCAGTACGGCGGCGCCGGGCTGGGGCTGTCCATCACCCGGCGGCTGGCGAGGCTGATGAACGGCGTGATTTCGGTGCAGGACCGGAAGGGCGGGGGCAGCGTCTTCCGGCTGGTGATCCCGAACGTCGAAATCGCGGATGATGGGGCGGCAGCGGACCCCGAGACCGACCCGGCGGCCGACCGGACGGCGTTCGCCCCGGCCCGGATAATGATCGTCGACGACACCCGGTCGAACCGCGAGGTGATCCGGACGTTTATCGCGGATCAACCCATGACCGCGGTGGAGGTGGAGAGCGGCGAGGAGGCCCTGGTACGGCTCGCCGAAGGGCCCCGGCCCGATGCGATCCTCATGGACCTCCGGATGCCGGGAATGAGCGGATTCAAAACGGCCGACCGGATCCGGAAGACGCCGGCGTTCGGCGCGATCCCCCTTATCGCCATGACCGCTTTCACTCTCAAGGAGGTGGTCGAAAAGACCCGGGACCGGTTCGACGGGTGCCTCACCAAGCCCATGAGCCGGGCTGCCCTGTTCGGGGAACTCCGGCGGTTTCTGCCGGTCTTGGACGGCGACGGGGCCGGATCACCCCCCACCGACGGCTGCCCGCATCCACCGGGACCGATGGAGCGGGCCGACCGCGTCGCCGACCCCGACGGGCTGCGGGCGGCCATGGAGGCAGAGGTCCTGCCGGAATGGCGAAGCCTGGGGGAAGCGTTTTTCATGAACGATATCCAGGCGTTCTCCCAGGCCCTGGCCGCCGTCGCCGACCGGTACGGCGCCGCCCGGCTGACGGCCTACTGCCGGGAACTGGACGCCCAGGTGGCGGCCCATGATATCGACGGGGTCGAACGGCTCCTGGAGCGCTTCCCCGCGCTTGCGGCGTCGATTGGCGGGGGCGGGCAGCCGGATGGGGAAGGGCGGTGATAACGCGTCGCTCGGATTATCGGGTTTCCCGGGGCTCGAAGGAAATCATGTCGGTGTCCCACTTGTTGAAAAGTTCCTTCATCCGGCCGGATGCGACCAGTTTCGGTATCTGCGCATCGTAGATTTCGATGAGTTTTTTCGATTTATTCGTATTCGCGAACCGGAGGTACAGATTCTTCTGGATCACCGGTTCTATCTGGTATCGGGTTGCATCGATGCCGTGTTTTTCCATGTAGTCGCGGATGTCGTAGAGTGCATCGATGTAGAACTGGAACCGGCCCGTGTCGATCAGTTTCCACGCTTTCCCGTGATCGTCCACTTCATCGAAATCAACTTTAACCTTCAAATATTTATGATAATTATAACCCCGCATCCAGACACAGTCCTTGCCGGCGATGCTTTCCTGCCCTTTCCAAGCCGGTACGGTTCCGTTTTTGAAGACGACACTGGTGATCTCAGAATCGATGGGATAGCGGGGAGACAGGTCGTCAACGCCTTCACGTTCGAAATAATAGCTTCCGGGAAATCCGTCCGCTTCATGATTCTTGATCTTGAGGACGCAGCGTTTCCATGGGAAAATTTCATGTTTCAGCCGGATGCCCACCGGTTCGTACACGCTTTTGATGATTTCAAAGTACAACCCGGTTCCATCTTCGTTTGTCGCGCCATCCCAGGCGGGCGTCACAATGTGAATCGTGTCGATCCCCCCGGCGTCGGCGCCGGACGCCGTTGCGCTGATCAGGAGTAGAAGGATAGCGACAGATCCGGATACGAGACGAGGCTTCATGGTGGGGCTCCTTTCGGTTGAGGATGAATGGTGGGTGTCGCTTGTCCAATTTTTCGGATCGCGGCATCCAAAAACAAGATGTCTCTCTATAGAATCATCGCTGACAAATTTCAACCCCAATTAACCGATCCGCACTCGCATCGAAAATGTCCCGCTGCGGTTTTTCCCGATTATATGATGAGTTTTACCGCCTATTAAACGCCTATAATATCCCCATTGAAGTATTGCCGCCAAGGAAAAATGTTCCTCCCATTGAATACGGCAGT
>CAYPCE010000206.1:0-6790 GCA_964409085.1 uncultured Desulfobacteraceae bacterium | reverse complement strand
CCCGGCTTTCTTCCAGGTATTCGGACGGTGGCTTGCCGGACGGCTCGCCAAAAATGGCTTTGGCTCTTCCATAAAAATCCGGCAAGGGCGTTTTTTTTGCGGGTGCGGGTTCGGGAACCATTCTGGCGACGACTTTACCGTCCCGGCTGATCCTGATCTCCATTCCGTTTCCAATTTCCCCGAGCAGGTTTTCAAACTGCTCCGGTATTTCGTGCGCGGGAATTGTTCTGCTTTTGATTGCGGATTCCGTCTGCATTTTCAGCTCCTTTTTTCGGCTTGAAAACCGGAATTGTTCCGTTTTTCCGCTTGGATTAGATTAACACCGACGAACCGGCTTTGCAACCCTGCACAATCTACAAGGATTCGGAATAATCAAGGATTTTCCTCATCAAACACGCCCCCGAAGCCCAACAAGCCCACCCACCAAAAATCCTTGCTTACCCCAAATCCCTCTGTAGGTTGTCAAAAACCCAATCCGAACCATGAAAACCGGCGGTGCGGGCAAAACCGAGGCGTTGTCCGCCATCGGCGCATTGCGTATCGTTCAAACAGGAAGAACTGATTGAAATATTGATGGATCAAATCAGGAAGCGGTTTCCCGAAGTCAGGCTGATAAACGTCGCGGAAAGCTGCGAGGATCCCGAATCTCTGTGGATTAAAGTCACGTCGCCGGACGATGAGGACAGGGAATTGGAATTGAGGGCGTTCGGGTCTGATAAAGTCACCGATATCTTGTTGGATTACGGATATCACATGTTGGTCATGCCTGTGCGGGGGGTGGCGGCGTAGGGGGATTTGTGGGGGGCGTTGATTTGCGGAGTTGGGGCGCGGCCAAGAAGGAACGGATGATTTGAAATCAGACGGGATAATACTTCTCGTAATACCAAAGCGCTACCAGTCCAGGTATTTTGTCGCCCAGAGCGCTGCCTGGAACCTGTTGTGCACGCCCAGCTTTTTGAAAATCCGGTAGGTGTGGGTCTTTGCGGTGTGCGGGCTGATGCAGAGCTTCTCCGAGATCTCCTTGTTGTTCATCCCGTTGGCGATACAGATGAGGATCTCTCTCTCCTTGGGGGTAAGAGGTACCACGGGCTTCTTCTCTTCCGGGAAGTCACCTTTGGCGATCACCTTTCCCAGACATTTGGACATCGCTTTCCGTGTGTACCAGAGTTCACCATCCAATATGGCCTTGGCCCCTTTGGCAATGTGGTGGGGGGGATCCTGGTGGTAAAAAACCCCTTTTATTCCCTTCATAATGACATTGCTTTCCGAATCCCCACAGGGGTCCACGTTGAAGAGAGCCACCAGTGTACCGGGGATTCCCAAAACTTTCCCGATCTCCGCATTGTCACAAACATCGGAAAGGCTCTTCTGTTTGCCGTCCAACAGAAGCAGGCATGTTCGTTTGGAAGCGACGCTGGCAATCCCCTTCGGCTCCAAGTGTGGATCGCAATCGCAGGCAACCCCGGATTGTTCCTGGAGAAACCGTGCCAACAACTGATTCTGTAAAATGTTCTGCCCGATGATATAGATGGCGGCTTCAACCTCTTCGGATTTCATCTGCCCCACTTGCGGCGGCCGGACAAAGTCGGTATTGGGTGAACATCGCGGGCCATTTACGATTCTTCCCCATCCAGCGGAACCATCTTAAACTCATTATCGAAACGGATGGCCATCCCATCCTCTTCCGTTCGAACCACTACGCCGGTGACCTTGATAAGAGTGCGTCTGCTCTCCATCTTCTTCATCTCCTCCAGGGGTAGGATCAGATCCACCTCGACTTCGGTTCCCACCGGCAGAATACCCCCGGTTCTGAAATATGCCCCTCCTGCGCAGACATTGCTGGTCGATAGATGGATGACATCGGTGCCCGCCCCTCTTTCGGACGTTGAAATATCCGTGGGAAGCTCCAAGAGGAAGCGTTCCATGTTTCTTTTATCCGGCATCGGTGTCCATTTATGTCAGATAGAGTACGGCGGTGGCGCAGGGTATCACCGCCAAAAATCGGGTTGTCTGGTCGAGTTCAGTCAAAAGGTACCTACCCCATACAAAAAGAAGGCAATGATGTCAAAGAAAAAATTGGCCTTCGAAGGCCCCAAGCCACTCCGGTGCCCGACGGGACCTCGGCCTTTTCATGGAGATCCGTACCAGACGGCCATCCGCCGGGAGGCCCCGGTGCTGTCCGTCTACGAATAAGTGGAATACGTAGTCGATCCGGACAGGTGCATCGACCGCAGCTTCCGCGCCGGGGCGTGGCCGTGCGGTTTGTGGAACCTTGTGGAGAACGAGCCGATCTGATGATTCAAGACAGCGGCGATCACAAAAAAAGCCGTGCCCTCTCTACCGCTGATCGAACATTTCATCGTAGTCTTTGACAGCCTCCTATAGTTCTTCGCCGTCCCAGGCAAAACTCCACATCTTCGTTCCGCCCTTTGCAATTGTATATTGACAATTTTTATGCACCCAATTACTATCCCTTTAAAAGCATAATAACTGGAGACAAGCGATGAAATCGGTCCGTATCAGCGTCAGCTTACCGGAGCCTTTGGTCCATAACCTTTCGATGGAAGTACCCAACCGACAAAGAAGCAGGTTCATCTGTGAGGCTGTCCAGCGCTTACTGGATGAAAAGAGAGCTGAGAGGCTTGCAGCCGATTATCGCGAGGCGGCCACTGAAATCCGCCGAGTGAACCGGGAACTGGAAGGAGCCGTTGGTGACGGCGTCGATTAAACGGGGGGATGTCTTTCTCTTCAATTTTGACCCCACCGTGGGCGCCGAAGCCCGGAAAATTCGTCCCGCGGTCGTCGTTTCCAATGACATCAACAACGAACATTCCCCCATCATTTCCATTTGCCCCATTACGTCAAACGTGAGCCGGGTGTATGCCTTTGAGGTCGAAATTCCCGAAGGAGAAGGAGGCTTGCGAACCCGCTCCAAAGTGATGCCCAATCAGACCCGGGCAGTTGATAAACTGCGATTGATAAAACGTCTCGGCGGCCTTCCCGTCGGGATCATGAGCCGTGTCGATCAAGCCCTGCGGATCCACTATTCGCTTTGATTCCCTGATGAACGAACAAATTCACCTCACACACTTCCCAATCGACCCCTCCTTGCACCGATCCCCCGTAACCCAAATGGCACCTTCGAAATTGGCGCCCTCCATGCCCGGGATGGTCGATTCCAGCGCCCCCTGGTGCCGGGGGGGATAGAACTGACGGAAATGGGCGTTCATGAGATCCGCTCCGCGCAGGTCGGCATTCAGGAAACGCGCGCCGAGAAGGTTCGCGGCGCACAGTTCGGCATCCCGGAGGTCGGCGCCGGTGAAGTCCGCCCCCATGAGATCGGCTTCCACAAGCCGGACCTTTTGCAGGTTGGCGGATCGAAAGTCGGCGCCGACCAAGAGGGCCTCCTCCAGGTTGGCCCCGGATAAATTCGCCTCGTCGAGCCGTGCATCCTGAAGCCTGGCTCCCCTCAGGTCCGCCCCGGTCAATTTCGCGCCCCGCAGGTCGGCGCCCATGAGATGGGCCTCCATGAGGTAGGCGTTGGAGATATCCGCACCGCGAAGGTCGGCGTCCTGGAGATAGATCCGCTCCAGATTGGCGCATTTCAGGACGGCACTGCGAAGATCCGAAATCTGAAGTCGGGTGGCGGCCAAATCGGCGCCGGTAAAATCCGCGCCCCGCAGTTTGGCCCTTGGGAGGCTCAGTCGATTGAGGTTCTCCCCCTTGAGGTCGCAGTATTCACAGAGCTTTTCCTCTTTCAGGCGCTCCAGATTCGACGCAGGCTCGGATCGTCCCGAAGGAGATAGGCCCAATAGGATCAGCGCGATGATGGTCGGCACGATGGCGATCGGCTTCATAATCGATGACCTTGATGATGGTGGTTTCGAGGGTGGCGGACGGGCGGCCCGGCCCCCCATCCGTTTCGTTTGCTAGGCCGGGTTTTCCGCCGCCCGGGACATAAGCGGGATCCGCACCTTCCCTTTTTCTTCCCCGATCCTATGGATCTTGCGGCCCCCACAGCCTGTTTCTTACGACATCCGTCCGCTTCTGTAAAGGCGATGGCGCAAACGGTCATTTGACTGGCCGACGGAACAGACCCGGCTTCTCTGCGTCTCGCCCCTGAAGGCCCTCAACAACGACGTCGGAAGAACCCGTGGCGTCCCTTGGTGGCTGTCGCCGCATTCGTGGGAACGTTCGGCAAAGGCGAACGAGCAGATTCTGATAAAGCGGTATTATGGAAAATACCAGCAAATAGGCAGGAACAGTAACCTCATGGAGATCAATTTAGAGCCGACAGACAGGCCATCAAGGACTGGCAGCGCAAATCTCTGGAAAAGTGCAAGGGAAGAGGATGAGGCGGCCGGATTCTCGATATCATTCGGTCAATAATCCGGGCGCCCCTCATAAGAATCCGCCAAGCAACGTGAGCCGACCAGAAAAGCCGCCAGCAATATAGAAAAAAGATTTTTGAAGCTCGCATCATTTCCCGCCTCTATGGTATGTCGGATTCGTTTCGCCTGTATCCGGTTCAATCTTTCCTCTTGGATTTATGCGGCTTGCCGGTATTCGATAAAGCCAAGCGTGACTCCGTCTTTTCGGGCGTTCTTTACAATCCGCTCAAATTCTCTGGCGACGTCGATCTCGACAAAGGAATCCCCGCATTGTCTGCAAACCCAGGCAGGGACCCCCTTTACCACGAGCATCAAGTCGTTTTCCATTTCATACGGCAGCGCGATGGTCGACATTTCCATTCCGCCATCACATAATGCGCATTTCATGATGGTTTTCTCCTCTTGTAAGTCTCGTCCCATTCTTCCTTTAAAGGTCGGTAGACGGTAATCACCCATAGCATTCTTTCGGAATCATCCACGGCGACCACCACATGCAGGGGTTTCCCTTCCGTTCCGAATCCCAACATGAGGCAGCACGGGAGCGGTTTTGTTTCAGGATATCGATTTTCATAAGCCGCCGGTCATCTGCCTGCGTATGATCGGAAATACCTCCAATTCCGGGTAATGTCGGTTTTCGATCGTATAGGCGGCCATGCCGGAGCCTTCGCCCCGGTCATCCGACTCGGGGCTACCGACACCGGCATGGCATCCTCTTTTTGCCCTGCCGAAAGCAGGGGCGGGATTCCATCTTGGGTCAGCGGGCCGGCATCCGCCTGGCCCGGTGAGCTGGGAGCCGCACAAGCCGGAGGCCGTTGTCGGCGTTGCGGTTGCCGGGCGAGTTGTTGTTGCGGTTGGCCGTCCGGCAGTTCTCGGCGTTGTTGTTCCAGCCGCCGCCCCGAAGCACCCGGTTCGCAGCTTTGGATGAAACCCCGAAGACCGGCTGCGGGAAATCATGAAGGTCCGACCCGCGCCGATGCTTTATTCGATCATACACCATTCGATCATGGCATGACAGGCATTTTCCGATATTGAATTTCGCGCCGAGCCGGGGGAAGCACTCCCCGATCCCCACCCTCGGCCCCGCCCGGAATGAAAACCGCAAATGGTCGATTGACAACAAGAATGAATTGTGTACTTTAGTAGGGTAAAAATGTAGCCGCTTGTGAGGATAAAATGAAAATTATCAGTGATCGTGAATTTCGGAACCAACCGGGTAAGGTCAGAAAAGAACTCGCCGACCATGAAGTGGTGATGACCAGCCGTGGAAAGCCCTATGCGGTGTTATTGCCGGTGGATGATCCGGCTGATGTCGAAGCGGTTCTTGAGTTGGCGTCCCGCATCCGCGCCCAGATGGCGCTGTCTTCGGTCCGAAGAAAAGCAATGGAAACCGGTCTGGACCGCATATCGGCTTCCGAGATCGACGAGGAAATTAACAGGGTCCGCGCGGAGCGCCGGAAATAACCTCGCATGTTGGTGGTTATGGATACAAATGTGCTGGTTTCCGGACTTCTCGGCCTGTATACGTATCCGGCCAGGGTGGTCGATCTTCTGTATATCGGCCGTCTTCAGTGCGTGTATGATGACCGGATCATGGCCGAATATCAGGATGTATTGTCGAGGCCCAAGTTCCACCAAGTCATATCTGAAAAGGAACGACGTGATCTTCTGGGGTACTTGATGCAATCGGGAAGGCATGTCCTGGCCGGTCCGCTCGGGAGGAAGACCCGGACGGCTCCGGACCCGGATGATGTGCCTTTCTTTGAGGTCGCTGTAACCGGCCGGGCCGAGCGGATCGTCACCGGCAATCAGGCCCATTTCGCCTTCTTTGCCGATAATCCGTGGGGCATCCGGATCGTGTCTCCACGTGAATGTTTCGATTCCGTATGTGAAGAAGAAGCCTGAGTTCACAATCCCCCAGATGAAAACAACCCCGATTCCCCCGTTCCACCCCCTCATCCAATCCTGGTTCTCCAACGAAATCGGAACGCCCACCGACATCCAATCCAAGGCCTGGCCGGAAATCGCCGCCGGCCGCCATGTGCTGGTAACGGCCCCCACCGGCTCCGGCAAGACGCTCACCGCCTTCCTCTGGGCCATCCATCAGCTCGTCTCCGGCCAATGGCCGACGGGTCAAACGCGGGTCCTCTACGTCTCGCCCCTCAAGGCCCTCAACAACGACGTGCGGAAGAACCTGCTGCGGCCCCTGGCGGGGTTGAAAGCCGCGTTCGCGGCGGCCGGAGGGCCATTCCCCGACATCCGGGTCCTCACCCGCAGCGGGGACACCCCACCGGACGAGCGGCGAACCATGGCGCGCCGGCCGCCGGAGATCCTCATCACCACGCCCGAGAGCCTCAACATCCTGGTCAGCTCCAAGGGCGGGCGGCGGATGCTGGCGGGGA
>CAYPCE010000205.1:0-6812 GCA_964409085.1 uncultured Desulfobacteraceae bacterium | reverse complement strand
CCCTCACTCCTCAATCCCATACCGCTTCATCTTCCGCCACAACGTCGTTCGATCCATCCCCAGCGCCTTGGCGGTCCGCTCCCGGTGGCCGTCGTGTTTTTGGAGGGCTTCGAGGATTTTTCGCTTTTCTTCTTCGTCGTCGCCGGACCGGCTTGCCGGGCGGTGATGCCGACGGCTCGCCATCCGGTTGAGCATGGTCGACGGGAGGTGACGGGGAGTGATGGTGTCTTCCTGGCAGACAATGAGGGCGTGTTCCAGGATGTTTTCCAGTTCCCGGACGTTGCCGGGGTAGTCATAGTTGAGCAGGGCCTCCATGGTCCTGTCGGCAATGTCCGGGGCCCGCTTTTCGCTGGCGGCGCAGAGGCGGCGCATGATGTGGCGGATGAGCAGGGGCAGGTCGGCGGGGCGGTCTTTGAGCAACGGGAGTTCGAAATGAAGGACGTTGAGGCGGTAGAAGAGGTCCTCCCGGAACTGGCGTTTGGCCACCAGGTTGTCGAGTCCCCGGTTGGTGGCGGCGATGATGCGGACATCCACTTTGGTGATATGACGGCTCCCCAGGGGGTAGAACTCCCGGTCTTCCAGGACCCGCAACAGCTTGGCCTGGAGGGCCAGGGGCAGGTCGCCGATCTCGTCTAAGAAAATGGTGCCGCCGTTGGCTTCCTGGAACCGGCCCGGCTTGTCCCGGTCCGCGCCCGTGAAGGCCCCCTTGGCGTATCCGAACAGTTCCGATTCCAGCAGGTCCTGGGGCAGGGCCGCGCAGTTGACCTTGATCAGGGGCTTGGAGGCCCGCCGGCTGGCCCGGTGGATCGCCTTGGCCACCATGTCCTTTCCCGTGCCCGTGGCCCCCTCGATGAGCACGGTGGCGTCGCTTTGGGCCACGGCTTTCACCTTTTCGAAGATCTGCTGCATGGCCGGGTCCCGGCCGATGATCTGGTGGAAGGAGAACCGCTCGCTCATGACCGCATCCAGGTGGCGGGCGAAGGTCAGGTCTTTCACGGTGGCGATGCCGCCGATGATCTCGTCGGATTCATTGGTCAGCGCCATGTAGTCGGCCCGGACGGGGATGATCTCGCCGTCCCGGGTCGTCATCCGTCCCTTTCGGCTGGTGCGGGCCCGGCCGTCCTTCATGGATTCCCCCAGCAGGTGGAGGTCGTGGATGTCGCTGCCTCCCAGGATGTCGTTGAAGTGCTTGCCGATGACCTCCCGGCGGTTGTAGCCGGAGATCATCTCCGCCGCGGTGTTGAAAAAGGTGATATGACCGCCCCGGTTGACGGTGAATACGCCGATGTCGAGGTTGTCGAGGATGATCTTGAGGCTCCGCTCCTCGTACCGGACCCGGTCGATGAGCCCGGCGATGGGGGAGTGGTCCTGGAGGATCGTCAGGCAGCCGGTCATTCCCCCCGACGGGCCGTAGAGGGGGGCCGACATCCGGGTGACCAGGTGGCGGATCCGTTTTTTGTCGGTGATCTCCACGTCGCCGTCCACCGAGGCGAGGTTCGGCTTTCCCTCGAAAGGGCATTGGGCATAACACGGAATTCCCCGGAACACCTCATGGCAGTCCCGGCCGATCACCGCCGATTCTGTCACCCCGAGCAGCTCCTGGGCGGACCGGTTGAAGGACGTGATCCGGCGGCGTCGGTCGATGGTGAACGCCCCGATACTGAGCCGGTCCATCAGCCCCACCCATTCCTCGCAGCGGAGCTTGTCGCCGGTGTTGGCCGGTGTGTCGCTCATCCCGATCGCCTCCATCAGCCCGTTCATCGGTTATCGCTTCCTTCCGTTACGGATTGGACGGGCAGTGAAATGGTGAACGTCGATCCGTTCCCCTCCCGGCTGTCCACACCGATCTTCCCGCCGTGGCGCTGGACGATGCCGTAGACGGTGGACAGTCCCAGCCCCACGCCGTGCCCCTCCTTTTTGGTGGTGTGGAAAGGCTCGAAGATACTGTCCAGTTCCGACGGCGCGATGCCGGTGCCCGTATCCGCCACCCGGATCTCCACCCGGTCCGCTTTCGGGTCGTGACGGCCGGTCAGGGTCAGGTCGCCGCCGTCCGGCATGGCGTCGATGGCGTTGAAGATCAGGTTGATGATGCACTGCTGCAGCCCGTTGGCGTCCCCCTGGACCGGGGGGAGGTCGCCGTCCACGTCGGCGGTCAGGCGGATGTGGGCCAAGTCCAGCTTGTGCTGGCTCAGGAGGATGCACCGCTGGAGGATGTCCGCCACATCCACCGTGCCGAAGGTGGGCGGCGACTTCCGGGAGAAGGTGAGGAGGCTGGAGATGATCCGGGAGCACCGTCCGGTCTCTTTTTCCACCAGGTCGAGGTAGCCGGCGAATTTTTCCTGGCGCTCGGCGGTCAGCGGCCCCCGGCCGATCATCCGGCCCATGAGCCGGAGGTAGTTGAGGATCCCCGACAGCGGGTTGTTGATCTCGTGGACCACGCTGGCCGCCAGCCGGCCCAGGGACATCATTTTGTCCTGATGAAGGATCCGGGCCTGGTCCGCCATTTCCCGTTCCAGCCGCCGGATTTCCCGCAGGTCCCTCAAAAACAGTACCAGCCCCGTCTCCTGTTCTTCCCCGAAGAGGACCGCTGCCGACAGTTGGACCGGAATCCGGTCCCTGTCCGCTCCCAGCAGGGTTGTTTCATACAGGGACAGGCGATGGGGGCCGCCATACCCGCCGCCGTTTACGGCCTCCCGCAATCGGGCCTTTTCTCCGGCGGGAAAAAACCGATCCAGGCGCGCGCCGTTGAGGGCCTCTTTTTTGGCGATGCCCAGGATCGCCTCGGCGGCCCGGTTATAGATCACCACATTTTCTTCGGCGTCGCAGGCCATGATGCCGTCCATGGAGCCTTCGATGAGGTTTTCCTGAAAAGTGACCGTCCGGATCAGCTCCCGCAGGGTCTGGGCGTGTGCCGTTTCCAGGAGTTCCGTGTAATCCCGCCGGCGCTTCCGGTCGGTATACCGCTCCCGGGCCCGGTCCAGGGCCAGGTGGAGGGCGTCGTTGCTGATGGGCTTGGTGATGAAATCGGAGGCATCGAGCCGCAGGGCCTGGATGGCCACGTCCATTTCACCGAAGGCGGTCACGACGATCACCTCCACCTCGGGGCGCTCGGATTTGAGGGCCGAGAGCACGTCGATCCCGTCCATTTTGGGCATCCGGATATCGGTGACGACGATCTGGGGCGCCACTTCCCGGCACATCGCCAGCCCCTGCTCCCCGTCGGCGGCCGTGGATACGCGGTATCCGGCATCCTCGAGGGTGATGGCGGTGATTTCCCGGATGTCGGATTCGTCGTCGATGAGAACGATGCGCCATCCGTCCGCAGGGGAGGGAGTGGCGTCGTCTCCCGGTCCGTCCTCGTATGACATTGTGATTATCCCTTTTTCGGTACTGTTACCGAAATCCGGGTCCCTTTGCCCAATTCCGATTCCACGTGAATGTCGCCGCCGTGCTGCTGGATGATTTTCTTGGCGATGAACAGGCCCAGGCCGGTGCCTTTCCGTCCCTTGGCCGAGAAGAAGAGATCGAACATGCCGCGGCGGGTTTCCGCGTCCATTCCGGTGCCGTTGTCGGTCACGTCGAACCGGACCCGGTTATTTTCCGATTCTACAACGAAATCGATTTTTTGTGTAGGGGCGAAAGATTTTTCGCCCCTACGTCCGGCGGCCTGGGCCTCTTCACAGGCCTCCACGGCGTTTTCCAGAATATTGATCAGGGCGGAGCGCAAAAAACCGGCATCCACTTCAAAATCCCCGAGGGCCGGGTCGATGCGGGGGGTGAAGGCGACGTCGGCCTCCCGGGCTTTGGGGGCGATCACCCCGGCCAGGTCTTCGGCGAAGCCGGTGGCGTCGATCTTTTCCCGCTTCAGGTCCCGGTCCTTGGCGTAAAAGAGGATATCCAGCACCATTTTCCGGATCTTTTCCACCATGCCCTTGACCACGTCCAGCCCCTCCCGGACCTGTTCCCGGTTCTCTTTGGCCAGCCCGCTGTTGAGCATATAAACGCCGCCGTCCAGCCCGGTGAGCAATCCTTTGATGCCGTGGGAGACGGACCCCACCATGAGGCCCAGAGAGGTCAGGTGTTCCTGGAGGTCGAGGACATCCGCGATATCGGTGGCCATGGAGAGCACATGGGGGATCCCGCCCGCAGCTTCGCGAAGGGGAGAGGTCATCACCAGGACGTTGCGGACGCTGCCGTCCGGCATGATCCATTCCATTTCCGTCTGATGGGAGCCGCCCGAGGTGAAGGTCTCCTGCACCGGGCACTCCGGACAAGGGGCGGATTCCCGGCGGAGAAGGGAATAGCAGACCCGTTCTGTCGCCTCACCGAAGTCTTCCCGGAATCGGGTGTTGATCGCCGTGAACCGCAGGTCCGGCCCCTGGACCGTGATGTAGCAGGGCAGGTGATCGAAGGCCGTTTTGAACCGATCGAGAAGTTCGGACGGGCTGCCGTTCGTCGGCAGATCCGCCATGCCCTGACGGACGGCCTCCAGTTGCCTGGACTTCTCGAAGGCCAGCGACTCCAGGTGGTGGGTGTATTCGGCGAGCTTCTGCCGGATCAGGATTTTTTCCCGGGCGCGGTTCACGGACACCTGGAGGGCGTCCACGTCGATGGGCTTGGTGATGAAATCGACGGCCTCGTCTTTGAAAGATCGGATGGCCAGGTCCATATCGCCGTGGCCGGTGATCATGATCACTTCGGTTTCCGGGTCCTCGGCCTTGATGCGACGCAACAACTCGATGCCGTCCATACCGGGCATCTTGATGTCCGTGAGCACCACCGGCGGCCTCACTTCCCGGAATGTCGCCAGGCCTTCTTCACCGTTTTCGGCGGTATGGACCGTGTACCCGGCATCCATGAGCGAAATGCTCAACACCTCCCGGATGTCCTCTTCGTCGTCAACCAATAATATGGTGTCATCCATCATTGCGTACCTCGTTGAGCGCCCTCTCGCCCGGCGGCGGAGGGATTTCACCCCCTTCTGTCCTTCCCCGTCGGAGGGAGGGACGACATTTAAGGCTCCGCAGCCAGCTGTTCTTTGAGCAGGTCCCCGGTTCGCCCGTTTTCAGCGCTGCCCGGCGAGGCCGCCGGGAACCGGATCGTGAAACAGGCCCCGCCGTCGGGTTCGGTGCCGGCCTCGATGGTGCCGCCGCAGTCCCGGATGATGCCGTAGGAGATGGACAGTCCCAGTCCGGTGCCTTTGCCCACCTCTTTGGTGGTGAAAAACGGTTCAAAGACCTTGTCCGCCACCTCCGGCGGGATGCCGTTGCCGGTGTCGGCCACTTCGATGCGCACCCCGTCCCCGTCGCGCCGGACCCGGAGAAAGATGCGCCGGTCCGGACCGGCGCCCGTCCCGTTTTCGGCGTGGGCAAAGGACTCGTGCCGGTCTTCGATGGCGTCCCGGGCATTGATGAGCAGGTTGATGAAGACCTGCTCCAGGCGGGCGGCATCGACCATGACCGGCGGCAGGTCGGGGTCCACCGTCCATTCCACTTCGATGCCCCGTACCTTGAGCTGCTGGCTGAAGAACTCGTAGGCTTTTTCCATCACCGAGGTCACCTGGACCCGCGCCAGGTGGATGTCCGATTTCCGGGCAAACTGGCGCATGTGGTGGATGATGCGGGTGGCCCGGTCCACGTTGGTGTCCACCTTTTGGAGCATTCGTTCCACCAGCTCCCGGGCCATTCCGTCTCCCCGCCCAAACTTCTGCAGACAGAAAGAAGAGGCGGTCTTGATCACCGACAGGGGCTGGTTCAGCTCGTGGGCCACGCCGGTGGCCATCTCGCCCAGGGTGGCCAGTTTGCTGGCCTGGATGAGCTGCCCCTCGGCCTCCAGCCGTTTGGTGATGTCGCTGGCGGTGACCAGGAGCACCTGCCGGCCCGAATATTCGGACGGCGACAGCCGGAGGTTGACGTAGATCGGTCTTCCCTCCCGGGTGCGGTGGCGGGCCTTGTCCAGGGTCGACGCGGTGCGAAGGGACCGGGCCACGGCGGCCCGGTCCGACCCGTTGCGGAAAAGATCCGGAAACGCGAGTCCGATCATCGCCTGCCGGTCGTATCCGTAGACATCCTTGACCCGGTCGTTGCAGTCGAGCACCGTCAGGTCATCCGTGTCCAGCACAAAGACCGGGTTGGGGATGTTGTTGAAGATGGCGTGGTATTTTTTCTCCGAGCGGATGAGTTCCGCTTCGAGCTGCTTGATCGGGGTGATGTCCAGGCTCATCTCCATGGCCGCCTCGATCTCCCCCCGGGCGTTCTTGATGGGGGCGGTCTTGAAGATCCAGTGGGTCACGCTGCCGTCCCGGTTCCGGCCCATCTCCTCGCCGGAATGGGACTGGCCGTCCCGGAACGTCGGTTCCACCGGGCAGTTCTCGCACTTGTCGTCCCGTCCCTTGTAGGCGTGGTAGCACCGGTCCCCCAGCCGGGGCTGGAACCGGTCGGCGAACTCCCGGTTGAACTTGATGATCCGGAAGTTCCGGTCCTGGACGGTGATAAAGCAGGGGACCAGCTCGAAGAGGTTCTGGTACTCGTCCTTCTGCTGGTTGAGTTCGGCCTGCTGGTCCCGGATCTCCTGCCCCATCTTGTGGATGGCCATGGCCAGCTGCCCGATCTCGTCGCGCCGGTTTACGGGCGCGGGCAGTCCGTATTCGCCGCGGCCGATGGACCGGGTGCTCTCGATGAGGCGTTTAATGGGCCGGTTGACGAACCGGACCATGAAGGCCGACATGATGGCGAAGGTGATCAGGAAGATGGAGACCGCAAAGGCGATGATCCCGTTTTCAAAGACCTGGATGTCCCGGTCCGTCTTGGCCA
>CAYPCE010000204.1:0-6822 GCA_964409085.1 uncultured Desulfobacteraceae bacterium | reverse complement strand
ATCTGCAATGCCGACGAAGGGGACCCCGGCGCCTACATGGACCGGACCCTCCTGGAAAGCAACCCTCACCAGGTACTGGAAGGGATGATCCTTTGCGGCTGCGGCGTGGGGGCCGACCGGGGGATCGTCTACGTCCGGTCCGAGTATCCCCTGGCGGTGAGCATCCTCCGGACGGCCATCAACCAGGCCCGGGAAAAGGGGCTTTTGGGCGAAAACATCCTGGGCAGCGGTTTCGATTTCGACATCACCATTTTCCAGGGCTCCGGCGCCTTTGTCTGCGGCGAGGAGACGGCGCTGATCCGCTCCATCGAAGGCAGCCGGGGCATGCCGCGCCACCGTCCACCCTACCCCGTGGTCCAGGGGCTGAACGGCCAGCCCACGGTCATCAACAATGTCAAGACCCTGGCCTCAATCCCGCCCATCATCGACAATGGCGCGGAGTGGTTCGCATCCATCGGCACGGAATCCAGCACCGGCACGGCGGTTTTTTCTGTGGTCGGGGATGTGGTCCATCCGGGCTTAGTGGAGATCCCCATGGGCGTCACCCTCCGGGAGCTGATCTTCGACATCTGCGGCGGCATCCCCAAAAAAAAGAAGTTCCACGCCGTCCAGATCGGAGGGCCGTCCGGGGGATGCCTGCCGGAATCCTTTCTCGACACGCCCATCGATTTCGACTCTCTGACGGAAGCCGGCGCCATGATGGGCTCCGGCGGCATGGTGGTCATGGACGAGGGGACGTGCGTGGTCAACGTCTCCCGCTATTTCCTCGATTTCACCCAGAAGGAATCCTGCGGCAAATGCACCTTCTGCCGGATCGGGACCCACCACCTGCTGGAAATCCTACACCGGATCACCATCGGCGAAGGGGAGGAAGGGGACCTGGAAAAACTGGAAGCTCTGAGCGAGGACATCAAGGCCGGATCGCTCTGCGGTTTAGGCCGGACGGCGCCCAACCCGGTGCTGACTTCCCTGGCCTATTTCCGGGACGAGTACGAAGCCCATATCAAAGAAAAGAAATGCCCCGGCCTCACCTGCCGGCCGCTCATCGCCTTCTATATCGACCTCGAAAAATGCGCCCGGGGCTGCGACGCCTGCGTCGGCTGCTGCCCCACCGACGCCGTCTTCACCACCCGGACCCGGAAAAAAGGCATTGACCTCGAAAAATGCGTCAAGTGCGGCGAATGCATGGTGGCCTGCCCGCCGGAATATGATGCGGTCAGAAAAGTCTCGCCGCCGGACTTGGCGCCGGTGGTGGAACGGCCGCCGGAAGGGGAGAAGAAGTGAGAACACCGGACAAACTGTATGCGGTTTATATGGGACGAAAACAAGCGGAAGGCGAATATTTTAAAGCATGGATTGGATTTTATCGACGCCGAAACAGTGTTCGCTGGCTTGACCTATACATTCGACGATGACCGCTCATTACGAAGAAGACCGGTTTATAACGGTCGGTATGCTAAAAGGCAAAATCGTGGTCATCGCCCACACAGAGCAGGATGGAAAAATTCGCGTCATTTCCATGCGAAAGGCGACTAAATATGAGCAGAGAAAATACATCGAAGGCTTCGGGCACTGATTGGGAACGACTTGACGACATGCAGGATGGAGACATCGACCTTTCCGACATTCCTGAAATAACGGAAGAACAGATGGCGCGTGCCAAATTGCGCATTGGCGGGAAACCGGTTCCAAAGGGCGAAAAAGTCAGCATCCAGATTGATGCCGAAATCGTGGCGTATTTCAAGCTCAAAGCAGGCGAAGTAAATTATGAATCTGCAATAAACGATATGTTGAAAGCAGGCATCCGCGGCGATTGTGAGGTTGAGGCTGCTCCTTGAGCGAGGCTCGGATTGCCATATTGAGCCCGACGGCTATGCGGTCGTCTGGAATGCGGATATCGGCATCAGCGAATACGAAATTTGGCGGAACGGAGTTACTTTCCGAAGCAATGTAGTATCCCGTCACGGTAAGCCGCTAAGAACAGGTTAATAAATGCTATGGAAACCGCTACGATAGAAGAACAAACCGCGGCAGATGAAAAAAAGCCACGCTACCCTGATCTCCTCTCCGGAGAAGACCTCTTCGAGATGGGGGATATCGGACGGGCGGAACTGCTGGAAGGGAAATTACGCCTCATGGCGCCGACAGGGTATGAGCATGGCCGCAGCGAATTGACCGTTGGCAAAATTATCCTCGCTTTCGTCGAAAAGCAGGGCATAGGGCATGTATTTGTCGGCGAAGTCGGCATCTACACCCGCCGTTCTCCGGATACTGTTCGTGGAGCCGATGTCCTTTACATTTCCAACGAGCGCTTTTCAGAAGTCCAGTCGGAAAGCTTTCTGGACGTTGCGCCCGAGCTGGTTGTAGAGATTATCTCGCCAAACGATCGGTGGGTCCATACCATGGAAAAGCTGGAGGAATACTTCGCTATCGGCGTCAAGGCCGTCTGGATCGCCGACCCCAAACATCGCACTGTTCGAGTTTACGGCTCCCCCACAACGGTGGAGCGATTCGCCGAGGGCGACACCCTCACCTGCGAAGACGTTCTGCCGGGATTTCAATGTTCCATTACGGCGCTTTTCGGAAAACCATGACCCGACAACTCCTTACAATCAATAAGATCCATTAGAAATATCTGACATGGCCAAAATAGTCATCGACGGCGCGGAAATCGAAGCGGAAGAAGGGGCGATCCTCCTCAAGGTCTGCCTGGACAATGACATTTATGTCCCCAACCTCTGCTGGCTTGAAACCGACGACACGCCCCATGCCTCCTGCCGGCTCTGCTATGTGGAGGTCGGAGGATATAAAACCCCTGTTCCCTCCTGCACGGTGGCGGTAACGGACGAGATGGTCGTCAAAACCGACTCGGAGCCGGTACGCCGTCTCCAGAAAACCGGACTCCGGTTTCTCTTGTCCACCCATAAAATCGAGTGCAAAGAATGCCATGCCAACAAGCAGTGCGCCCTCCAGGACATCGCCAAATTCCTCAAGGTGAGTCTGAAGCCCAAAGGGTTGGAGCAGCGATTCCACGAAACCGATGTGGATGAGAGCCACCCCTGTTTTACCTATTACCCCAACCGGTGCGTCCTCTGCGGAAAATGCATCCGGGTCTGTGGGAATGAGCACGGGCATTCCACACTGACATTTGCCCGCCGTGGAATCGACACGGTCGTGACCTATTTTAAAGATGATGGGGCGAAAAAGCTGGTGTGCGATGAGTGCGGAAAGTGCGTGGAGGTTTGTCCGGTGGGGGCGCTGGCTGAGAAATAGGGATCCCTTGACCTGTGCAATTCAACATGGCAATTTAAAACAATATGGTTACTGCCATCATGAGTGAAGACATTTTATCGCTCATCAAAGAGGGGGAATCCCAACACATCGAATTCAAAGCATCCTTTGGCAGAGAAACCATTGAAACATTATGCGCTTTCGCAAATGCTCAAGGAGGCGCGGTCGTTCTTGGCGTCGATGACAAACGCAACATCACAGGCGTTCCAGCGGGTGAGGAAAGCGTTCAACAGTGGGTAAACCAGATTAAAAGTCTCACATCGCCTTCCGTCATTCCAGAAGCGAAAATTTTCTCCCACCAAGGCGCCACGATTGTGGTTCTGCGCGTCATCTCCTATCCCATCAAGCCGATAAGCTTTCGCGGGAAATACTACAAAAGAGTCCACAATGCCAATCACCTCATGGATCTCGGTGAAATTGCCAATGAACATCTTAAAACAATAAATTTGAGCTGGGATTTTGCTCCGGATCCCACTCACGACATTGAAGACATCCTGCTTGAAAAAGTGAACCGTTTTATCGAAATGTGCAATCAAATCAGGGAGCATCCCATAACCGACGCCCCCTTGACGGTGCTCAAAAAATTTGAACTTCTGCGCGAAAACGCCATCACCTTTGGTTGCTTTCTTCTTTTTTGCAAGACGCCTTCTTTGACGACGACCATTGACGCAGGCCGTTTTGATTCCGAAGTCATCATCAGGGATAGCGCCACCATCCGGGACGATCTTTTCACAGAGGTTGACATGACCATGGCGTTTGTTCGCAAACACATCAGCAAGAAAATGGTCATATCCGGCAAAACTCAGCGGGATGAAATATGGGAGTATCCTCTGGAGGCGGTCAGGGAAATTGTCATCAACATGATCGTTCACCGGGATTACCGGGCAAGCGCCGACTCGGCCATAAAAATATTCGACAACCGGATCGAATTTTTCAATCCCGGCGGACTACCGCAGGAAATCAGCATGGCGGATATCCTGTCGGGCAGGGTCGCCTCCATGCCTCGAAACAAACAAATTGCATCCATTTTTAAAGAAGCCGGCATCATTGAAAAATATGGATCCGGCATCAA
Organism: uncultured Desulfobacteraceae bacterium; assembly: GCA_964409085.1. GTDB lineage: Bacteria > Desulfobacterota > Desulfobacteria > Desulfobacterales > JAABSP01 > JAABTD01. Next base: position 2,459 of record CAYPCE010000204.1, on the reverse strand, counting down.
GCGGGTTCGGGAAACCATGAATGACGCCGGCGCTCCCGAACCCCGTTTTGAAACATTCGGCGATTCTTTCAAAGTCACGCTATTCCCCATTGGGATATCCAATGGTGGCGGAGTAAATGGCGGAGTAAATGGCGGAGTAAATGGCGGAGTAAATGGCGGAGTAAATGAGTTGTTGGTTTTTATACAAAAACATCCAGGTAAAAACACCCCGGAAATTCAAGAGCGGCTGGGAATTCCCAGACGAACGCTTGAACGTCGTCTGAAAAAGTTGAAAGCTCAGGGGAAAATCGCATTTCATGGCGCCCCCAAAACAGGAGGGTATTATGTTCATCATTAAGGCAATCGATTCTCTGTCCGATGACGGCGCTGTGCGCAATGGCGATTCTTCTGCTCGCCCCACCGGAATTGAATGCGGGAGATGAGACAATCCCCCTTGAACCGATTTCAGATCAATCCGTTACCAACGAAGCAATATTTTTAGTGGAGCAGTATGGCGCTTTGGCAGTTGAAATCTAAATGCAACTACAGCCTTGCGAGTACAAAAATGAGAGAAAACTGGAAAAACCATATCGTCAGCAGTTCCGAAATTCTCCGCGGCAAACCTCGCATCAAAGGAACCAGAATCCCGGTAAGCCTCATCCTCGGTTACCTGTCCGCCGGGCATGATGTTGATAAAATCATTCAAGATTTTGGAGACATCAGCAGGGAAGATATCGCAGCCTGCCTGGATTCTAGACGTCATAAGGGATGGGGGCCGCGATGAACTGGGCCCAAGTCATACAGGACCCGTCGCTTGCGGATCTACCCTATAAGATTGAATTAAACGAATGGGGCAACATCGAGATGAGTCCGGCTACCAACCGCCACAACATGCTCCAATCGAAAATTCTCCTCAAACTCAAGGACCTCATGGCCGAAGGCGACGCCTTCGTGGAATGCAGCGTGCTCACCGCGAAAAACGTCAAGGTGGCGGATGTTGTTTGGGGATCGACCGCATTTTTCGAGAAGAACGGATTTGAAACCCCCTACAGGGTCGCGCCCGAGATTTGCGTGGAGGTCGTCTCCCCCGGCAATTCCACTGGAGAAATGATGGTCAAAAAGGATCTGTATCTGGCGAAAGGCGCCAGGGAATTCTGGGTTTGCAACGAAGAAGGCGGCCTGTCCTTTTTCAACCATGAGGGCGAAGCCGAACAGTCTGAAATATGCCCGAATTTCCCCAAACGCATTCGAATCTAAAATCCGGGATGCGCGAAATCCAAGCAATCCTCAAACGGATACCGCGAAGCGCCCCCTGAACACCCGCCTAAAAATCCTTGACATCCCGCGTCCGAAACTCTACAAAACGAATTTGTACTTAATTTCGAGCGTTGACCGCGGCGATGCCGGGTCCACGCTTTTTTATGGATGGATCTCAATGGGCGCATCGGCCGGTCGCACAATCGATCTCACGGGCATCGTGGTCATCGTCGGCAACTACGGGAGCGGCAAGACCGAGGTGGCCGTCAATTTGGCCATCCATCAGAAAAAGGCGGGAATGGCCGTCCGGGTGGGGGATCTGGATCTGGTCAACCCCTATTTCCGGACCCGCGAGGCCCGGCGGATTCTGGAAGATCGGGGGATCGATTTGGTGCTGCCGCCCAAAGAGTATCTCCACGCGGACCTTCCCATCCTGGCCCCGGAGATCGCCGGCATGATCCGTCAGCCCGGCGAACTGGCCATCCTCGACGCCGGCGGCGACGATGTGGGGGCCACGGTGCTGGCGGCCCTGGCCGATCATCTCAGGGGCCGGCCCGTCGGGACCCTCCAGGTGGTCAATCCCTTCCGGCCCTTTACCGACACCATCGACGGTTGCCTGAAAATCCTGCGGGAGATCGAGGCCGCCTCGAAACTGACCGTCACCGGCCTGGTGGGCAACGCCAACCTCATCGACGATACGTCTCCCTCCGAGATCGAGGAAGGGTACGATTTTGTCAGGCAACTATCGGAGGAGTGCGGCCTGCCGCTGGCCTTTATCACCGCCGCCACGGACATCATCCCCCGGCTCGATACGGATCGGTTCACCTGTCCGGTGCTTCCCATCCACCGGCAACTGGTGCCGCCGTGGCGACGGTCCGCATCCGATATTTAACCCTTAAGGAGCGAATAGACATGGCGACTTACTGCTACACGATCGACGAAGACCGCTGCAAAGGCTGCGGTTTGTGCGTCACCGTGTGCCCCAAAAAAGTTCTGGAAATCTCCGGCAACGTCAACGCCAAGGGGTATTTTCCCGTTTACCAGGCCCGGCCGGAGGACTGCATCCACTGCACCACCTGCTGCATCATGTGTCCCGATGTGGCCATTTCCATCACCGAAGACGAGGAAGCGCCGGCCTGCTGACGCCATACGGAGGAAATCATGGGCAAAAAGGTTTTAATGAAGGGAAACGAGGCGATCGGCGAAGCCGCCATCCGGGCGGG
>CAYPCE010000203.1:0-6834 GCA_964409085.1 uncultured Desulfobacteraceae bacterium | reverse complement strand
GGATGATCTCCATCCGGTCCTGGAGGGGCAGGGGGATGTCCGGCAGCGTGTTGGCCGTGGTGATGAACAGGATCTCCGACAGGTCGTAGTCCAGGTCGAGGTAGTGGTCGTTGAAGGCGTAGTTCTGCTCGGGGTCGAGGACCTCCAGGAGGGCGGCCGACGGGTCGCCCCGGAAATCCATGCTCATCTTGTCCACCTCGTCGAGGCAAAAGACCGGGTTGGTGGCGCCCACCTTCCGGAGGGACTGGATGATCTTGCCGGGCATGGCCCCGATGTAGGTCCGCCGGTGGCCCCGGATCTCGGCCTCGTCCCGGACCCCGCCCAGGGAGAGGCGGATAAACTTCCGGCCCGTGGCCCGGGCCACGGACTTGGCCACCGAGGTCTTGCCCACGCCGGGCGGGCCCACGAGGCAGAGGATCGGGCCCCGGATCTTCCGGACCAGGCTCTGGACCGCCAGGTATTCCAAAATCCGCTCCTTGGGCTTTTCCAGTCCGAAATGGTCTTCGTCGAGGATCTTTTCGGCGTCGTCGATGTCTTTGTTGACCTTGGAACGGTCGCTCCAGGGGAGGCTGATGATCCACTCGATGTAATTGCGCACCACGGTGGCTTCGGCCGACATGGGCGTCATGAGCTTGAGTTTCTTGAACTCCGCTTTGGCTTTGGTTTTGGCCTCCTTGGACATCTTCTTCCGGCGGATGCGCCGTTCCAGCTCGTCGAGTTCGTCGGCGGCGCCTTCGTCCTCTCCCATCTCCTTTTTAATGGCCCGCATCTGCTCGTTGAGGTAGTAGTTCTTCTGGTTCTTCTCCATCTGGTCCTTGACCCGGCCCTTGATCTTTTTGTCCATCTGGTGGACTTCGATCTCCATTTTGACCAGTTTCAGGAGCAGGTCGAGGCGTTCCTTCAGGCGGGGCGTCTCCAGCAGCTTCTGTTTGTCTTCGATCTTAAAGGAGAAATGGGCCGCCACGGTGTCGCCCAACTGGGAGGGACTGGCGATGTTCGAGACGTTGTTGACCAAGTCTTTGGAGATGTTCTGGTTGTTCTTGGCGTATTCCTGGAAGCTTTCCACCAGGGCGCGGGTCAGGGCCACGATTTCGGGAGAGACGGTATCCTCCTCGAACACCGGCGTCACCTCCACCCGGAAAAAATGCTCATCGTTGATGAAATCGAGGATTTGGCCCCGGCTTTTGCCCTCCACCAGGGCCTTGACCGTGCCGTCCGGCAGTCGGAGGAGCTGAAGGACGGTGCCGATGGTCCCCACCTCGCTGATGTCCTTGGCCTTGGGATTGTCGACGTTGGCTTTTTTCTGGGTAGACAGAAAGACGGTCTTGTCCTTGTTCATGGCATCGGCCAGGGCATTGACCGATTTGGTGCGGCCCACGAAAAGGGGCGCGACCATGTGCGGAAAAACCACGATGTCCCGAAGGGGAAGCAAGGGCAGGGTGATCCGTTGATTCATGGTGTGATCCTGTTTGAAAATTTTGGGAATGTTAATCATTTCAGCAAACCCCAATGTGGTTGAAAACAGTACAATTCCAGCCGGAATTGTTGGATCGTCGGGTGTATCAGCGGGGAAGGGGGAAGCCGGCCGCAGGCGGACGGCCCGCAGCCGGCGGTGTCGGCTCGGCGTATCAGGCCTGTTTCTTTGTCTGTTCGTACAGCAGAATCGGTTCTTCGTCATTCAAAACGACATCCTCCCCGATGACGCATTCCTTGACGTTGTCGATGGAGGGGATGTCGTACATGATATTGAGCATGCATTTTTCCATGATGGCCCGAAGCCCCCTGGCCCCGGATTTCCGTTTCAGCGCCTCGGCGGCGATGGCGGTGAGCGCACTGTCGGTCATGCGGAGGTTGACGCCCTCGATTTCGAACAGTTTCTGGAACTGTTTGGTGAGCGCGTTTTTCGGCTCTTTGAGGATCCGCACCAGGGCCGCCTCGTCCAGTTCGTGGAGGGTGGCGACCACCGGGAGACGGCCGAGAAACTCGGGAATCAGCCCGTATTGAATGAGGTCTTCGGGCTGGATCTGTTTGAGGGTTTCGCCGATGTTCTTCTCCTCCATCTTGACCAGCTTGGCGCCGAAGCCCATGGCCTTCTGGGCGATGCGCCGCTGGATGACCTTTTCCAGGCCGTTGAAGGTACCGCCGCAGATGAACAGGATGTTGGAGGTGTCCACCTTGACGAAATCCTGCTGGGGGTGTTTCCGGCCCCCCTTGGGCGGCACGCTGGCCGTGGTGCCTTCGATGATCTTGAGCAGTGCCTGCTGCACTCCCTCGCCCGAGACGTCCCGGGTGATGGAGGGATTGTCGGATTTGGAGGCGATCTTGTCGATCTCGTCGATGTAGACGATGCCGCGCTTGGCCCGCTCCACGTCATAGTCGGCATTCTGGAGCAGGGACAGGATGATGTTCTCCACGTCCTCCCCCACATAGCCGGCTTCGGTGAGGCTGGTGGCGTCGGCGATCGTGAAGGGCACATTGAGAAACCGGGCCAGCGTCTGGGCCAGCAGGGTTTTTCCCGACCCCGTGGGGCCGATGAGCATGATGTTGCTCTTTTGAATCTCCACGTCGTCGGTTTTCACCGAGGAGGTGAGCCGTTTATAATGGTTGTAGACCGCCACGGCGAGCACCTTCTTGGCGGCGTCCTGCTGGATGACGTAGTCGTCCAGCGAGTGCTTTATATCCTTGGGAAGGGGCGAGGACTCGGTCTCCCGGACGTCCTTTTCGCTCTCTTCCTCGATGATCTCGCTGCAAAGCTGGATGCACTCGTCGCAGATGTAGACCGCGGGACCCGCGATCAGCTTTTTGACCTCTTTCTGGTTCTTTCCGCAGAAGGAGCAGAAAAGGTTTTCGTTGTCGCTGCGCTTTTTGCTCATGTCTGACTTCCTCCGTCGGTTTACTCGAGTCCGTCGAGATCGTCGCGATTGATGATCACGTTGTCGATCAGTCCATATTCCTTGGCATCCTCGCCTGACATGAAGAAGTCACGGTCGGTGTCTTTCTCGATCTGCTCCAGTTCTTTTCCGGTGTGGTGAGAGAGGATTTGGTTCAGGGTGTCCCGGGTGCGCAGGATCTCTTTGGCCTGGATGGCGATGTCCGACGCCTGGCCCTGGGATCCGCCCATGGGCTGGTGGATCATGATCCGGGCATTGGGCAGGGCGTACCGCTTGCCCTTGGACCCGGCGCCCAGAAGCAACGCTCCCATGCTGGCGGCCTGGCCGATGCAGACCGTGGCGATGTCGGGCTTGATGTACTGCATGGTGTCGTACACGGCCAGGCCGGAGGTCACGACGCCGCCCGGGGAATTGATGTAAAAATTGATGTCCTTTTCAGGATCTTCCGATTCCAGGAACAGCAGCTGGGCGATGAGCAAGTTGGCGATCTCATCGGAAATCGCCGTTCCCAGGAAGATGATCCGGTCTTTGAGCAGCCGGGAGTAGATGTCATACGCCCGCTCGCCTCTGCTGCTCTGTTCGATGACCATGGGGATTAATGGCACAGGCAACTCCTTTGCATATCTGTATCTTCTGCATCTAATCTAATGGATGCGGCGCCTGGGTGGCGGCTTATTCAGCGGTGGATTCGGTCTCCACCGGTTGCGCTTCCGTTTCCGGTTGGGCTTCGACCTCTTCAATGTCGCTGTTTTCAATGATAAGATCGATCGCCCGTTTTTCAAGCAGGGCATGTTTCAGTCCGTCGAACTTTTCCGGGTTCTGCCGATAATGCTCCCTGACCTGGTCCACCGAAGCGTTGGCGGACTGGGCCACGTTCGCATAGGCGCCGGCGAGTTCGGCCTCCGTAACTTCCAGGTCCATCTGATCGATGAGCTTGCCCAGAAGGAGGCCCCGGCGGACCTGTGCTTCCGCAGTTTCTCGGTAGTCATTGGCGACCGCTTCGGGGGTCAGGCCGATGCTGTCGACCGGGATGTTGTTCGACTCGAACTGACGGCGGAATTCTTCATAGATGTTGTTGAGTTCCGACTGGACCAGGCTTTCGGGCAATTCGAAATCGGTGCCCTTCAAAAGGGCCGTGAAAATCTGCTCGTTGAGTTCCTGATTCGTCCGCTTGTCGTACCCCTGTTTCAGATTGGCCCGAATGGCGTCTTTGAGGCCTTCCAGCCCATCGAAAGGGCCAAATTGTTTGGCCAGGTCATCGTCGATGGGGGGCAGCACTTCTTCGCGGATCTCCTTGACGGTAATCCTGAAGTCGACCGCCTGACCGGCCAGGTCGGTGTTCCCGTAATTCTCTGGAAAATCGACACGGACCGTGAACGTCTCTCCGGGTTTTTTGCCCACCAGCGTGTCGTCGATTTCCGGGGCAATGGCGGCCCGACCGATTTCCACGGTATGGTTTTCCGACGATCCGACGGCCTCGAAGGGGGTGCCGTTCTGGGTTCCCTCGTAGTCGATGACCGCGAAATCGCCTTTCTGGATGAGGCGGTCCTCGATCACGGGTTTGTGTTCGGCCACTTTCTTCTGGAGCATCTTCAGCTGACCCGTGATCTCCTCATCCGTTACAGGGTAGATCATCTTTGTCAACTGAAGGCCCGAGTAATCGATGTCCGGGATGTCCGGGGCGATCTCAACGGTGGCGTCGTATCGGAAAGGGACGGTTTCATCCAGCTCGGCAGGGTCGATCTCCGGCGTGCCGACCATCCGCAGTTCGGTTTCGCGGAGCGCATCGACCAGCGAAGCCTGGATCAGTTGCTGGGACACATCCGCTGTCACATCGTTCCGGTACAGCCGCTGGAGCACGTTCCGCGGTACTTTGCCCGGCCTGAAGCCTTTCAATTTGACCGTTTTGTTCAGGTGCTTGTAGGCTTCCTCCACCTTCTGCTGGACTTCTTTCTGGGGCACTTCGATATGAAGCACTTTCTTGACGCTGCTGAGATCTTCTACGCTAACCGGCATAAGTTTCCTTGTTTTCCTTTCTAAATAATCAAATGCCTGAAGGCAGGCTCCGTCTTCAGGCACTTTACGCATCATACACCGACTGTCAAATTTTATCAAACATTTGGTGCGAGAGGGGAGACTCGAACTCCCACTCCGTTGCCAGAGCTGGATCCTAAGTCCAGTGCGTCTACCAATTCCGCCACTCTCGCTGGAACGCCGCTTCGGCGAAAGGATTTCCAGACCGCCCGGAGGCGCATAAAATAAAGAAATCCGAAGAAATCACGAATAAAAATAGTATCAATCCGTGGATGTGTCAAGGGAAAACGGCTCTCCTCGCTCCCAATGGGGGGCTTGCTGTCGGGCGGTTTCCGGGATTCGGGGTTCGGTCGACGGAAAACCCATATTTCTCCCCTTGCACGGTGGGCTGAAAGGTGATAGGAAAATACCGATCGGGGCGTGGCGCAGGCTGGTAGCGCGCCTGCTTTGGGAGCAGGAAGTCGGAGGTTCAAATCCTCTCGCCCCGACCAGCCCCTTTCCAACCGACGCCCCCCCTCTTTCCGAACAGAATGCCATCTTCAACGGCCCTGCGGCAACGATACCGTCAACCGGCGGTTTAGCGCAATGGCTTCTGTATCGATCCGGACATCATAGGCCATGGCCTCCACCCCGGCGGCAACGGCCTCCCGGAGTGCCCGTCCGTAGGCCGGGTCGATGTCGTCGGCCGGTTCAAACCGCCGGGCATCCATCCGCTGGATGAGAAAGAACATGACGCAACGACGGCCCCGGGCGACCTGTTCCATCAACTCCGTCAGGTGTTTACGCCCCCGGTCCGTGACCGCATCCGGAAACCGGGCCCGGCCCCCTTCCACCAGAGTGCAGTTCTTCACCTCCACCAGACAGGTCCGGTTCCCGTTCCGCAGAGCCATGTCGATCCGGGCGCCGGGGGCGATGGTCACCTCCCGCTGCACGTCGGGATATCCGGTCAGTTCCGCAACCCGGCCGGCCCGGATCGATTCGGCCACCAGCCGGTTGGGGACCTGGGTGTTGACGCCCACCAGCGAGGTTCCCATGTCGATGAGTTCCCAGGTATATTTGAGCTTCCGCCGGGGCGTGTCGTGATGGGAGAGGTAGACCGGGCGCCCCGGCTCGCAGCAGGCGGTCATGCTGCCGGAATTGGGGCAGTGGGCGGTCACCTCGGTGCCATCGGCCAGCCGCACATCGGCCAGAAAGCGTTTGTACCGCCGGATCAGCGTGCCCGGAATCAGCAGGGGCCAGTGGAGGGCGCCCATCGGCTCAGGTTGCATCATTGGTTTATTCTATCCTCATCCTCCACCGCTTGTCCAGTCCGGAAATGGAACCAGATCCCCGTTGACATCCGCCATCCGTCCCGTATAAAAGCCGCTTTATGAATCCGATACCCCACCTTCTCCCGCTGTGCCCTTGTCCCTTGGTGCCGTTGTCCCTCACCCCATGAACGCCATCGCCCTCATTTCGGCCCCGTGGCCCCTCTTCAACCGCCCGTCGATCCAGTTGGGGGCGCTCAAGGCCTATCTGGCGACCCGGTTCCGGGACCTGATGGTTTCGGATTATGCCCTCTATTTAACAATTGCCGCGGCCGTTGGATATGATCGATATCGGGTTCTATCGGGGCGGATCTGGCTGGCCGAAACGGTATATGGCGCGTTGCTGAATCCGGACCGCATGGGGGCCATCGAGGGGCTGTTCCGGTCGGAAGCCGCGGGGGAGCCGGCCCTGGTCGGGACCGATTTCGCAGCCCTGACGGAGACCGTTCAACGCGAATCCGAGGCCTTTATCGACGGGATCGACTGGGGCCGGTTCGGATTGGTCGGCTGTTCCGCCTCCCTCTGTCAACTGACGGCCACCCTCTACTTATCGTGAAAATGGCCCCTGCACGTGCGCAGACTTCCCTCCACCGCCTGGGGAG
>CAYPCE010000202.1:0-6937 GCA_964409085.1 uncultured Desulfobacteraceae bacterium | reverse complement strand
CCAACCGCGGGTGCATGTCCTCCCTGGAAGTAGCGGAGATCAACCCCATTCTCGATCACAAGAACGGCAGCGCCGTTTTCGCCATCGAACTCGTGGCGTCCGGTATGGGGTTGACCATTCTTTAGGCCAACACCGGTCGGTCGTCAGGCCGCCCGCCCGTTCCGCCCCAGCCGCATAAATCCCAGCCCCAACGCCTGGTGCCCCTTCCCGATGACCACGAAAGCGTTTTCATCCACGGTGGCGATGATCTGTTTGAGTTCGTTCACCTGGGACCGGTAGATGGTGCAAAACACCATGGAATGGCTTTTACCGGTGTAGGAACCTGTGACGCTCCATTCGCTGGCGCCGCGCTTCAGGCCGTACATCAGCGCCTTGGTGACGTCGGTGGGATAATCGGTGACGATGGTGATGGTCCGGATGAAGCTGGGCCCCTCGATGACGAAGTCGGTGGCGATCCCGGCGAAAAAGAGCGTCAGCATGGCGTGCAGCGCGCTCTCCCAGCCAAAAATCAGGCCGGCGATGAGGATGATCGTCCCGTCGGTGTAGATGTAGACCTGGCTCAACGGCAGCCCGGTTTTCATCTGGATGATCCGTCCCGTGACGTTGGTCCCGCCGATGGTGCCGTCCATCCGGAAGATGATGCCGGACCCGACGCCGAAAATGATCCCGGCATAGATGGCGCTCAACAGCATGTCGTCCGTCACCGGATAGGTTTCCATGACCCTCGGCAGCCAGTAGACGAACACGTCCGACGTCGCGGAAAAGGTGAAGACGGCCACGATGGTGTAGCTCAGGAATTTCCACCGGCCCAGATAACGGAATCCCAGGAACATCAGAGGGATGTTCATGATCAGGAACATCGTCCCCACCGGCCACCCGGTGAAATGGTTGATGATGATCCCGATGCCGGAAACCCCGCCGGCCGCCAGGTTGAACGGCACCTGGAAAACGGCGTACCCGAGGGCCGCGATCACCGCCCCGATCACCACGAACACGCCGCGGCGCAGGGTCCATCCGATGGTGTAAAACGGGATCTCTTTGATCCGCTGTCTGATGCTTTTTGACGTCATATGTCCATCCCCTCTTTGTGTTTCGATGTGTCCTGCGCCATCCCGTCGGCGCGTCGCGTCCCGTCTCGCATCTTTTTGGGGAGGCGTCAATGGTTGTCTCGCGAAACTCGAAAATACTGGATATCAGCGACCCTCCGCCGGGTCCGCGCATGGAAGCCGGCTGTTTCGTTCTGATCACAAGCGTGCCGAAAACAGCGGAGGAAATCGGCTCTCCGGAAGGTCTTTTGCGGCTGTACAAAGAATCGAAGCGTTGGGCTTCATCCTGCTCATCGCCCTTTTGCTGTGGCGATTAATCGAGCGAACCCTTCGCAAATACGTGGAGGATACCGGTCAAACTCTGCCGGGGTGGGACGGGGGCGTCGGACCACCCGCCCGACAGCCTTCATGATGACGACCAAGTTCATCAAGATATTTGTTGTTAGAATCGATGGCATAAGAAAACTGGCCCGACCGTTGGAACCGTACCCACTCGAATACCTAAAAGCGCTGGGCCTAACTCCGCGGGTGTTTACCGATCCTTGAAAAAGTCTGGCCTAAAAATACAGAAAATTTTTGGTGATTGGGGTGTGGAATGTATGTTTTATATAAGAAAGCGCTAAAAACTTTGACAGTGGTGATCATATGATATAGTTATACCTATAAAAAATTGAAGCGACATGCAAATTTTCAAAATTTCGGCAGGAAATTGAAGACAGTCACTCACATGGATTTCTGGCGTCGCCATGACTTGACGCCCAACATTATTTCCCACACCGAATCCGTTGAAGCAGTCAGAAGCATGGTTGCGGTCGGCTCCGGCGTTACAATCCTTTCGGATATGGTTTACCGCCCTTGGTCGATAGAAGGCGACCATATCAGAGCGCACGACGTCGTTGACGATGTGCCCACAATGGATGTCGGCCTCGCTTGGTCAAAAGACCGTGAACACAACAAGTGCGCCCTCAGTTTCATAGAATTTTGTCAGATGGAATACACCTCCGGTAATCCGGGAGCCAATATCGCAAAGACCAAACGGTATCGATGAATCCGCCATTTCAGCGTTAAGCGGCGGCCTGATAAGACGAAGGGGGCTGGGATGATCGAAAACGCCATCATCATGGGCGCGGCGGGCCGGGATTTTCACAATTTCAACGTCTATTTCCGGAACAATCCCCGGTACCGGGTGGTCGCCTTCACCGCGACCCAGATCCCGGACATCGAGGGCCGCCGGTATCCGCCGGAACTGGCCGGCGACGGCTATCCCGAGGGCATTCCCATTTACGAAGAGGCGCAACTGGCCGACCTCATCCGGGAGCACAAGGCCGATCTCGTGGCCTTTTCCTACTCCGACGTGCCCCACACCGAGGTGATGCACAAGGGGGCCGTCGCCATGGCCGGGGGCGCCGATTTCATCCTGCTGGGGGCCACCTATACCATGCTCAAGCCCAAAAAGCCGACGGTGGCGGTCTGCGCGGTGCGGACGGGGTGCGGCAAGTCCCAGACCACCCGGGAGGTTTGCCGGATCATCCGGGACCACGGCCAAACGCCGGTGGTGGTGCGCCATCCCATGCCCTATGGCGATTTGACGAAACAGGCCGTCCAGCGGTTCGCCGATTTTTCCGATTTCGACGCCCACCACTGCACGATCGAGGAGCGGGAGGAATACGAGCCCCTGGTGGAGCGCGGCATCGTGGTCTATGCCGGCATCGACTACGGGAAGATCCTGGAGGCCGCGGAAGGGGAGGCCGACATCATTGTCTGGGACGGCGGCAACAACGACACGCCGTTCTACCATCCCGATCTCCACATCGTCCTGTTCGATCCCCACCGGCCCGGTCATGAACTCCGGTATTATCCCGGCGAAACCAACATGATCATGGCAGACATCGCCGTCATCAATAAGGTGGATTCGGCCCCGGCCAGCGGCGTGGCCCAGGTGCGGGAGAACGTCCGGACCCATGCGCCCAAAGCCGAGATCGTGACGGCGGAGTCGGCCCTGCTGGTGGACGGGCCCGACCGGATTTCAGGAAAGCGGGTGCTGGTGGTGGAGGACGGTCCCACCCTGACCCACGGCGAGATGGCCTTCGGGGCCGGCTTCATCGCCGCCGAAACCCACGGCGCGGCCGAACGGGTGGACCCCCGGCCCCATGCGGTGGGCTCCATCCGGAAGACCTTCGACCGGTACCCCCATATCGGGCCGGTGCTGCCGGCCATGGGGTACGGCGATGTCCAGACCCGTGAACTGGAGGCCACCATAAACGCCACCCCCTGCGATCTGGTGCTGTTCGCCACGCCGGTCAACCTGTCGCGGTTGCTGACGATCGACGCCCCGACCCTCCGGGTCCGATACGAATACCGGGACCACGGCGATCCCCGGCTGGCCGATGTCCTGGAGCGGAAGCTGACGGGGATGCTGGACCGGGGCGGCGGCCATGGCTGAAAAACGGAAACAGCCCGTGCTGCTGGTGGCCCTGGGGGGCAACGCCCTCATCCGGAAAGGCCAGACCGGGACCGTTACAGAGCAGTTCGGGAACCTGCGGGTCCCGGTCCGCCAGATCGCCCGCCTTTCCCGGGACTACCGGATCATCATCACCCACGGCAACGGCCCCCAGGTGGGCAACCTCCTCCTCCAGCAGGAATGCTGCCCGTCCACGCCGCGCCTGCCCCTGGAAATCCTGGTGGCCCAGACCCAGGGCCAGATCGGATACATGATCGAATCGACCCTGGACAGCGAGCTGATGGCCATCGGGGTCCACCATCATCCCCTGGTGAGTCTCCTTTCCTATGTGGTGGTGGACACCGCCGACCCCGCCTTTTCCGAGCCCACCAAGCCCATCGGCCCGGCCTTCAGCGAGACAGAGATCCATGGCCTGCCTTATCCCGTGGTCAAAACGTCCAGGGGCTACCGGCGCGTGGTGGCCTCGCCCAGGCCGTTGACCATTGTGGAAAAACGGGAGATCCGGCGCCTCATCGACCGGGGCTTCATCGTGATCTGCTGTGGCGGCGGCGGGATTCCGGTGATCCGGGAGGGCCGGTCTTTCGCCGGGGTGGATGCGGTCATCGACAAAGACCTGGCCAGCGCCAAACTGGCCGAAGAGGTGGGCGTGGACATCTTCCTCATCGCCACGGACGAAGAGGGCGCAGCGGTGGACTACGGCGGGCCGGACCAGCGGTTTCTCCGGTCCGTGACCGTGGGCGACCTCGATGCTTACCGGGGTGCGGGCCATTTTCCGCCGGGGTCCATGGGGCCCAAGGTGACGGCGGCCGCTTCGTTTGTCCGGGATGGGGGGAAACGGGCCCTCATCACATCGGTGGCGGCCATCGAGGCGGCCGTGGCCGGGGAGGCCGGTACCGAGATCCGCTCTGACTTTATCGGCGCCAGGGGGTGAATTGGATATTCCTCGAAGACCCCGCCGTAAGCCGATAAAAAATCAGAATTGAGAGATCCTCGCCTAATGTTGCCAACATGGCGCGTCCCAGGGGCGAACCCATGTAGAGCCTGTCCGAAAACCGTAGATTTTGGTTCCAGGCAAGGCCGCAGCGCTTTTTCAACCGCAGGAATAGCGCGACGATTTCAAGGATTGAAAAAGAGCGAAAACGCCGCATGGGGCCAAGAGATGAGGTTTTCGGATGGGCTCTCAGGGAACTCCGCAAACCTCCCTGTAGATATGGCTCAATTTGATCGAGGGGTACTATTCAATGTCATTGACTTGCGGATATTTTCTGCCGGGCCTGATCAGCTCTACGGTCTTGATTCCTCCGGCGGCCGGGGCCGCCCGCCGGAGGAATCGATGAGCGTTGCGGAACCATAGGATGAGAATAAGGCAGGTTATGCCCGAATAAGTTTGATTTGGGTGATTTCCGGCGGCGCGCCAATCCGAAATGGAAATACCAGGGTCCCGATGCCGCGGTTAACATAGGTGTAGCCGTAGGGCTCTTTCACCAAACCCGCCAGATACCGGGCCGGATTGTTGATTGGAATGAAGCGGTGGGAGAGATAGGGAATGGCAACCTGTCCGCCGTGGGTGTGCCCGCACAGCGCCAACTCGACTTTCCGGCGTGCATTCAGATCGTCTCTCACATCGGGAGAGTGGCAAAGCACGATGGTAAAGTCGTCCGGCGGCACATCTTTCAGCGCCAGGTCGATGCTGTAGGAAAACCATACATCGTCCGTCCCGGCCAAAACGATGTGATCGTTTCCCCGTTTCAATGTTTTGGACCGGTTGCGCAGAACATCGATGCCGATATGCCGCAGTTCGGTCACCAGGCGATTCTCGGTTTCCTTGCCGTCCCACTGGTCATGGTTTCCCAGAACCGCCAGTTTCGGTCCGCTTTCCAGTTGATCCAACGCTTCGATCACCATCGGAATATAGTCTCCCCCGGCCGTGGGGAGCCAGCGTTTCCAGAAATCGTTCACCGAACCGGTGATGATGTCGCCGGTAATCACCACCATGTCTTTTGAAAGCGCATTGACCGCTTCTATCACTTGGGCGAGATAGGATTTCCCAACCCAGAAACTGGCATGCAGATCGGAAATCTGGACGATTCGAAAGCCATCGAACCCTTCGGGCAGGCTGGAAAACCGAAGGGCAACATGTTCGGTTTTCAAGTCGTTTCGGCCGGCGAATCCAAACCCCAGCAGCGCCAGGATGGAGAACCTGAAGCCATATTTCAAAAGATTGCGGCGAGTCAACTTTGTCGGGGGGATGAGACGGTTGCCGCTCATGTCAATCGACTTACACGTCCTTGTGCCCTTTGCTGCTGATTTCCTCATACAGTGCCCTGTATTCCAGGGTCACCTTATGCGTTGGACTCAGGAAAATCATCGGGGTGGATTCGTGGTGGGATTCCCGGATTTTAACGGATGAGGAAAGGTGGGTTGAAAGGATCGGCAGGCCGTCTTCTTTCAGGTCGTTGACGACTTTTTTCGGATAATTCGCCTGCATCATGAACTGATTGACGATAATTCCCTCCACCACAAGATGTTGATTATGGTCGCTCTGGATATCGCCGATGTGTTTTCCCACATCGTAGATGGCGTCTTTTGAAAATGCATCGCAGTCGAAGGGGATCAGGCAGCGGGAGGCGGCGATCAGGGCCGACTGGCTGAAGAAGTTCATCGCGGGCGGGGTGTCGATGAACACTTCTTCAAAATCGGTCATTTGTTGGACCAGTTCTTTCAGCTTGTATATTTTGTGCCTGGCGACCAGCTGTGCTTCAATGTCCGCCAAATCCGGGTGCGCCGGAATGGTATAAAGATTGTCGAACGTCGTTTCATGGATAAAGGATTCCGGGTCCGGGCTGGACGTTTTCATTTGGGGGAAAAACGGATTGAATCCGAAAATATTGCCGCCGTCAAGCGATGCTTTATAAAAGTCGAGGATCGTCGAACCGCCTCTTTTCACGTCATCGTACCGGTCGTTCATCAGGTACCGGCTGGCATTGGCCTGGAGGTCGAGGTCGATGACAAGGGTCTTTTTGCCGGATGATGCACCGATGGCCGCAAGGTTGCAAGTGATGGTGGTTTTTCCGACGCCGCCTTTCTTGTTGAAGACCACGCGACTGATCATCGTAGATTCCCCTTTTTTCTTTGTCGGACTTTAGATCGGATCTCCCAGCGCATTGCAAAATAGCATGGTGGAATTGACATGACAACATGTTATCGTCTCTGCTCTCAAAACCCCAAGGGATTTTGTTTTTGCACCTCACCGTCTTTTTGATATGACAGTGTGCTTGAATGCCTCTATGCCGCTGCGTACCCGGGCGACCCAAGGATAGGCCAGGTCGATATCGCAGTCAGGAGGAAATGTTGATGATAACAAAAAACCGAAAGGATGCCGAATGACCAGTTTTTCCAATAAATATGCCGATGCGGCCGTCATTGGAAG
>CAYPCE010000201.1:0-6958 GCA_964409085.1 uncultured Desulfobacteraceae bacterium | reverse complement strand
CGGTGTTTCCAGGAGGTCTTCGACCCGGGACAGGTAGTCCAGCGCGTTCCGCGGCAGGTCCGCCTTGTTCAGGACACCGGAGATGTCCTCGGACCATCCCGGCAGGGTCTCGTAAACCGGCTCGCAACGGGCCAGGACCTTGAGGCTGGCGGGGAAATGGTCCACATTCTCGCCCTGGCAGCGGTAGTGGGTGCAGATGTTGAGTTCCTCCAGACCGCCCAAAACATCCAGCTTGGTGATGACCAGCCCGGTCAGGCCGTTCAACCGGACCGCGTTTCGCAGCAGCACCGCATCCAGCCAGCCGCAGCGTCGCCGACGCCCGGTGGTGGCGCCGAACTCCGCGCCCTTTTTCTGGATGGCATCGCCGGTATCGTCGAACAACTCGGTGGGAAACGGTCCCTGCCCTACCCGGGTGGTGTAGGCCTTGACGATGCCCAGGGCGTCCGTCAGCGACTTGGGACCGATGCCCGCGCCGGCGCAGGCGTTGCCCGACACGGTGTTGGACGATGTGACGAACGGATAGGTGCCGTGGTCGATGTCCAGGTGCGTGCCCTGGGCCCCTTCGAACAGGATCTGCTCTCCCCGGCGGAGGGCCTCGTCCATGACCACCGACACGTTGGCCACGTGGGGCGCCAGCCGGTCGGCGTATCCTTTATATTCCGCGAGGATGGCGTCGGCGTTCAACGGCGCATCGGACAGGTAGTGCTGGAGAATGAAATTCTTTTCGGCGACTACGGTGCGGACCCGTTCCTCGAATACCTCGGGATCAATGAGGTCCACGAAGCGGATGCCCCGGCGGGCCACCTTGTCTTCGTAAGCCGGGCCGATGCCCCGGCCCGTGGTGCCGATCTTCTTGTCGCCGTCTTTGTTTTCCCGGGCCACATCCATTTTCCGGTGCCACGGCATGATCACCTGGGCCCGGTCGGCCACCCGGAGATTCCGGGGGGTGACGGAGACGCCTTTTTCCGTCAGATAATCGATTTCCTCCACGAGCACCGCCGGGTCCACCACCAGGCCGTTGCCGATGAGGCAGGTCTTTTGCTGCAAGATGCCGGAGGGGACCAGGTGGCTGATGAACTGCTCTCCCGACACCACCATGGTGTGACCGGCGTTGTTGCCCCCCTGGAACCGGACCACCACGTCGGCGTATTCGGCCAGCAGGTCCACGATTTTCCCCTTGCCTTCGTCCCCCCACTGGGTTCCGATGATCACTGTATTTGCCATGTCGCTCCTATCGGTCCAAACGTTCGCATCACGGGTCAGGGGTCGATCCGGCGCGCGGTCCTTTTTCGCCGTTCCCGGAAAAACCCCTGGATCAGCTCGCGGCACGCCGCTTCGCAGACGCCGCCGACGACCGACACCCGGTGGTTCAGCCGGAGGTCGGCCGGGAAATCGTACAGCGAACCCGCCGCCCCCCATTTGGGGTCCGGCGCGCCGAATATCAGGGTGGAGATCCGGGCGTGGACGATCGCCCCCATGCACATCAGACAGGGCTCCACCGTAACATAGAGAAACCTGTTTAACAAGCGGTAGTTAGCCGCTTTTCGGGCCCCGTCGCGCAGGGCCAGGATCTCGGCATGGGCCGTGGGATCGCATCGGCCGACCACCCGGTTGCGCCCCGTGGCCGCCAACCGGCCGTCTCCATCCACCAGGACCGATCCCACCGGCACCTCTCCGGCCGCCCCGGCCGCCCGGGCCTCTTCAAGCGCCATTTTCATCCAGTGTTCATGATCGAGGCTCATGGAAACGCTTCCCGTGTTTCGGCAAATGGGCGCAATGGATTGGGTGGGCATCGTGGACCGCGGGCCGGACCGGTTAACGACGCTCCAAAAAGAGCGCGCACCGTTGGTGCCTCTGTCCTTTTTTTACCGCTATCAATCTTGGGAGAGAAAGTAAAGAAATGGTATGGTCAACGGGACGTTTTTCGGCGTACAAAACGGTAACAGAAAGGAGATGATTCCATGACCCTGCGCAAGATCACGTCGTTGACCGCGTTGCTCACGTTTACCGTAATGGTCGTGACCAGCATCGTCCTCTACATCGTCCCCCAGGGCCGGGTGGCCTACTGGGCCGACTGGAGGTTGTGGGGCTTGTCCAAGACCCAGTGGGGAGACATCCACATCAACGCCGGGGTCCTGTTCCTCATCGCCATCGGCCTCCACATCTATTATAACTGGAAGCCCCTGCTCGCCTATTTGAAGGACCGGGCCAAACACCTCAAAATCTTCACGCCCGATTTCAATGTGGCCCTGGCGGTGACGATCTCCCTGGTGCTCGGCTCCCTGTTTCAGGTGCCGCCCTTTGGATGGGTTCTGGACTTCAATACCCACCTTAAAGACGCCGCGGCTCGGAAATACGGGGAGCCGCCCTACGGTCACGCCGAGCTGTCCACCCTCAAGACGTTCATGCAGCGGGTGGGGCTGGACCCCACCGGGACCCTGGAGCGGCTGCGGGGGGCCGATATCAGGGTGGAAGGGCCGAGCCAGACGATTTTGGCGATCGCCGGCGCCAACGGCCTTGCGCCCAAGGACGTCTATGAGGCCATGTCGCCCCCGGTGACAGAGGCGGGCGCCAAAACGCTCCCCAAAACGCCACCCGCCGGTACCGGGAACCGGACCCTGGCGGACCTGTGCGCGGAATTCGATCTCCATCCCCCAGCGATGGTCCGGGGGTTGGCGGATAGAGACATCCAGGCGGCGCCGGGCCGGACGATACGGGAGATCGCCCAGGCCAACGGCATCGGCCCCCTGGATGTCTACCTGGCCATCCGGAAGGTGGCGGAAACGGGCCGGTGACCGTGGCGGAATCCCGCCCGGCCGTTCTTTTCTTGACACGGGACGGCTGTTCACATAAGAATACCCCTTCTGTTTCACCGACGCGGGAGGGGTAGGGATCGGAAACCGGGGGCGCCCGAGGGACATGGCAGGATGGCGGCACATGGGGCATAAGCGCATCCTCTTGGCGGTTTTGCTGGTCGTGGCGGCGGGAGTCGGCGTCTTTGTGTGGCTCAGCGATTGGCCGGCGGGGCCGACGCCGGGACCACGCGATGCCCAGAAGCGGATCCGGGCGCGTCTGTATTTCGCCGATCCCCATGAAGCGTGCCTCCGGGCCGAAGAGCGCTGGATTCTCCAGGGGAACGGACCGGCCGAGACCGGAAGCGCCCTGGTGTCGGCCCTTATCGACGGCCCGAATCTGGATCTGGCGCCGACCCTCCCGCGGGGGGCGGTGGTAAAGGCCGTTGCCGTCCGCAACAGTGTCGCCTTCGTGGATCTCGACCGGGTGGCGGTGGCCGATCATCCCGGGGGCAGCGAGTCGGAACGGCTCACGGTCTACTCCATCGTCAACACGGTCTGTTTCAATCTCACCGGCGTGGGGGCGGCCAAAATCCTCATCGAGGGAGAATCGGTGACGAGCTTGAAAGGACACATGGACCTGCGTTTCGCACTGAAACCCGATAAGACGCTCATACGGTAGTCGCATACACAATGAAGAAAAAAAAGCTCAAGGATATCCGAAACATCGGCATCATCGCCCACATCGACGCGGGCAAGACCACGGTCACCGAACGGGTGCTCTTCTACACCGGCCGGTCCCACAAACTGGGGGAGGTCCACGACGGGGAAGCGGTCATGGACTGGATGGCCGACGAGCAGGAACGGGGCATCACCATCACCTCGGCGGTGACCACCTGCGAGTGGAAGGGCAAAGAGATCCAGATCATCGATACCCCCGGCCATGTGGACTTCACCATCGAGGTGGAACGGTCCCTGCGGGTACTGGACGGCGCCGTGGGCGTCTTTTGCGGAGTGGGCGGGGTGGAGCCGCAGTCCGAAACGGTCTGGCGGCAGGCCGACAAGTACAAGGTCCCGAAAATGGCTTTTGTCAACAAACTGGACCGGATCGGGGCGGATTTTTCCGGGGCCGTGGAACAGATGAAAAAGCGGCTCAACGCCAATCCCCTGATCATCCAGCTGCCGGTGGGCATCGAGGACAGCTTTGTGGGCGTCATCGATCTCGTGCGCATGAAAGCGATCATCTGGGACGACGATACGCTGGGGGCCACCTTCACCGAGGGGGAGATCGATGCCGACCACCTGGACCGGGCCAGGGAATACCGGGAAAAACTCGTGGAGGCGGCGGCCGAGGTGGACGATCCGCTCATGGAAGCCTATCTGGCCGAAGAGCCGATCACCGAGGAGATGCTCCTGGATGCCATCCGGCGGGCGACCCTCGGTCTGAAGCTGGTGCCGGTGCTGTGCGGCTCGGCCCTGAAGAACAAGGGCATTCAGCCGCTGCTGGACGCCATCGTCCGGTTCATGCCCAGCCCCGCCGAGGTGCCGCCCATCCATGGCGCCAAACCCGACACCGACGAGATCGTCGAATGCCATCCCAACGAGAAAGACCCGCTGGCGGCGCTGATTTTCAAGGTTTCCCAGATCGAGGGCCGCAAACTCAACTATGTTCGCGTCTACAGCGGCAAGATCAAGGCGGGGGAAGAGGTCTACAACCCCTTTCTCAAAAAAAAGGAGAAGGTTTCAAGGATCCTGCGGATGCACGCCAACAAGCGGGAGCGCATCGATGAAGCCGGCCCCGGCGCCATCGTGGGTGTGGTGGGGCTCAAGGATTCGGCCACCGGCGAGACCCTGTGTTCCACCAAAGCGCCGATTCTGCTGGAGCGGATCGAGTTCTACGAGCCGGTCATCTCCGTGGCGGTGGAGCCCAAGACCCACGCCGACCAGGAGAAGCTCGACCAGGTGCTGAAAAAGTTCATGGACGAGGACCCCACGCTCCGGGTCAAACTGGACGAGGACACGGGCCAGACCATCGTATCCGGCATGGGCGAACTCCATCTGGAGATCGTGGTGAGCCGGATGCTGCGGGAATTCAAAACCGACGTCAACGTGGGAAAGCCCCAGGTCGTCTACCGGGAAACCGTGGGGAAAACGGCTACGGCCGACGCGGTATTCGACCGGGAAGTGGCCGGGCAGGCGCATTTCGGCGAGGTCCGGCTGAAGCTCATTCCGCTGAAGCGGGGCGAAGGCAACCGGTTCCGCTCGGAAGTGGCCGACGAGACGATCATTCCGCCCCTATTCATTCCGGCGGTGGAAAAAGGGGTCATGGAGTCGCTGGAAAGCGGGCCCCTTCTGGGATATCCGGTGGTGGATGTGGAGGCGGTGCTTACGGGTGGCGCCTACAAGGAATCCCAGGGCACGGAACTGGCCTTTCAGGTGGCCGGGTCCATGGCCTGCAAGGCGGTCCTGGAAAAGGCCGGGCCGTTCCTGCTGGATCCCATCATGGATGTGGAGGCTTTTCTCCCCGAATCCTTCATGGGGGACGTCATCGGGGACCTCAACGCCCGGGGCGGCCGGATCGAATCCATCGAACCCCGGGGGGCGTTACAGGTGATCAAGGCCATCGTGCCCCTATCCCAGATGTTCGGATATTCCACGGACCTGCGATCGGCGACCCAGGGCCGGGGTACCTTCACCATGCGGTTTTCCCACTTCGATAAAGCGTCATAGGCCCTTCTCGTTTTTGAGGATTCCGTAATTGCAGGGGCGCAAACTCTTTCGCCCCTGCTCCAATCCGCCTACCGCAATTTCCGCCGCCGGGATTCGGCGGCATCCGCCTCCCGGCGGGCTTCGGCCTCCTCTTCATCGATTTCCGCCAACCGCTTTTTGATCTCATCCTTTTTCTCTTCGTCTGTCGTGGATTCAAGCACCCGGCCCAGGTGGAAGGCCGCCGTCCGGAACTCCCCCTTCCGCTTGTAATAGAGACCCAACTGGTAGTGGGCCTTGTCCATCCGCTCCAGCCGGCCGTAGGCCTGCCCCAGGAAATACCGCACCGTGGGGTGGTCTGGTGAATTTTCCAGTAGTTTTTCAAGGACTTCCACAGCGCCGGCGTAATCGTTCATCTCCATTCGGGTCCGCCCGAGAAACAGGAGGGCGTAATCGAGGGACGAGTCGATGCTCACTGCGCCTTCCAGCACCCGGCGGGCATCTTCGTACCGGCCGCTGAGGTAGTAGATCCGTCCCAGATCGCTGAGCATGGCGGGGTCGAAGGCCCGCTGCTTGAGGGCCGCCTTGAGATGGGTGATGGCGTCGTCCCAGCGGTTGGCGCCCGACAGGGCCAGGGCATAGCCATAGTGCGCCACGGGGTCCGACGGGTTCCGGGCGACCCGTTCCGAAAAGGTTTTCACGGCCGCCGCTGTGTCGCCGTACAGGGCGACCAGCCGGGCATGGACCATTTGGAAATCATAATGGGACGACGTTTGAACCGCCTCGGCCGGCTCGTGATCGTCGATCCAGTCATGGATGCGGGCGATCCGCTCTTCCGTGGCCGGATGGGTGGTCAGGTAGGTGGGGATCTCCTCGGGCCCGAACCAGGTTTTCTGGCGGATTTTTTCCAGGATCGCCAGCAATCCTTTGGCGCTGTATCCGGCATCGTTGAGGTACTGAAGCCCGATGTTGTCGGCCTGCCGCTCGTCCTGCCGGCTGTAGGCCAGCATGGCGGATTGCCCGGCGGCCATGGACCCCACCGTCACCGCATTGGCGGCGACCCCGGCTCCGGCGGCCCCCAGAAAAACCCCCGCCACCATGCCGGCCAGGGCCGCGAGATTCACCTTGGCGGCCCGCTCGATCTTATCCGAAATATGGCGGCAGACGACATGGGAAATCTCGTGGGCCAGAATGCCGGCCAGCTCGTCTTCGGAGTCCATGGCCGACAGGATCCCGCTGCTGATGAAGATGTGGCCCGCCGGCGCGGCAAAGGCATTGTAAACATTGGACTTAAAGACGTAAAAATGCCCCTGGAACGGCGCGGACGGGACCTGATCCATGATCCGTTTCCCTACGGCATCCACATAGGACAAGATGACCGGATCCTGGATCATTTGGAACTGCTTCCGAACGACCTGTAAAAATTCCCTGGCAAGTTCGTCTTCCTCCTGGAGGGTGAT
>CAYPCE010000200.1:0-6990 GCA_964409085.1 uncultured Desulfobacteraceae bacterium | reverse complement strand
GAGATGCACGAGATCCGGGGAAACCGGATCTCCATGATCTTCCAGGAGCCCATGACCGCCCTCAATCCGGTCCATCGCATCGGCCGGCAAATCGCTGAGGTTTTCCGGCTCCACTTTCCAGACATGGCCGATGACGAGATCGGGAATGCCTCCCTGGAAATGCTCCGGAAAGTGGGTATCCCCGAACCGGCCCAGCGGCTGAGGGAATATCCCCACCAGATCTCCGGCGGCATGCGCCAGCGGGTCATGATCGCCATGGCCCTGGCCTGCAAGCCGGAGATCCTCATCGCCGACGAGCCCACCACGGCCCTGGACGTCACCATCCAGGCCCAGATCCTGGCCCTGATCCGGGATCTCCAGGCGGACACCGGCATGTCGGTGATCTTCATCACCCACGACCTGGGGGTCATCGCGGAGATCTGTGATGCCGTCGTGGTGATGTATGCCGGCAAGGTGGCGGAATCGGCCCCCGCTTCCGAATTGTTTCGCAACCCGCGCCATCCTTATGCCCGAGGGCTCCTCACCTCCATCCCCCGTCTGGAGACGCCCCGGAAGAGCCGGCTGCCCATCATCGAGGGCATGGTGCCGAGCCTCTACGACCTGCCGGACGGATGCCGGTTTCAGAACCGATGCCCCCACGCCCAGCCGATCTGCAGGGACCAGCCACCGCTTTACGAGGTGAAGGAAGGGCACCGGGCGGCCTGCCATTTCCGGGACGACCTGCCCCCATTTGAAAAGCCCACCGATGGAATCGGGGCGGCGGCGAAATCCGAGGCCCAACCCGAACCGGCGCCAGATGGGGACCTTGCCGCTGAAAACGACGCGGAATCCGCTATCGCACTGGAGGTGGACGACCTGACCATGCATTTTCCGGTGCGCGGCGGGGTCTTTCTCCGGCAGGTGGCCACGGTCCATGCGGTGGACGGGGTTTCTTTCCGCATCCGAAAGGGCCGGACTCTGGGGCTGGTAGGGGAGTCGGGGTGCGGCAAGACAACGGTGGGCCGGTGCATCATCCGGCTCTATGAGCCTACGGCCGGCTCGGTCCTTTTTGACGGCCGGGATCTCTGCTGCCTGAGCCGCGGCGAGCTTCAGACGGTCCGCCGGGACATCCAGATGATGTTCCAGGATCCCTTCGAATCCCTGAACAGCCGCCATACGGTGGCCGGTATCGTTGGGGAGCCGTTCACGATCCACAACATCGGCACGGCCGAGGAGCGGCGGGACCGGGTCGCATCCCTCATTTCCCGGGTGGGACTGTCCGAAGGCGTCCTGACCCGGTTTCCCCACGAGTTCTCAGGCGGCCAGCGCCAGCGCATCGGCGTGGCCCGCGCCCTGGCGCTCAACCCGCGGGTCATCGTGGCCGACGAACCCGTTTCGGCCCTGGACGTTTCCATTCAATCTCAAATTCTCAACCTGCTGCTGGACCTTCAGCGGGAGATGGGTCTCACCTATCTCTTCATCTCCCACGACCTGTCGGTGGTCAAGCACATCTCCGACCACATCGCGGTCATGTATCTGGGAAAAATCGTGGAACATACCGATGCGGATACGATCTACGACAGCCCTCTCCATCCTTACACCCGCGCCCTGATCTCGGCCATTCCGGTGCCTGACCCGGACGCCGAACGCACCCCCCGGATTCTCACCGGCGACGTGCCGTCACCGGTCCATCCTCCGTCTGGATGCCGCTTCCGGACGCGCTGCCCCATCGTCATCGACCACTGCGCCGAAGACGTCCCGCCCCTTCGACCGGCACCGGGAACCGAGGGAGATCAGCATCTGGTGGCCTGTCACCGGGTGGAAGACGTTGTCGCCGGCCTGTGATCCCCCGCTCGGCCCTTTTGTTCGATCCGGCCGTTCCCCTTTTCGGATAATTGTTTCATGAACCCTTGCGGTATGGTAACATGACGGCTGCCGTTGGAATCCACTCCCGTTAACCCGATCAATAGGAGGCCATCCATGACCAACCCCATCCAATTCACTTTAAACGGTCGTCCTGTCCGTTTTGATGGCGATGGCGACCGCACCCTTTTGTGGGTACTGCGGACCGATTTCGGTCTCACCGGCCCCAAATACGGCTGCGGTGAAGGGGCATGCGGGGCCTGCACCGTCCTCGTGGACGGTGAAGCGGTCCTCTCCTGCCAGACCTCTGTGGCGGCGGTGGCGGGCGGCGATGTTGTCACCATTGAAGGACTGGCAAGGGACGGCGTCCTGCACCCCGTTCAGGAAGCCTTTATCGAAACAGGCGGACTCCAGTGCGGATTCTGCACGCCGGGCATGGTCCTCAAGGCGGCCAGCCTCCTCAAGGCGAATCCACACCCCACGCGGCAGGAGATCATCGACGGCATGGAGAGCCATCTGTGCCGGTGCGGGGCCCATGCCCGCATCGTCGATGCCGTCGAGATCGCAGCCGGAAAAGGAGGTTCCTCATGAGCCAGTATCCAATGGACAGACGGCAATTCCTGAAACGCATGGGCCTCCTCGGCGGGGGGGTGGTGGTCTATTTCACCGTCGGGGGCCTCCCGGCGTCGGCCCGGACGCCCCGGAGCGGGTTTCTGGGATCCGGCATCCCCACCGATTACAACGCGTTTTTGCGCATCGGCGCGGACGAGCGGATCACCCTGCTGACCGGCAAGATCGAGATGGGTCAGGGCCCCATCACCTCCCTGCCGCAGATGCTGGCCGACGAACTCGACGTCACCTACGGCGCGGTGGACATCGTCATGGGCGACACGGACCTGTGCCCCTGGGACGCCGGCACCTTCGGCTCCCTCACTACCCGCTATTTCGGCGTCTTCCTCCGGGAGGCGGCGGCCGAAGCCAAGGGGGTGTTGAAAGAACTGGCGGCGAATCGGCTGAAGGTCCCCCAGAACCGGCTCGCCACGGAAAACGGCGTCGTCTACGACACGGCCCATCCGGAAAAGCGGATCACCTATGGCGCCCTCACCAAAGGGAACGTCATCGAGCGGCATCTGGATACGGTTCCGGATCTGGAGACACCGCCGGACTTCACGGTCATGGGCCGCTCCTTTTTGCGCCGGGACGCCCGGGACAAGGTCACCGGTGCGGCCCAATACGCCGGCGACATCCGGCTGCCGGGGATGCTCTATGCCAAACTCCTCCGTCCCCCGGCCCACGGCGCCCGGCTCAAGCGGGTGGATCCGACGCCGGCCGAAAAGATGGACGGGGTCCGGGTGGTCCGGGACGGCGACTTCATCGCCGTGCTCCACGCCTACCCCGATGTGGCGGAAACGGCATTAGCTAAAATCGAGGCCGGGTTCGATCGGCCCAAAACCGGTATCGACGACAAAACCATCTTCGACCACCTGCTCAACAACGCCCCCTCGCCGCTTACCGTATCGGAAAAGGGCCGCATCGAGACGGGAAAGAAAGGGGCCGCCCAAAGCCTGAGCCGAACTTATCTCAACAGTTATGTGGCCCATGCGCCCCTGGAGCCCCATGCAGCGACTGCCCGGATGGAAAACGGCCGGATGACGGTGTGGGCGTCCACCCAGACCCCCTTCCGGCTCAAGGATCAGGTGGCTGGCGCGTTGGGCGTGCCGGCGGAAAAGGTGCGCATCATTTCACCGTTTCTGGGGGGTGGATTCGGCGGCAAAAGCGCCTCCCGGCAGGGGATCGAGGCCGCCCGGCTGGCCAGGATGACGGGCCGGCCGGTCCAGGTGCTCTGGTCCCGTGAAGAAGAGTTTTTCTTCGACACGTTCCGTCCAGCGGCGGTGGTGAAGATCGACGCCGGTCTCGACGACAAAGGCCAGGTCGCATTTTACGCCCACGACGTCTATTTCGCCGGCCAGCGGGGTTCGGAGCAGTACTACAGCTTCCCCCATCACCGGGAAGTTGCATACGGCAACTGGATGGGACCGAGCACGTCGGTCCATCCCTTTGCCGTCGGCCCCTGGCGGGCGCCGGCCGCCAACACCAACGTCTATGCCCGGGAACTCCACATCAACCTTCTGGCGGCCCAGGCCGGGGCCGACCCGCTGCAATTCCGGCTGGATCATTTGACAGACAACCGGATGACCGGGGTGCTCAAGGCCGCCGCGGAGCGGTTTGGCTGGCAGCCCGCGCCGCCCCCCAGCGGCCGGGGATACGGCATCGCCTGCGGCATCGACGCGGGCACGTATGTGGCCACCCTGGCGGAGGTGGACGTCGACAGGTCCCACGGCACGGTCCAGGTCAACCGCGTGGTCGCGGCCCAGGACATGGGGTTCGTGGTCAACCCCGACGGGGCCCGGATGCAGATGGAGGGATGCATCACCATGGGGCTGGGCTATGCGCTGACGGAAGAGATCCGGTTCAGCGACGGGAAAATCTTCGACAAGAACTTCGACACCTATGTACTGCCGCGATTCTCCTGGTTGCCACGGATCGAGACGGTGCTGGTGGACAATCCGGATCTGGCCCCCCAGGGAGGCGGCGAGCCGGCCATCGTCACCATGGGCGGGGTTGTCGCCACGGCCGTCCACGACGCCACCGGCGCGGCGGTGTTGCAGCTGCCCATGACGCCGGAGCGGGTCAAGGCGGCCATGGCGTCGAGTTGATCCCCCGGACCGGAAAGGAAATGCCGATGGAAAACGAAGACATCATCAGAGCCGTGGTGTACATGCTGGGCGCCGACGGCGATTACAACGCCAATGAAATGGGGTTTCTCAACAATCTCTGCATCCGTCTCGAACTGCCCCGGCAATGCGTTATCGACGCCTTCAAGGGGATCAACAGCGGCAAAACCCGGATTCAGATGCCAAAAGATCCCGAAGCGCGGTCCCGGATCATGGATCATCTCATTGATGCGGCCCTGAGCGATGGCGCCATTGCCGATAGGGAGCAGAAAATTCTCCAGAGCGTGGGCAAGAAGATGGGAATCTCTTCAGCGGAGATCGCCCGGAAGATCGGCGCCCGTCACCAGTGCAACGTTGAACCCGGCTTCGACATGGACGCGCTGACGGCGGACGATTTGCTGGGCGGCGGGAAAAAAGCATGGCGGAAAGTCCTGGCCCGATGCCCCAAATGCGGCTACGAAGCCGTCGATCCCCAGGATTCCCTGATCAAAGGCCCCCACGGCTCGGGAGAATGCCCGTTTTGCGGAGTGATCGTGGACAAGTATAAAGGGGCGGACATCTGAAGATGCGATGGGGCGGGGGGCCATGCGTTCGATGGCCGATGATGGTCGCCGCGTCCCCGAAAATCATCCGGGCGTCACGTATCGTCTTCCAGCACCACGACCTCGTACTGGAGCTTGCGGACCCCGAATCGGAGCGCCTCTTTTCTCGTGTTCATGAAGATGTCGAATCGATGTTTTTTGTGCCGGTGTCGCCGGGCCATCCGGTCCTCGCAGGTGTACACCCCCATTCCCGGTACCCGAATGCGGGTGCCGAATTCGTAGGCGGAGGGGCAGGCGATGGCGCCGACATAGACCTCGTTGCCGCTGGCCATGGTCCTCGGGTCGCTGTCGGTTTCGGCGGCCGACGGTGTGTAGGCGGTGAAGATGCCGGTCGGTCGGCCGGCCGAGGCATCCTCGGGTTCCAATGCGACCTCGGCAACCTCGGCCGGTTCGATCTCCTGAAACAAGCCGTCGGCAGGGGGAATGCCCACCGAAAAGAACAGAAATCCTGCAATGAAAAAGGCATACATGATCCTTCTCCCCTATACATTCGATTCAATTTGGTTTCAACGTCAGATGGCGTTCCGCGCTGTCGGAACAATAGATCGTCGGGGGTCGGTCTTCACCGCCCCTCCATCATACTCATTCCGTATTTACGGCATATCATAGGCAGTTTCAACAGGGAAATGAATACAGGAAAACCCGTATTCGATGCATTCAAAAGCAGTATTTTTGAAGGAGGCGGTCAACCATGAAAGTCGTTCGATTTACCGAAGCCGACACCTACGAACCTGAACAAGATTGGAAACGGGTCAGCCTGTGCAACGAAGCGGCCATCTCCATCGAACATTTCGTCAAACCGCCGCAACACGCGTCGCCGCTGCACGATCATCCCAACGCCCAGGTGCTGGTGGTGCTTCAGGGGAGCCTGACCATTGTCGCCGACGGCGACGAACAGACCCTGGGGGAAGGGGACGCCGTCTTTATCCCCGGCGACGAACCCCACATCGTCAAGAACCCGCTGGATACCGTATCGGTGGGCATCGATATTTTCGTGCCGGGGCGGTCGTTCGATTTCTGGAAGAATCGGGGGCGGCATTAGGCCGCTGCGGCCGGATGGTTGAATTCAACATTGAGACCGCGCCGTAGGGGCGAAAAATTTTTCGCCCCTACAAATTGGCGTTTAACCGAATTTATGCCGAATTCCATACCCCCCCGTGGGAAACCGCCATTCGATGTTGAGATGGGGGCAGCCGATGCGGCAGGAGCCGCATTCCAGGCAGCCTTCGTAGTTGACGCTGATCCGGTCGTTTTCCAGCCGGTAGACGTTGGCGGGGCACAGATACAGGCAGGGTTTTTCTTCGCAGGCGTTGGTGCAGGTGTCGTCGTCTTTGATCTTCAGATGGGAATCGTCGGCCACGTTGAACCGGTCGAGAAACAGCTTGTCTTCGATGGTCGCGCCCATTACACGCTCCTTACCGCATCCCGGAGGAGGCGCAACAGCCCCAGCAGGGAGTGATCTTTCCTCAGATTTTGCCAGATGGCGGATTGTTTCTCTTTTTTGGGGACCCCGTCCACGGTGAGCATCTCCCGGGCCGCGGACCCCGCGGCCGGGGGCAGGGTGGTGAAGATCTCCTTGCGGCGGTGGAGAAAGGCGTTGAACCGCCGGTATTTCTTCAGATCCTTCAGCACGAAATCGTTCTCCAGCCGCCGGGTGTAGCCCGCCAGGGCCGACCGGCTGAAATCCAGTTTTTCCCGGGCCTCCAGGATGGTTTCGGCCGCCGCCTTTCCCGACACCATGGCCATGTTCGAGCCCTCCCGGTGGAGGGTGTTGAAGAGCATGCCCGAATCGCCGGCGATGATATATCCGT
>CAYPCE010000199.1:0-7020 GCA_964409085.1 uncultured Desulfobacteraceae bacterium | reverse complement strand
ACCTGGTACGGGGCCACGGAAAAGATCAAGATGAAGATCCCCATGTTCACCGGCGCCCTGGGGTCCACGGAGATCGCCCGCAAAAACTGGGGCCATTTCGCCGTGGGGGCCGCCATCAGCGGCATCAGTCTGGTCTGCGGGGAGAACGTGTGCGGCATCGATCCCCAACTGGAAATTGACGGGCATGGCAAGGTGGTGGAGTCGCCGGACATGCGCCGCCGGGTGGAGGAATATCGTCGGTACCATTCCGGTTACGGTGACATCATGGTCCAGATGAACGTGGAGGACACCCGGCTGGGCGTGGGCGAATACGTTATCGAGAAGCTGGGGGTGGAGACCATCGAATTGAAATGGGGCCAGGGCGCCAAGTCCATCGGCGGCGAGATCAAGGTGGATTCCCTGGACCGGGCCATGGAACTGGCCCGGCGCGGCTACATCGTGACGCCGGACCCGGACCGGCCCTCCAACCAGATCGCTTACCGGGACGGCTCCATCAAAGAGTTCGAACGCCATTCCCGGGTGGGATTCCTGGACCAGGAAGGGTTCATGCGGGAGGTGGACCGGGTGCGGCAGTTGGGGGCCAAGCGGGTGACCCTCAAAACCGGCGCCTACCCCATGCGGGAACTGGCCATGGCCATCCGCTGGTCGTCGGACGCCCGCATCGACCTCCTGACCATCGACGGGGCCCCCGGCGGCACCGGCATGAGCCCCTGGCGGATGATGTCGGAATGGGGCATCCCGGCCATCTACCTCCACGCCATGGCCTATGAACTCTGCCTCCGGCTGGCCCAAAAAGGAGCCTTTGTGCCGGACATCGCCTTTGCCGGCGGGTTTTCATCCGAAGATCACATCTTCAAGGCCCTGGCCCTGGGCGCGCCGTTTTGCAAAGCCGTCTGCATGGGGCGGGCCCTGATGATTCCGGGCATGGTGGGCAAGAACATCGAACGCTGGCTCAAGGGCGAAGACGGGGGCCTTCCGTCCACGGTCTCCAAATACGGCACCTCCAAAGAGGAGATCTTCGTCACCTACGAAAAACTCCGGTCCCAGTACGGCGACGAGGTTGAAAACTTTCCGCTGGGCGCCGTGGGCGTCTACAGCACCTCGGAAAAGCTCCGGGTGGGGCTGCAACAGCTCATGGCCGGCTCCCGGAAATGGCGGACCCACCTCATCACCCGCCGGGAACTGGCGTCTCTCACCGAAGAATGCGCCAAAGTTACCAACATCCCTTACATCATGGACGCCTACCGGGAAGAAGCCCTGGCGGTGATCGACGCCTGACCCCCATCAGGACGCCGGGACCCAAAAAGATAGCCGGGATGGGCGGTGCCCATCCCGGCTATCTTTGATCGATCATAAAAATCCTGATTTGAGGGCTATTCCGTGGGAGCGGCCTCCTCCGGCGCATCGGTCTGCGCCGCGTCCGATTCCGCCTCCGGACCCGGTTCGGGTTCAGGCGGCGGTTCGACGATCCCCAGAGCGTCCTTGAGCATCGCCACGATCGCCTCGTTGCCCTTCCGCTCCGCCACCGCCAGGGGCGTGATGCCTCGGAAAGTGGCCTCCGCATCGGCGCCGTTTTTCAGGAGCATCCCGACGATCCCGGGCTTCCCCGCGCCCACCGCCGCATGAAGCGGCATGAACCCTTCGTTGTCTTTCACATTGACGTCGGCCCCCTCGGAAATCAGCAGTTCCACCAGTTCGGCGTGGCCTTTGCCGGCGGCGTAAAGGAGCGCGGTCGAACCGGTGGGGTCCGGCGTGTCGACGGGCGTGCCCTCCGCCAATTGCGCTTTGACCGCTTCCACATCGCCCTTCTGGGCCGCGGTCATCAGTTTTTCCATTGAACTGGTGCATCCGGCCGCGGCGAGCATCAGCAGGAGCGTCGAGAGAAGAATTGCGCGTGTGAGATTCATTCAGTAGTTCCTTTCTTTTCCTGTCGTTTATAAAATGGAACCGATCAGAGCCGCTCATCCAGCCACGCCAAATTTTCCTGAATCAATTCCGGAATCGGCAGATCGTAGGGGCAGCGTTCGACGCATTCTCTGCACTCGGAACAGTTGCGGGCCAGGTCGATGGCGTGGGCGAAAAAGTCTTTTTCCAGGATGGCCGGGCCGAAGCGGTTGACGGCCGACGGGATGCCCAAAACAGTCTGGATGGAGATTCCCTCGGTGCAGGGCTGGCAGTAATCGCACCGGCGGCAGAAGTTTTTGTCGAAGGCCCGGCGGACGGATTCGATCTCGGCCAGGTCCGCTTCCGTCAGCGTGTATTCGCCGCTTTCAAATACCGACCAGTTCCGGTCGAATTTTTCAATGTCTTCGACGCCGGGGATGAGGACCACATCGGAGCGGGAAAGGGCGTATTTCAACGCCAGATCGGTGCGTTCGATGACGCCGCCGCTGAAGGATTTCATGGCGATGACGCCGATGCCCTTCTCCCGGGCCCTGGGGAAGATCCGGTGTTCGGCGTCGGGCTCCAGGAAGCTGAAGCAGACCATGATCGTTTGGAAAAGCCCTTCGTCGATGATCCGTTCCGCCAGATCGAGGCTGTGGGTGGTGATGCCGATGTGGCCGATTTTGCCGGCGTCCCGCGCCGCCCGGAGGGCGTCCAGCGCGCCGCCCGGCGCGATGGCCTTCTCGTAGTCGGCGTCGTCCCGGACCAGATGAAGCTGGTAGATCTCGATGGTTCCCCGCCGGAGTTGCCGCAGGCTCTCCTCCAGGTCGCTCAGCACGCCGTCATGGGTGCGGGACGGGGTTTTGGACGCCAGGATCACCGGTTTTCGGAGCCCCTGAAGGGCCATACCGATCCGGTGCTCGCTGTTGGTGTACATCCGGGAGGTGTCGATGAAATCGACGCCCCGTTCCACAGCGTGGCGGACGGTTTCGACAGCCTGGGCTTCGCCGACCCGTTGGATGGGGATGCCGCCGAACCCCATGCGAAATACCTCGAGGCCGGTGTTTCCGATCACCGTTCGTTCCATAGGGCGGTTCCTTTCCCGGGGAAGGCCCATTCAGGGCCGCCCCTTTTTCTCGTCGTCGTCATACGGCAAAAACATGGAGAAGGGCTTGAAAAACAGTTCCATCTGCCGGGTCATCATTTTTTGCATTTGAGCGATGGCGCCGGTAAAGGCATCCGCGCCGATGGTTCCTTCGAATTCTTCGGTTTCGAGTTTGCCGTTTTCGAACCGCCCCTCCCGGCCCGTCACATAGGTCTTTTCCCCGTCGGTGGCGATGGACCGGTAGGAATAGCGGTACGTGAAGAAGCCGTTGCCGTAAGACGGGTCCATCCGGCGCACGCGGCCGGCGCCGCCGGGCTGTGGTCGGCGTTCTTTTCCGGGGGCGGGCAGATCGGGAAACCGTCGGGTTTTGTCCCACATATGCGGATACTCCTTTGCATTTGCATGGTTTCGTGGTTACACTGATCCCACTATAAAACCAGACACCGGCTTTTGGCAAGCCCCCAACGGTCAGCGGAAAGGAGGCGGTCATCATGGAAAAGGACGATGCGCAGGTTTTTGAAAAAGTGGCGGTTCTGGAAAGCCCCTTCGAGGCCCAGGTGGCGGCCTCCATCATGGAGGAGGAGGAGATTCCCCACATGATCCGGTCCTATCACGATACGGCCTATGACGGCCTGTTTCAGATGCAAAAGGGATGGGGCGAAATCCGCGCCCTGCCGGAGGATAGGGCCCGTGTGCGGGAAATTCTGGACTTGGTCCGATCCGGCAATCATGATATAAGCGATGAATATGACACGAATGACGAAACGCTGCAAGAACGAGACATCTAACAGCACAAGGAGGTCGGCATGACGGATTTCAACAAAGCCCTTCAGGTGGGACGCACGCCCAATGTTCAGAAGCTCTTTCCCAATTCCCAGGCCCTGCTGGTGAGCGGGAAATACATCGATCTGGCCATGCTCGCCAAAGGGAAAGCCATCTGCCTGGCCGCCAACGGCCGAAACCATATCGTGATCCGGGGCGCTTTGAAAGCGGCCCAGCGGGCCAATTCCGTGCTCATCGTCGAGATCGCCCGGTCCGAGGGGGGCGCCGGGGCCTACTGCGCGGTCAACTACTGGAACATCGCCCGGCAGGTGGACGCCCTGTGCAACGAGATGGGGATCACGGTGCCGGTGGCCGTCCACGCGGACCATTACGGTATCAAAAAGGAAGCCGACATTGGCCCGGCGGAAAAGGAGATCCCGTCGCTGTTCGATTTCGGGATCACCTCCATCGCCCTGGACGCCTCCCACATGCCTGACGACGACAACCTGCTCACCAGCATCCGTCTCAAGAAACTCGTTCCTGAATGGGCCGGCTACGAGACCGAGGTGGGGGAAATCAAAGGCAAGGCGGGCCTCTCCACCGTGGAGGAGGCATCCTACCTGATCAAAGGGCTCAACGCCCACGGCATCTTCCCCAACTGGATCGCCCTCAACAACGGCACCAGTCACGGCATCGAGGAGAGCGACACGGGCATTCAGGTGGACCTGACCGCCGAAATCCACGAAACCCTGACCCCCTACAAGGTTTCCGGGGCCCAGCACGGCACGTCCGGCAACAGCTCCGACCGGCTCCGGAACATCGCCCAAACCACCCGAACCACCAAGGCCAACGTGGCCACCGCCCTCCAGATGATCTCCTGGGGCGTGGAGGTCAACGACTACGGCAACGCCATCCTCGACGGCGGGGGGAATTTCAGCAAGGTCGCGGGACAGGGCGTGGAAGAGGACCTCTGGAAAGAAATGGTCGCCTACGCCGAGTCCAAGGGATGGAAAAAGGGCGATTACAAGAAACTCAACCTTCCCTTTGAAAACAAGATCCTGGGCCAGTCGGCGGCCGTCCGGGACCGGATGGTCAAGGCCGTGGAAGACTTCGCCTACAACATGATCGCCAACGTCTTCAACGCAACGGACACGGCCGACATCGCCATCGACGCCATCCTCAAGGCCGGCTCATACGATCCGGGGCCAAAGGCCGAGCGCATCGAAACCCCCGACGACTGGACCGAAGAGAAGATCCGGAAGAACGCGCCCATCCAGTCGGACAAGGGTCCCAAGGGCGATTTCGACGACTGATCCGCGTACCGGGTGACCCCCGCCGGCGCGCCTCCGTCACGGGGCGTCTTTACAAACCCGCGATTCAATGGTAGGAAGTGGCGTACATCATGGTGGATGGACGATTTCCGCGTTGACCCCAGGAGCCGAGAATGGATTACATCAAAATACGCTTTGGCGATGAACTGGAACAGTTCGATTGTGATTTCGAGAAGACCATCCAGGGCATGTTCCGGTCCATGAGCCCGGTTTTCCGCCTGTCCCAGCGCTCATGGCGGCCCCAGATGGACATTTACGAGACCCCCCAGGAGATCGTGGTGCTGGCGGAGGTCGCCGGCGTGGAGAAAGATGACCTGGAGGTCGAAATCAGCAGCCGGGCCGTGAAGGTCTCCGGTGATCGTCCCTCCGGACCCAAAAACGAAAACACCACCTACCGGCTGGCGGAAATCCAGTATGGCCGGTTCGAACGGATGCTTTTTCTGCCCGTCCCCATCGATCCTGAAAAGGCAACGGCCACCTTTTCCAACGGCTTCCTGACCGTGCGGCTCGCCAAAAAGCCCCGGGACCGGGAACGGGTCTGCAAAGTCCCCATTTCCGAGGGATGATCGGTTCTATCCAACCCCCGTGGCAGCCCCCTGTTCCCCTGTGACCGTTAACCGATTTTGGAGATAACATGCCGCAATCGCCGAATCCAGATATGGAAGTCGATAAAGACAATTTGCCGGACACGCTCCCCATCCTGCCCATTTTCGATTCCGCCCTTTTCCCAAAGATGGTGCTCCCCCTGGTGGTGATGCAGGGGGAATCGGTCAAACTCGTGGATGAGGCCATGAACAAGGACCGGATGATCGGGCTCACGGTGGGCCGCAAACCCGGGGAGAAGCGGGAGGTTGGCCCGGACGATCTCCATACCGTGGGCACCAGCGCCCTGATCATGAAGATGGCCAAAAACGAGGATGAACGGGCCCAGCTCCTGGTCCAGGGGCTGGGCCGTTTCCGGATCACCGAATTCATCGAGACCAAACCCTATTTCCGGGCCCGCATCGAACATCTCCAGGACGAAGACGTCAGCGACAACGAGGTGGAGGCCCTGAAAAACAACGTTCTGGACCAGTTCCGCCGCATCGTCGAACTCTCTCCCGGGCTGCCCGACGAAATGTCGTCCATGGCCAAATCCGTCGACGAACCCGGGGTTCTGGCCGACATGGTCGGTTCCACCATCAACACGGGGGCTGAAGAAAAACAGAAGATCCTGGAGACCCTCAATGTCAAAGATCGGCTCCGGGAGGTCAACCGTCAGGTGAACCACCAGGTGGAGATTCTGGAGCTGGGCGATAAGATCCAGACCCAGGTCAAAGGGGACATGGATCAGCGGCAGAAGGAATACTACCTCCGTCAACAGCTTAAGGCGATCCAGGAGGAACTGGGGGAGCAGGACGAAACCAGCGTCGAGGTGGAGGAATACCGGACCAAGATCGAGGAAAAGGACCTGCCCGAAGAGGCCAAGAAAGAGGCCGAGCGGGAGCTGAAGCGGATGTCGCGGATGCATCCGTCGGCGTCGGAATACACGGTGGTCTCCACCTACCTCGACTGGATCACCACCCTGCCCTGGAACGAATCCACCCCGGACGTGCTCGACATCAAAAAGGCCCGGAAGGTCCTGGACGAGGACCATTACGGCCTGGAAAAGGCCAAACAGCGGATCATCGAATACCTGGCCGTCCGGAAGCTCAACCCGGAATCC
Source organism: uncultured Desulfobacteraceae bacterium (assembly GCA_964409085.1). Lineage (GTDB taxonomy): Bacteria > Desulfobacterota > Desulfobacteria > Desulfobacterales > JAABSP01 > JAABTD01. Next base: position 233 of record CAYPCE010000199.1, on the reverse strand, counting down.
AAGGGACCGATCCTCTGCTTCGTGGGCCCGCCGGGGACCGGCAAGACTTCTTTGGGGCGGTCCATCGCCCGGGCCCTGGGCCGGAAGTTCGTCCGCATCTCCCTGGGCGGGGTCCGGGACGAGGCCGAAATCCGGGGCCACCGCCGCACCTACGTGGGCGCCATGCCGGGCCGGATCATCCAGGGCATCCGCCGGGCCGAGTCCAACAATCCCGTTTTCATGCTCGACGAGAT
>CAYPCE010000198.1:0-7087 GCA_964409085.1 uncultured Desulfobacteraceae bacterium | reverse complement strand
GCGAGGTACATTCCCGGCGCATCCACGATGTCCGGTACCGAAAGACCGGCGTCAGCGAAAAGCTGCGTCATTTCCGGCGCATCCGGCAACACATCCTTGGCCACGGGCGAGTGTGCGGCGTGGTGGGCGGTCAACTCCCGCCGGCTCATGAGATGGGCGACGAGAACAGCGCCGCCTGCGACTGTCACCCGGGCCATCTCGCCGAGGGCGGCGGCAGGGTCATGGAAATGGGGAAACGCGGCAAAGCAGATGGTCCGGTGGAATGTGCCGGTTTTAAATGGCAGGCGGTGGGCGTCGGCCCGAAGGACCAGATCTTTCGGGCTCAACCGTTTTTGCCGGGCCAGTCGGACCATTCGGTAAGAGATATCTACAGCGCATAGACCGCCGTTTTCGCCCAAGCGCCGCTTCAGATAGGGGATCAACACCCCGGGGCCGGTTCCCAGGTCCAGAACCCGTTCCCCGTCCCGCACTTTAAATCGGGCGATCAATGCCTGCAACTTCTCCCGAACCGCCGGCGGGTAGCAGGTCTCCTCCCAGGATTCGGCCCGGCTGTCGAAGAATGCCGCCTGGTCCGCCACGGCCGTTGTATCCGGATGCGAAGCCTCGAACGATGGATTTGTCATTTGATTTATCTTTCCGTCGTCCAGTCCATCCATTGAACGGATCGGAGCGCCCGGGCCGTTTGCTTGTCCACGCCGTAAACATTCTGGTAAAACTCAAGAAGCCATGAAGCAATGTCCACGTCTGAAAACCGGTCGGGATAGGCGGCCTTGGCGATGACCATCGCATCGATGGGGTATTCAAGGCGTCGTTGACAATTGCACGGGGTCCAGGGCAACGCCGTCACCCGACGGTTTTTCACAGCTTTCAACCCGTTGAGATGGCGGTAGTAGGGGGCTTCGTAGAGTTCCCGCGGCGGATGGTATCCCCATGACGTTATGAGTATGATGACGTCGGGGTCAATGGCCATGATCTGTTCGGCGCTCAGGATGTTCCACGCCCCTTTGCCTTCATAGGCGTTGCGTGCATGCACGAGTTCTTCCACAAAGTAGGACTCCATGGTTCCCATTCCTCGCACATGCCCCGCACCGCCCGCATCCCGCGCCTTCGGAGACAGGCCAAGCAAAAGAACGCGCGGCTTGGCCGTTTCCTGGATCCCTTTTGTTCGGCGCTCAATCTCTTGGACCTGACCCGCCAGATAGTCGGCAAGTTTCGACGCTTCGTCCTCTTTTCCGAAAATGCCGCCAATGATCCGAATCTCCCTGGACAAGGTCTCCAAGTGAGGTTCGTCGAACATGTCGGGCCCACGCAAAACGACTATCGGCAATCCGAGAGACTCGATCATCCGAATCGATTTCCGTGTTTTTTCATCGTCGGCGCCCAACATGCATGCGCCGATGCGAAGGATCACCACATCGGGATGCAAGGATGCAAGTGTTTCATAATTGACGCCGGTTCCGGATTCGGCCACCAGCGGCAGGTCCATGAATCGAGGATTTAGATATGTTACCGTATTCATTCCCTCTTTATAGGAATAGTGTTCCCCGCTGACTGTCGGATAGGTGTATTCCCAGTGCTTGGGTATGCAGGAGGACCCCAAGCCCACGATGGCGTCCTCAACGCCGATAGCGGTCATGACCCCTTCGATGAGACCGTCGCTGATGGTCACAACGCGCTCGATCTTTGCGGGAATCCTGACCGAGGCCCCCCTGTGATCGATGATGGTGCGAAAGTCTCCCGCTTCCGTCGAAGACGTTCCGGCGACGCCGCCGGTCAGGCAACTCCACGACACCAGACAAAAAACCCCGACCATTTTAAAACAAAGCGCAAAATGTTTCCTATGCAAATCAACCCTCCGTTTCCTTCCGCGTTTGCACTGCACGGCCTCCTTCCTTACGTTGGGGACGCACATGCTTTGGCAATACGATTCGAACCCCGTCCAACGACCCCACCGTACAGATATTGCTGTAAATTTCGTTCAGAACGGTTTGGGTGATCACCTGAGAAGGGGGACCGGAATCCAAAATTTTTTTTTCTTTTAACACCACCACTTTGTCGCAAAACCAGGAGACATGATTTGGATCATGGCTGCACGCCACGATACTGACTCCCCGTCGCGCGATGTCTTGCAGGATTCTCCATATCTTGATTTGATTGCTGAAATCGAGGGCGGAAGTGGGTTCGTCCAGAAAGATAAGCCCGGTTTCCTGAGCGATGGCCCGGGCGATGAGAACCATCTGGCGCTGACCGCCGGACAACCGACTGTAGGGGCGGTCTGCAAGATGGGCGATGCCGAGCAGCCGGAGGGCATCCATTGCCTTCGCCTTGTCTCGATTGCCGATGCCGAAGGCGGCCCGTTTCAAGTGGGGCGTCCGCCCCATCAGAACCACTTCCCTGACCAGATAGGGAAAAGGCGGTTTGTGCTCCTGAGGGACGTAGGCGGCCCGCCTGGCCAGCTCCCCGAAGGTCAGATTCCGGATATCGACGCCGCCCATGAGCACCGATCCTTGCCGTGTTTTGAAAAATCTCAGGCAGCACTTGAAAAGCGTGGTCTTGCCCGATCCATTGGGACCGAAAAGCCCGCACATTTCTCCATCCCCGACCTGGAAGGAAACATCTTCGAGAACCGGGGCGCTGCCGTAGTCGAAATAAAGGTTTTTGATTTGCAGCAATGTCGCCCCTTCAGATCCGCACCTGGTTTTCCACTTTTGCGCGATACCCGCCGTTGCCCTGCAGGCACTCCCCGACAATGATCAAACCGGCGAAGTCTTCTTCTATGTCCCGCGCTTTGTCCGAAATATCTCCGAGCCGCCCTTTGACAACCCGTTGCTTTTCATCGGATCCGATATGATAAACGATGGCCGCCGGCAAATCTGCCGGCCATTTTTTTCTAAGGGTCGTCATCAGGCCGTCCAGGTTCCACAGCCCCATGTAAAACACCAGCGTGCAGGCGGAAGGGGGCAGGGTATCGAAGAATTCATCGGTCTTTTCCCCATCCTCGAACAAGAACATGGGGGCGGTCTGCATAACAAATCGGGCGTCATAGCTGGGAATGCTCGACTTTTTAAGTGCGGCCATGGCCGCCGGGAAGCAGCCCACGCCCGGAAGGATTTCCACTTCCTCCTCGCGGAACCCCTCGATGAACCAGTGTGAAGGACCGAACAGACATGGATCGCCCGTTTCGATCAAAGCGACGTTTTTCCCCGCCGCCATCTCTTTTCTGATGTCATGCAAGATTTTTTCACGAATATGAACTCTCTCTTTCCTGAACAATTCGATGGTTTCCCTGTCGGAACGCGCGATGTCGCGCCATGGTCTGCCTTTATAATCGAAAAGACCTGCCCAGGGATCGCAGATAACGGGTTTGGTCCCGATGTAATCCTGGAATGTCTGAAATGTTGCCTCGGAGCAAAGAACCGCGTCAGCCGCTTTCAAGCACTCCAGGGCTTCGAGCGTCGTCTGGCGGGGGCCGCCCGGGCCCGTGCCGACTACATACAGTTTGCCTTTCTTCATGATGTTTTCCTAACTTGCTATGATGTTGCCTTTTGCCCGCAGGAGATAAAAAAGGTAGGGCGCCCCCAAAAGAGAGGTGAGAATGCCGATGGGGATCTCCGCTGAAGTGAGGGTGCGCGCCAAGGTGTCGCAGATGAGCAGATAGACGGCGCCGATCATCGCCGAGGCGGGAATGACGAAGCGGTTGTCGGGTCCGATCATCATCCGCGTCGCATGAGGCGCCATCAATCCCACCCAGGCGATAATGCCCACGGCCGATACGGAAACGGCGGTACACAGCGTGGCCAGGATGATCAGCGTCAGCTTATATCTTTCAGGGGAAACGCCCAGGGTTCGCGCTTCCTCGTCCCCCAAAGACAGCACATTCAGTTTCCAGCCCAACGACCACTGCCAGGCGAAAGACAACATAACAACAGGGGCGATGACGCCCACATCTTGCCATGTGGCGTAATAAAATCCTCCCATCAGCCAGAAAACGATTTCACGCAAAGCCGTGTCCTGAGCCACGTACTTGAGAATGGAAACCAGGGCCGAAAAGACGGACCCGACAATTACGCCGGCCAGAATGAGCGTGACGACGGGCGTTTCGCCCCGTATGCGGCCCAGGCAGTAGGTGATCAAAACAGCGGCCAGAGCGAAAACAAATGCAGACGCCTGAAGAGAAAGGATAAAGGCAGGCATTACGATCCCCAGGGCCGCTCCGAAGGCGGCCCCCGATGAAACCCCGAGGATGTAGGGCTCGACCAGCGGATTTTTAAAGCACCCCTGGAAGACGGCGCCGGCTGAGCCGAGCCCCACGCCCACCAGGATGGTCAGAAGGATTCTCGGTAAGCGAAGATTCCAAATAATGGTGTGATGGAGGGCGTTCACCTGCTCAGCCCCGCCCGGCAACCCAAGATGCGCCGCCATCACGCCGAAGATTTTTCCGGCGGCGATGTCGTAGGCGCCCCGCGTCATGGCAAAGGCCGCCGTCAGCAAAAGAGCGCCAAGGAGCGTCAGCATAAAATACATCTTTCGGCGTTCGGAAAAACCGGCCCCCTCTTCCAGATCGCGGCGTTGGGCCACATCCGGACGGCCTCGATGCAATGGAACGCCCGAACCTGCCTGACAAATTTCCGCTTCCATGCCCCCCCCTGTAATCCGGCCTCCTAAAATTCCATTGTCATTTTGAAACCAAGCACCTGGCGCGGCATCTCGTATCCGGCCTGTTCCTGATAGTTCGTGCCGGTGAGGTTATTGCAAAACAGTTCGACCTTATGTCGGGTTCCATGGAAATGAAATGTCTGCGAAATCCCCAAATCCAGCGTGGCGTATTCGTCCAGCTTTTCGCCTTTTTGAGCTTCCCGTTCTCCGACATAGCGGGCGCTCGCCAGCAACCAGCCGTCTTCCCATAGTCGATACTGGGCTAAAACCTTGATTTTGTGGTTGGGCAAAACCGCCGGCAGGTAATAGGTCCAATCCTGTTCGAAGCCCGCGTCCGTTACATCGTAATCCTGGTAAACGTAAGCGGCTGTTGCCCGAAACGAATCTTTCAAAGCCAAGGCCAGTTCGATTTCCCCCCCGTAAAGCCGGAAATGATCGGTATTGTAAAGACAGTTGCTCCCGAGACCCGCCCCTGGGGCCGTAATGCCGTTGTCGTTGATAAAGTCTTCGATGTCGTAGTGGAACAGAGCGCCCCTGATGGTCAGAGGTTTAAAATCCTGAATGATGCCAATTTCATATTCCCACGCAGATTCCGCTTCCAGAGAGGGGTTGTTTTCGTCGGCGCACCGCGCCCACCAGTAGTAATCTCATGGGCAGGGCAGACGGTATGATCGGCTGACCGCCGCATACAGAGCGGTGCTGTCGGCGACCTGAAAATCCACCTTAAGGCTTGGGAACCAGTCTTCATCGGTTTTCGTTTTGCCTGCTGTGGGGAAAGCCGGCTCGGTTCCGCCGGTTTCGAACCATGGGTAGTAGACATCTTTATCGATGTGGTAATAGCGGATGCCAGGGGTAATTCTCCAGCGGGAACCCAATCGAATAACATCTTGGACGTAAAAGGACTTTACAATGTATATATTCGGGTTTTCCGCGGGTTGGCCGAGTTCCTGGTATTCGGCGCCGAAGGTCAGGCTGTGATTGTCGAACAATTCGAAGTTGCGATACTCGGCAATGATGCCGCGGGTTTCGTCGTCGCTGAAGTCTTCTATGAAATTCTCGCCCCGGTAATAGTGATTCCACCTCCGACCGCTGGTCATAAACCCGTGGAGCTTCAATTCGCCCGTCCCTAGTGGAATGTCGAAAACAGCATCGAGATAGGATGTATGTTTCTCCCAATGGGGATCGGGCGGGCCGGCGATCTGAAAAGTCGGCGGAACATGTCTGAGTTGGTCGGCCGTGGGAAAAAAATCCGGATAGTCGTCGTCGAAGTCCGATCTTGATGGATCGTTCACCACGGGATAGCCGTATTTCACATCACTGTATTTGACCCCCAGGGATAAGGTGGCGTCGGCAGGGAGGTAAAAGTTCAGATGACCGTTGAAACTGTTGTTTTTTTGAAAGTTATTCCTTAGATACCCATCCGTTTCCTGCGTGCTTGCGGAAAAATGGTAGCTCACGCGGTTATTCATTCCTCCGCTGAGGGCGCTTCGGATCCAAAACGTATCATAAGAGCCGTATCCGCCCCCGAAAACCACCTTGGGCTTGGCGTCCTCCGTCTTGACGCCCTTTTTCGTAATGAGATTGATCACGCCGCCTATTGCGAACGGGTGCAGAACCGAATGACCGCCACGGATAACTTCTATGCGTTCAATGTCGTCCATGTTTAATGTCGACCAGTCCACGATATATCGGCCGAAGTGCCCTGTGTGGTTAATGCGGCGGCCGTCGATTTCGATAACGAGACGCCCTTCGTTGAGGCCGCGAATGGACACCTCGTCCCCAGGGCTGGAAATCAGCGGATTGATGCGTTGCACGTCAACGGCGCCGATTTCCTTCAGGACATCGGTCAGGTTCCGGATATTGCCTGCCTTTTTGGCTTGTTCCATGTGAATGATCGTCTTGTCGACCGTGATTTCCACACCCTCTTGCGGCACCATGACGGTCACGGGTTCGAGTTGGTACGCGGCGCCCCCGGCTTCCGTGTCGGTTTCGGCGATAGCCCCCGCACGCAAAAGGACCATGAGAATCAGTAGCGCCATCCCAGCAGTCCGCAATCGGAATCCTTTGGCGCCCGTCTGCGCTTCCATCAAACATTTCACTTTGCGTCTCCTTTCTTCAAAATTACTTGTTGATCCAATAAACGCATTGAAATTAAAACGAATTTATTTCTTTGACCGGTCGGGGGGACGTGAAGAACCGCCCATGCGCAGGTTCACATCGCCCGCAGCAGGCTCGAGTATCGGGTTTGACAAAGAATCCTGTGGCGCGGACTCGAGTCCGAACCAATAAAAAAAGCCACAAAAGCGCCGCCCCCTGCGGGAGCATCGGCCTTCGTGGCTTGTTCGTTTTCTATGTAGGTTTTTCAGTTGGTCATTTGTGGCCCCGACGATTGGATGCGTCGGAGCAGACGGCTTCTGCCGATCGATTAAGA
>CAYPCE010000197.1:0-7116 GCA_964409085.1 uncultured Desulfobacteraceae bacterium | reverse complement strand
GCCGCCGGACCGACCGCCACCTGACCATCGGGATGGTCCTGCTCCTGGCGCTGCCCGCCTTTTTCCCGGCCACCGTGGGCGGTCTTTACGTCGCCAACGGCTTTTTGGACGATTCAAGGGCCGTGGAGATGCGGGGGACGGTGCTCGAAACCTATACCAAAGGCCGCGGCGGCAAAAAAATCCGCTTCACCGTAAACGGCCGGCGGACGGCCGGATTCGACCGGCCCCGGGGCCATTTCTCCCGGGGTCTGCCGGTCCGGTTGACGGTCCGGGCCGGGTTTTTCGGGTATCCCTGGGTGGCGGACTGGCGGGTGGATCGGTGACCCCGTCCACCACCGGGGTTTCTTCCCCATCCAGTGTCCGGTTTGAAAGGCAATGACCTGCCGCGCGAAAAATGGTATGGACCCACTTGGATTTACGGCAAATTATTCCGCCGGCGGCCGAAATGCCGCCGGCGTTTGGATCAAAGGGGGAATCGCATGAGATTGGCCACCATCCGAATCAAAGGGCTTGAGACCGCCGGCATCGTCCGGAATCATCTGGTGTACACCATCGCCTCCATCAACGAGAGACTCGGGACGACCTGGTCGACCGATATCCTCGCCATCCTCCGGAACCGTCAGCTCGATGACCTGAATGAGTGGTACCGATCCGAAGGAGCGGGGCAGGTTGAAAGATGTTCCTCAGACGCCATTCCCGTTGCCGACGCGCGGTTCGGACCGCTTTACCGTCGCCCGAGAAAAATTTTCGGCATCGGCCTGAACTATGTCGACCATGCCGCCGACCTGTCCGAAAAAGCGCCGGACACGGAACCGGCCAGCTTTTTCAAACCCGATACCACCATCATCGGGCCCGGCGACGAAATCAAGATTCCGTTGCAATCCCAACGCACCACGGCCGAAGCCGAGCTGGGCGTCATTTTCGGCAGGGAGTGCGTCGATGTCGAACGGGAAGACTGGCTGAGCGTTGTCGCGGGTTTTACCACCATCATCGACATGACCGCCGAAGACATTCTCCGGCGGAACCCGCGGTACCTGACCCTGGCCAAGAGTTTCGAAAGCTTTTTCTGCTTCGGTCCCGAGCTGGTCACCCCGGATGAGATCGACGATGTGATGGCGCTCCGTGTCGCCACCCTCCACAACGGCACCGTCCATGGGGAAAATGTCGTGTCCAACATGACGTTTCCGCCGGACTTCCTGGTTTCCTTCCATTCCAAAGTGATGAAGATGCAACCCGGCGACATCCTCTCCACCGGCACGCCGCGGGCGGCGAGCATCAACCACGGCGACCGGGTCGCTTGCCGGATCGACGGCTTTGCGCCCCTGGAATGCCCGGTCATCGACAAAAAAAGGGGCCGTTCATGAGGACGCTTCCGGTTGGAAGGCCGGGGAAAGAGGGGGCGCTTTTCCGGGAAGGGCCGGGATCCGCTTTCCCAGCCGTCGCAAAACGGTGAGCAGATATTCCCCCTGCTCGACCGTTTCTTCCCGGCCGGCAACGGTGATGGCGATGGACAAGGCGGCTACTCCAGCTCCCGGAGGCAATCCTGGGGCAGCCGGTGGGTCCCCTTGCCCTCGATACTCACCTCCACCAGGGCGTCGGGATCATTGATGGAGGTGTCCGGGTCCACCACGATGCCGTGGCGGCCGATGTATTCGTTCATGTAAGGATCCCAGCTTTCATCTTGGGACTTCTGGAAGATTTCGACTTTCTGGCCTTTCCGAAAAGATGGCATGGCGCATCTCCTTTGTCTTCGGTTCTTACCCTCCGATTCAGGCTGATTGAGCCGATTTCGCAAACGGTCCGGGACCGTCACAATTAAAATTTATCCCGAAACCGACGGCCCGTCAACGCCAAACATCTTCAAGCATCAGCGAAATAAGGAGAATCCGCGCAAATCACCGGTTCAGAAAGTCATCGACGGGTCGGCCGCGCCCCCGGTCCGACCGGAACGGCCCCTTCGGTCTGAAGTTTCTCGGCTTCTTTCTGGCGCGCGCATTTTTCGCACAGGTCCCGATCGCCGGTCCGCTGGGCCACCCCCCGGGTTCGGCGTCGGACGAAATCCAGGTATTTGGCCGGCCCCAGGACGGCGCCGCATTCCCGGCAGTACTGGAGTTTTTGGCGGTTGAGGATCGTGCCGCAAAGGGACAGGACCCGCTCGCCGTCCACATCCTGGATCCGCATGGCGTCGTTGGGGCAGTTGGTGGCGCAGGCCCCGCAGAGGATGCAGACATCCTCGGTGTGGCGGAAATCGGTGGGGACGGGATGGTCGAAATCGAGGTGGCCGAACTGGAGGGCGTCCACCCCCATCTTGTCCCGGCAGACCTCCACGCACTTGCCGCACCGCATGCAGATGTCGCACCGCAGGCAGCGCCGGGCCTCCTCACGGATCTGGTTCTCGGAATACCCCAGTTCCACCTGCTGGAAGGTGACCCGCCGCCGGTCGGTGTTGAGAAGCGGCATCTCGGGCCGTTTCAGGGCCATTTTGGTGGAGGCGGGCACGATCAACTGCTCGACCCTCCGGTGGCGCACCGGCACCGGGGGCATTTTGGGCTGGGGGATGCCGGCGAAATACCGGTCGATGGCCTCGGCGGCCCGCTTGCCGGCACCGATGGCCTCTACCACCGTGGCCGGGCCGGTCACGGCGTCGCCGCCGGCGAAGACGCCGGGTTCGGAGGTCTCCATGGAGACCCGGTTGACGTCGAAGGTGGTCCGCCGGGTCCATTTGAGGTCGCAGAGGCCGTCGGTCATGCAGTCCACGTCCACCCGCTGGCCGATGGCCACGATGATCGCATCCACGTCCATGACGAAATCGCTCCCCTCCACGGGTTTGGGCGACATCCGGTCGCTGCCTTCCCGCTTCACCAGCTCCGCCCGCAGGCATTTGAGGCCGGTCACATGCCCGTTTTCCCCCATCACCTCGACGGGGACGGTGAGGAAAGAGAACCGGATTCCCTCCTCTTCGGCCTGCTCCACCTCTTCCACATCCGCCGGCATCTCGTTGTGGGTCCGGCGGTAGGCGATGACCACCTCTTCGGCGCCCAGGCGGAGGCTGGTCCGGGCCGCGTCGATGGCCACGTTGCCGCCGCCGATGACCGCCACCCGCTTGCCGGGCAGGTGGCGCTCTCCCAGGGCCACTGCCTTGAGAAATCCGACAGAGGAAAGGACCTCGGGGTAATCCGTCTCGCCGGGGATGTTCATGTCGAAGGATCGATGGGCCCCGATGGCGAAGAAAAACGCTTTGAACCCCTCTTTCCGGAGAGAATCCATATCGACGTCCCGGCCGAACCGGGTGTTGAACCGGAATTCGACGCCCAGATCCCGGATCATCTCCACTTCCCGGTCGATCACCTCTCGGGGGAGGCGGTACCGGGGGATGCCGACCATCATCATGCCCCCGGCCATGGGCAGGTCTTCGATGACCGTCGCGCCGTAGCCTTTGAGGGCCAGGTAATAGGCGGCGGTCATGCCGCCGGGGCCGGCGCCGATGACGGCGACCTTCTTTCCGTTGTCGGGCGCCTTCTCCGGGTTTTTGTATTCCCGGTGGGACAACGCCCGTTCCGCTGCGAACCCCTTGAGGAATTTGATGGAGATGGGGGTGTCCATCCGGCCCCGGACGCACATGTATTCGCAGGGCCGGGTGCAGACCAGGCCGCAGACCCAGGGGAAGGGGTTGTCCCGCCGGATGACCTCAATGGCCTCGGCGTCCTTTCCGTTGCCGATGAGGGTGACGTAGGTGGGCACGTCGATGCCGGCCGGGCACGCCATCTGGCACGGGGCCGGGGCCAGCCGCATGCAGTCGCCGGTGGCGCAGTTGTGGGTCTCCAGATGGCTCCGGAACACTTCGCCGTTTTCGGCCAGGGCGGCGAAGACGTCGTCGCCGGTTTTGACCGCGGGCGGATCTTTCCCTTTTTCCCTCAGTTCGCCGGCCAGGGTCTCCAGGGCCGGGATGTGGTCGTCGCCGGCCCGGCCCTGGGCCACATCCTTGACAAGGTCCAGGATCTCTTCCACGATGCGTCGGTCCCGGGGGCTTTGCAAGCCGCCGGCGTCAAGGGCGTTCTGGAGGTCGATGACGGCCCTGCTGACCGGGCAATTGATGGTTTCAGCCATTGTTCGCCCCTCGTGTCGCTAGTAACTGCTGTGTTCCAGGGAGGCCACCTGGTGGGCGTGGCGTTCCCGTCGGATCTGGGTCATTTCGTCCGTCCGCCCGAAATGGAGACAGTGGGTGGTGCAGACCGTTACGCAGGCGGGTTTGAGCCCCCGGTCGATGCGGTCCATGCAATAGTCGCACTTGACCACCTTGCCGGTCTCGGCGTTCCACTGGGGGGCGCCCCAGGGGCAGGCGGCGATGCAGCTTTTGCACCCAACGCACAGATTTTGGTCCACAAAGACGATGCCGTCCTTGGACCGCCGCTGCATGGCGCCGGTGGGGCAGGCGGGCACGCACCAGGGATTTTCACAGTGGTAGCAGGGCATGAAAATATAGGAGGCCCGGGGCGATTCCGCGACCATTTTCGGCCCCACCGCGATGACCTGGCACAGCCGGGGCCCCACGGGCAGGGATTTGTTGACCTTGCACTGGACCTCGCAGGCGTGGCAGGCGATGCATTTTTTCGTATCTTGAAGCAGGTAGTAGTGGCTCATCTCTATCCTCAGAATGTTAAACGTTTCCCGCCGCTTTTTTCACCGAGACGAAATGTTCCTGAAAGGCCACGGCGCCGCCGGCGTTGTCGTAGATATCGTGCCCCTTGGGCATGAATTTGTTGTCCGCCAGTCCCCGGCCGAAAGCCCGGCTTTCCACCGGCAGCTTGTGGCCGAATCCGTGGACCACGAAGACCGCTTCGGGGTGGATGTGGTCGGTGACCTTGACCCGGATCTGTTCGGTATAACCGTTGTTGGAGACGTCCACCAGGTCGTTGTCTTCGATGCCGAGCTTTTTCGCCTCCTTGTCGTTGATCCAGAGGACGTTTTCCGGCATCTGCTCGAAGAGCATGGGGTTGTTGACCGTGTGCCCCTGGGTGTGGACCCCGCACCGGCCGAAGGTGAGGCGGAACTTGCCGGATCCGGGTCCCGTCGGCGATGCGTAGGGTTTCAAGGACGGGATCCCCTGGCCTTCCAGGGTCTCGTTGATCATCTCGATCTTGCCGGACGGGGTTTTGAATTTGAGGTCTGCGACATCCCGGTATTTGGGTTCGTCGCCCAGAAGGACGAGACCGGTCTCGTCGAAATCCTCGATCGTGACGCCCGTGCCTTCCAGTTGAAAATTCCAGAGATCCTCCACGGTGTCGAAGACCAGCTTGTCGAGGCCCATTTTTTTGGACAGCGTGGAGAAGATTTCCCAGTCGCACTTGGTGTCGTACCGGGGTTCCACCACCTGCCGCCGGATAAAAAAATAGGGGAGCAGGTCGTTTTTGGTGGCGATGACGCATTGCCGTTCCAGGTAGGGGGACATGGGCAGCACCACGTCGGAATACCAGGCGGTGTCGGACCAGGAAAAGGTGATCGACACCAGGAGATCCAGTTTGTCGAAGATCCCCTTGAGATGGTCGGGATCCGGAAACCCCATGAGGGGATCGTGCCGGTAGGCGATGTAGGATTTGATGGGGTAGGGGTCTTCGCTCTCGATGGCCTTGTAGGCCAAATGGGTCAAGCCCGGTCCGGATTCGAAATGGGGGTATTTCCATCCGGCGCCGTCCACCCGTTTTTCATCGGGTTTTCCGTAAAGGTCCATGAGCTGGTTGAGCCCCTTGCGGCCGTAGTCCGCCGGTTTGTTGACCAGGGGCAGGCCGCCCGTGGCGCCCACCGACCCCAGCAGGGCGTTGATGATGTAGATGGACCGCGACATGTAAAAGGAATCTTTGTACCGGGCGTTCATCCAGCCCGGGTGCCACAGCACCGCCGGTTTGGCCTTGGCCAGCTCCCGGACCCAGGCCTTCAGCCGGTCCGCCGGGATGCCGGTTTCCCCTTCGGCCCATTCGGGCGTGTACGGCTTGATGAAGGTTTCCAGTTCGTTGAAGTCCTTGAAATGGCGTTTGACAAAATCGGCGTCGTAGAGTTTGCTGTGGATGATGTCGTGGATCACCGCCAGGTTGAAGGCATAATCGGTGCCGGGCCGTACCTGGAAAAAATGGTGGGCCTTGGCCGCGGAGACGGTGGACCGGATGTCGATGACCGTCAGCTTGCACCCCTTCTCCATGGCGTCGGTCAGTTCGTTCACCTCCCGGACGTTGATGGCCTCGAACAGGTTCCGGGTCTGGAGGACGACGTGCTTGGCGTTTCTCAGATCGTAGACCACGCCCTTGCGCCCAAAACCGAAGACCGACAGGGCTGCGTGCTGGACGTTCCGGGCGCAGGAGCCGTCGTGGTTGCAGTAGTTGGGGGTGCCGATCCCCCGGAGGAAGGCCCGGTGGAAATCCCGGAAGGGACCGCCCCGGTCGGTCAGCAGCAGGCTGCGGGGGCCGTGTTCCGCGAAGATGTCCTTGAGCTTATCGACGATATAGTCCAGGGCTTCATCCCAGGAAACCTTCCGCCAGTCTCCTTCGCCCCGTTTGCCGTTCCGGATCATGGGGTACTGGGGCCGTTCCCGGTCCTGGACCAGGGCGGTTCCCGCCGCGCCCCGGGCGCAGATGGATCCCTCGATGCCCGCCGCATACGGGTTGCCCTGAAGAAAGGCGATCTCGCCGTTTTCCACTTCCGCCATGATGGGACAGCGGACTGTACACATGCCGCACACGCTGAATACCGTTTTACTGGTCATATCGTTCTCCTGTGATTTGGCGGTCGCATCACCCCCCAAGATCAAAACCGCTCACCGTTCCAAGTATTGCAAATGCAGAATATTTTCCCCCTGTGAAAATAGGGTGACACCATCCTGGCCAGTGCTTTTCTGATTTACGATCTCATGCCTTCGACGCAAACTGGTCTCAGGGTACTTTCCTGTGGGGTCGCTATTTCACCCGCTCGCGTCCCCCCACGGCTGCAAGATATGGCGACTACCGCATGGAATGCAGGCCGGCACCGGAAATTCCGAAAGGTGCAATTTTGCACCTTTCGGTCTCGCCCTCCGCCGGGGAAAGTGACGGAAACCAGCGTGAATCGGAGGGAATGTAGCGATAGTTA
>CAYPCE010000196.1:0-7157 GCA_964409085.1 uncultured Desulfobacteraceae bacterium | reverse complement strand
GGGCCTGGTAGGCTTCGGTGCCGCCGATGTCGCTGAAATCGATGGTGTCGATCTCCCCGGCCTGGACGGCGGAGATCATGGCCGGCATCTCCGTTCCCATGTCGATGAATTCCGCGCCGTCCATGTAGGGCAGCGGTTTGCCGTCGGCGCCGTCCTTCCAGTAGCCGTCGCGCCGTTTGATGACGCAGCGCTCCCCTTCCCGGTAGGTGTCGAGAATGTAGGGTCCGGTGCCGTGGGGGGCTTTGATGAAGTCGCCTTCAAAGGTCCGGTGGTTGAGGACCATGGCCGGGTAGTGGAACAGATGCTCCGGCACGGCGATCTCCGGCACTTTCAGGTGGAGCTTGACCTGATGGTCGGAGACCTTTTCGACGCCGGTGGGATCGAGATACCCGCCGATCATGCCGAGCATGGAAGACCCCACGTCTTTGTCGAGCCACTGCTGGATGGTGAAGATGACATCGTCGGCGACGAATGCGTCGCCGTTGTTGAATTTGATTCCTTTCCGCAGGTTGAGGGTCCAGGTTTTCAGGTCTTCGCTCACCTCCCAATTTTTCAGGAGGTAGGGATGGGTAATGTTTTCGGCATCGGTGTACGTGAGGTATTCGGCGACCTGGCGCAACTGGTTGGTGGGGGTGATCCAGGAAAACTGGGCCGGATGGGTCACTTTATGGACCGGGGCCGCCACCCGGATGACGCCGCCGCGCTTGACATTCGCCGCTGCTGCGGTTCTGGGCCAGGGCATGCCGATCATCGTACTGGCCGCTGCGGCGGATACGCCCAGCAGACCGGCGTAGCGCAGAAATTCTCTTCGTGACAGTTTGCCGCTGTCCAGAGCGTTTTTCAAATCCGTGACCGCGGGATGGAGCTGTCCGTTTTTCTTCATCGTTTTTCCTCCTTAATTAAGGGTTGAGTGGATTGGAAACTTCTGATGACCCTCTTTATGTCGCGTATCCGACAGAATCGATTTTTGTACCATATCATACATTGGACGGACTCGACAAGGTCGGATAAATCTCTCTTGACTTTGGAAAACAGGATCAATAGGAAGGGACGTTGGCCGTTCAAGCCGGATCCTATCGGGACGGAGAAAGGGAGGAGATGTGGAGATGATGTA
The DNA here is from genome assembly GCA_964409085.1 of uncultured Desulfobacteraceae bacterium. Taxonomy (GTDB): domain Bacteria; phylum Desulfobacterota; class Desulfobacteria; order Desulfobacterales; family JAABSP01; genus JAABTD01. The sequence continues at coordinate 6,043 of CAYPCE010000196.1, read as the reverse complement.
CGACAAATGCGGGATGCTCTATGTGGATCTGGAAACCGGAACCTGCTCCCGATCGCCGCTCCCCCGCGACCCCTCCCAATGGTTCATCGGTGGCCGGGGCTTCAACGTCTGGTATCTGTACCATTATTTGTCCCGGGGGACCGATCCCCTGGGACCGGAAAACCTGCTGCTCCTTTCCTGCGGACTCCTCACCGGCACCGCGGCCCCGTCCGCCTCGCGGCTTCATCTCAATGCGCTGTCCCCCCTGACGGGGATCCTGGGCAGCTCCAATGTCGGCGGCTATGTGGGGCCGTGGCTCCGGTCCTGCGGGATCCACAGCATCATTGTCCGGGGGCGCGCGGCCCGGCCGGTCTACCTTTACATCGACGGAACCACCGCCGAAGTGCGGCCCGCCGGTGCCCTCTGGGGGCTGGACGCCTTCGAAACCCAGGACCGGCTCCATTCGGATCTCGGGGACCGGCAGGCCAGGATCCTGACCATCGGCCCGGCCGGCGAGACCGGGGCCCGGTTCGCCTGCATCATGACCGGGCGGGACCACGCCGCCGGCCGGACGGGCATGGGCGCGGTCATGGGATCGAAACGGCTGAAGGCCATTGCAGTGGTCCGGGGCGGCGTAAAACCGTTTGGAGAGCGCTCAGGGGAGGCGATGGCCGCAGTGAAAGCCTACGCCCGGGAAATCCTGGCGTCGTCCGACTACAAGATCTTTTCCCAATACGGCGGGGCGGGCTATCTCAAATGGGCCGACGACATGGGCGTCATGGGCACCCGGAACTACCGGGAGACCCGCTTCGAGGGGATCGACAAGGTGGACGGCCGGCGGCTGAAAGACAAGGTGGTGCGGTCCAGCGGCTGCTACCGGTGCCCCATCCAGTGCAAGGCCGAACTCCGGTTTGGAAACGGGAAAGAGCGGGCGACGCGGCCTGAATTCGAACCCATGATCAACCTGGGCGCCAAATGCGGCCTCGACGATCTGGAAACCATCGTCCGCCTCGACAATCTCTGTTCCCGCCTGGGGCTCGATTCGACATCGGCGGCTTCCACCATCGCCTTTGCCATGGATCTGTCCGACCGCGGCCTCCTGACCGCCGCCGACGCCGGCGGTTTGGATGTGGCTTGGGGCAATGGCGAGGCCATGGAGACGCTGATCCGGCAGATGGCCGCCGGCGAAGGGCTGGGCGGATGCCTGGCCCAGGGCGTCAAGCGGGCCGCGGCGGCCATCGGCCGGGGGGCGGGCCGGTATGCGGCCCATGTCAAGGGGCTGGAGCTGACCGCGTATCATCCCGGCACCATCCTGGGGACGGCCCTGGGGTATATGGTCTCCAGCCGGGGAGGGGACTACAACAATGTTTACGCCTCCCTGGAGCACAACTGGTCCCCGGAAAAGGCCGATTCGGAGTTCGGTACCCCCAGGGCCGTGGACATCCATTCCCCGGAGGGAAAGGGCCGTCTCGTCCGCCGGGCGGTGCTGGTCAATATCGTCGTTGACTGCCTGGGGATCTGCAAGGTGCCGGCCCTGTCCCTCCTGAAAACCTTCGACCTGGAAAGCGAGGCCCGGCTGGCATCGGCCATCACCGGGTACCGTTTCACCGCCGCGGGGCTCATGGCGGCCGGGGAAAGGATCGCCGCCATGGAGCGACTGTTCAACCTCCGCCATGGACCGGCGGATTTCGGCGACCGGTTGCCGCCCATGTTCCTCGACGGAGAAAACAAACGGTTTTTAACGCCGGAGAGCCTCCGGATGATGCGCCAGGAATTTTTCGATGCCATGGGATGGGACGCGCAGGGCCGGCCATTACCGGAAACCCTGATGCACATGCAGCTCGATCCCCTCCCCGCGCCGGACCCATCGGCGGCTGATCTTTCCCCCATCGCGCCGAATCGAACGAATACTCCCACACGGAAGGATGATTGGATATGACCGACGACCTGACATTCCGCCCCACGCTGACCTTTCTGTCTCGTGAAGACAGGAACAAGATTTACGGGGCCGCCCTGCAGGTTTTGAAAGAGACCGGCATGCACCTGTTCCACGACAATGCCCGGCAGCGCCTTCTGGATGCCGGCTGCACAGCGGACGAAGCGGGCCGGATCCGCATTCCCAACGCGCTGGTGGAAAAAGCGGTGGAAACCGCCCCCACCAACATCCCCATCTATGACCGGGAGGGGCATCACGTCATGGACCTGGGCGGCCGGCGGACCTATTTCGGCACCGGCTCCGACCTCATGTACAGCCTGGACGGGGCGGCCATGGAGCGCCACCACACCCGGCTGGACGACGTGGCCCGGGCCGCGCGGGTCTGCGACGCCCTGCCCAACATCGATTTCATCATGTCCTTCGCCCATCCCCATGAGATCGACCCCCAGCGGGCCTACCTGGAAAGTTTCGTGGCCATGGCGGAAAATTCGGTGAAGCCCATCGTCAACACCGCCGCCGGCCGCGACGATCTGGCGGAGATGTGGGAGGTGTCGAAGATTCTCCGGGGCGGCGAGGCCCAGTTGCGGGAAAAACCCTACTGGATCCAGTATGCCGAGCCCATCAGCCCCCTGAAGCACCCCTTCGCCTCGGTGGACAAACTTCTCTTTTGCGCCGAGACAGGGATGCCGCTCATCTATTCGCCGGCCCCCATTTCCGGGTCCACGGCCCCCATGACGGTCGCCGGTCACATTGTCCAGGGGCTCGCCGAATCCCTCTTCGGCCTCGTTCTCCATCAGCTCACCGCCGGGGGTGCGCCCTTCCTCATGGGCATGGGCGCCGCGGTGCTGGACATGGCCACCAGCCAGTGCTCCTACAACGCCCCGGAATACCTCATGGCCTACATGGGCATTGTGGAAATGAGCCACCACCTGGACATCCCCAACTGGGGCTACGCCGGCACCAGCGATTCCCAGATCCCCGACGGCCAGGCCACATTCGAAGCCGGGCTGCTCACCTACATGGCCGCCGCCGTGGGCTCCAACCTCAACCACGACGTGGGCTACCTCGACTTCGGGCTAACGGGCTCCCTGGAGATGATCGTGATCATGGACGAGGTCATCGACGAGGTCCGCCGCATCCAGCAAGGCATCCCGGTGGACGACGACCAGCTCGGCCTCGACGCCATCGCCGCCGGGGCCCAACAGGGCCAGTTTTTGACGCTGCCCCATACGCTGAAACACCTCCGGTCCACCCAGTGGCGGCCCAAGCTGCTCAACCGGCAGGGCTACGAACGGTGGGTCAAGGAAGGCGGGACGAGTTTGCTGGACCGGGCCAGGGTGAGATTGCAGGAGATATTGGGCGGCCACCGGCCGGAGCGGATTCCGGAGGAGATGCACCGGGAGATTCGGGACCGGGTGGGGGTGTTTGGAAACGCATCATGATCCCGACCCACGGCACTCAAATGACCAGCGCCCATTACGCGCGCATGGGACGGCAGGAATGCGGGGCGATCCACCGGGGAACCCTTGAAATCCTGGAACGGACCGGGGTGGATGTCCATGACGCGGAGGCCCGGGACATTCTCTCCGGGGGCGGGGCCCGGGTGGACGGCATCCGGGTCCGGCTGCCGGAGCATCTGGTGGAATGGGGACTGCGGACCGTCTCTAAACGGATCACCCTCTATGACCGGACCGGCAAACCCGCCATGCGGGCCTGGGGCTGCAACACCTGTTACGGCGGCGGGTCGGACTGCCTCAATGTCCTGGATCACCGCACCGGCGAACGGCGGGAACCGACCCTCCGGGATGTGATCGACGCGGCCGCGGTCATGGACGCCCTGCCGGAAATCGATTTCGTCATGTCGCTGTTCCTGCCCCGGGACGTGGACGGCCGCATCTACGACCGGTACCAGATGGAAGCAATGCTCCACACCACCGCCAAGCCCATCGTCTTCGTCTCCCCCGATTTCGAGGGGTGCAGGGCCGCCGTGGAGATGTGCGAAGCCGTCGCCGGCTCCGAAGACGCCTTTCGGCGCAAGCCCTTCGCCACCTGTTACATCAATGTGACCTCCGGGCTCGTGGCCAACGAAGAGGCCCTCCGGAAGTGCATTTACCTCGCCAAAAAAGGACTGCCCCAGCTCTGGATCCCCCTCAATGCCGGAGGCGTCAATGCCCCCGCCACCACCGCCGGGTGCATGGCCTCCATGAATGCCGGAATCTTGCTGGGCATCGTCCTGGCCCAGCTCGTCCAGCCGGGCGTTTCCGTGGGCGTTCCGGGGTGGAACGGCGGCCCCTATAACCTGAAGACCATGGTCGGCAATTACGTGCTGGCCGACGAACAGGGCGTGCCCACCTCCATGGGGAAATACTACGACCTGCCGGTTTTCGGCCTGGGCGGCTGCACCGACGCGAAAGTGCTGGACCACCAGGCCGGCATGGAAACCACCATCAGCCTGATGACGGCCCTGCTCCACGGCGCCAACATCGTCCATGATGTGGGGTTCATGGATTCCGGGCTCCAGGGGTCGCTGCAACTGCTGGTCATGGCCAACGAGACCATCGGGTTTTTGCGGGCCGCGACCCGGGGCGTGACCGTGGACGACGAGACCCTGGCCCTGGACGTGGTCGACGACCTCGGGCCCACGGGCGGCTATCTTCAGCACCCCCACACCCTGCGCCATTACAAGGAGCCGTTTTATTCGGATCTGTTCGACAAAGGGCCCTATGCCCAGTGGGAGCGGAAGGGGAAGTTGACGCTGGAGGAGAAGGCGGCGCGTCGGGTGGATGAGATTTTGTCGGCGCATGAGTCTGTTCCGTTGCCGGAGGATGTACGGAAAAAGATCTCGGCTATCGTTCAGCGCGAGCAGGAATGGATTGATAACAAACGATAGAAGCGCCCGGTGCCGGGGAATGAATCCCCCGGCAAAAAGGGGAACCGCCCCGGAGGGCGCTCGTTGCGCTTATCTGGATAAAAAGAATCGGAAAGACCGAGTCATGACCGACGATGCCCATTTTTTCCTGAGAGACCCGTGGCGATTTGACACGGACAGACACCGACCCCCACGGACGGACACGGACGGGGGCTTCGACACCCGGAGCCTTCACGCCGGATTTCACCCCTACCGGAACCAGCACGAGTTCCGTTCTTTCACGCCGCCGTTGGTGCAGTCTGTCACCTATCCCTATGAAACCTTCGACAGGATCCCCTGCCCGGTCTACGGCCGCACCCGGACCCCCACCAACACCGTCCTGGAAGAGCGCCTCGCCTCCCTCGAGGGTGGGGAAGCCTGCCTGACGGCGGCTTCAGGTTCCCAGGCGCTTTTCAACCTGATTTTCACCATCGCGCGGCCCGGCGACAATGTGGTCACATCGCTGAATATTTTCGGAGAGGGGTATAAACAGGCAGCCAGCATCTTCCCGGAGCGGTGCAATGTGGCATTCCGGTTTGTTGAAAACCCGGAGGATCCGAGTTCCTGGGACGCCCAAATCGACGACAATACGAAACTGGTCTGGGTGGAGACCCCCAGCAATCCGTGCCTGTTCGTCACCGATATCCGGGCCGTGGCCGACGTGGCCCACGCCCGGCGCGTGCCGCTTATGGTGGACAATACCACGGCCACGGCGGCGCTTCAGCGTCCCTTGGACCTGGGGGCGGACATGGTGCTGCTTTCCATCTCGAAATTTCTCGCCGGAAACGGGACGCTGCTTGGCGGTGCGTTGGTCGGTCCGGAGCCGCTGGTGGAGGATATCCGCTGGAACACGACCGAGTTCGTGGGGGCCGTCCTGTCGCCCATGGACGCATGGATGACCCTCCAGTCCCTGGAAACATTGGGGATGCGCATGGACCGCCACAGCGCCAATACCCAGGCCGTGGCGGAATTCCTGAACGGTCATCCCGGGGTGGTCCGGGTCCATTATCCCGGACTGGCGGACCATCCGCAGCACGGTCTGGCCTGCCGGCAGAGCCGCGGGCACGGCGGGTTGATGTCCTTCGTGGTCGATGGCGGGATCGACGGGGCCAGAACGGTCATGAACGGACTGGACCTCATCGTCCACGCCGTTACCTTCGGTACCAGCCGGACCATCTGCATGCACCCGCCCACCATCACCCACGAGCACATGACGCCCG
>CAYPCE010000195.1:0-7174 GCA_964409085.1 uncultured Desulfobacteraceae bacterium | reverse complement strand
ACGTTGTTATAGCTGGATACCTCAGAACCGCCCAATCGAGGGCCCGTCCCAAAGAACCCGAACGCGATCCCTTTTCCCAGCTTCGGGCCGATGATCTCCTGGCGGAGCTGATCCCGCCGCTGCTGGATCAGAGCCGCGTCAAAGCCGATGAGATCGACGATTTTCTCGTCGGATCGGCCCTGGGCGTCACCGAGCAGTGGACCTACGGGGGCCGGACGCCGGTTTTTCTGGCCAATCTCTCGGAAAAAACGGCTGCAAAATTCCTCGACCAGCAGTGCGGATCGGGCATGGCGGCGGTCCATACGGGTTTTCTGGAGATCGCCGGAGGCTACGCCGATGTCACCATCGCCGGCGGCATGGAGCACATGACCCGGGTCCCCATGGGGCCGCCCCTGTTCAAACAGGGCGTCCTGTCGGTCAACGAACGCCTCTCCACCGAAGACCAATTCGGCCACTGGGACATGGCCACCGCCCTCAACATGGGGCTCACCGCCGAAAAGCTTTTCGCCCAAACGGACCTATCGAGGTCGGACCTCGACAACTGGGGGGTCCAGTCTCACGGGAAGGCGGCCGACGCCTATAAGAACGGATTTTTCAAGGAAGAGATCCTGCCCATCGACGCACCCCAGGCCGACGGAAGCAAGAAAACCGTCGACCGGGACGGCGCCGTCAGGGAAGGCGCCGGCCTCGCGGACATGGAGCGGCTCAAGCCGGTCTTCAGAGAGGACGGCGTGATCACCGCCGGCAACGCCTCGCCCCTAAACGCCGGCGCGGCGGCCATGGTGCTGATGTCCGCCGAAGGCGCCAGGGAGCGGGGCTTGACGCCCCTGGCCCGTATCCGGTCCATCGGTTTCGCCGGGGTCGATCCCACGGTCATGGGGGCTGGACCCGTACCGGCGGTGGAACGGGCTTTGAAATCCGCCGGCCTCGACGCCGCGGACATCGACTACTGGGAAATCAACGAAGCCTTCGCCGTGGTGGCCCTGTACGCCATCCAGCAGCTCGGCATCGATCCGGAACGGGTCAACGTCATGGGCGGCGGCATCGCCATCGGCCACGCCCTGGGCGCCACCGGCGTCCGGATCACCGGAACCCTGGCCCGAATCCTCGCCGCCAAAGGCGGTCGCCTCGGCTGCGCCACCGCCTGCATCGGCGGGGGGCAGGGGATCGCCACCATTATTGAGAAATTTCCGAGCAATAACATGGATAAATGAGGAACGCTTGAGGCGCAAATCAGTGCCGGAACACTCGATTTTAAACAGCTTAGAATATCTGGGCTATTTTAGTGGACGAAAAAGATGGCGTTCGGACAATGGCTGGCTCTATGAATGGGATGCCCTGCATGGCGAGATTGAGGTTTACAATAAGCGCGGCAAACATTTAGGCGTAATGGATTATGAAACAGGACAGCTTGTCAAGCCTCCAGTAAAAGGGAGGAAAATAGATGTTTAAAATTGAAAAGAATAAATTTGTCGATCTTTGCGTTATGGGACAATACCACATTGAAGATATTGATGATTTTATTGATGAATGGCACGAAGGAAAAGGCAATGAGGATTTGCATGAATTTCTTGGCATGAGTTGGGAGGAATATGCCTTATGGGTGTCCAATCCCTATGTTCTTCCCGACATCATCAAGGCCAGGAAAGAAAACAAGTGTATTCAGGACGTGTTGCAAGAAAAAAGCCCTGCATTTGGATAAATACGGGGGAATCAAGCGATATAGCCTTGCTCGTCATTCTAAGCAATCGCGGCATGATCCGTGAAGATTACGCAAAGGATACGATATGAACCAAAACGCCTACATCGAACTCGAAAACCAATACGGCGCCCGAAACTATAAGCCCCTCGACGTGGTGATCAGCCGCGGAGAGGGGATCTGGGTATGGGATGTGGAGGGCAACAAGTACATGGACTGCCTGTCGGCCTATTCCGCCGTCAACCAGGGCCACTGCCATCCGAAAATTTTAGACGCCATGATCGAGCAGGCCCGAAAACTCACCCTCACCTCCCGGGCTTTTCGGAACAACCAACTCCCTCTATTTTACAAGGAGGTTTGCGAACTGACCCGGTCCCACATGGTGCTGCCCATGAACAGCGGGGCTGAAGCCGTCGAGACCGTGGTCAAGGCGGTGCGAAAATGGGCCTACACCACCAAGAACATCCCCAGGGATGGGGCCGAGATCATCGTCTGCAACAACAATTTCCACGGCCGGACCATCGCCATCATCGGCTTTTCCAGCGAAGAGGCCTACAAAGAAGGGTTCGGCCCCTTTGCGCCGGGGTTCAAGATCATCCCCTTTGGCGACGCAGAAGCCCTGGAGGCGGCCATCACGCCCAACACGGCGGCCTTTCTGGTGGAACCCATCCAGGGGGAGGCCGGGGTCATCATCCCGCCGGCCGGGTATCTCAAAGAGGTCCGTGAGATCTGCGACCGGCACAACGTGGCCCTGATCCTGGACGAGATTCAGACCGGCCTGGGCCGCACCGGCAAGCTGCTGGCCGAGGAGCACGACGGCATCGAGGCCGACCTGACCCTGGTGGGCAAGGCCCTGTCCGGCGGGTTCTATCCTATCTCCGCCGTCCTCTCCAACAAGGAGGTTTTAGGGGTCTTCATGCCCGGCGAGCACGGCTCCACCTTCGGCGGCAACCCCCTGGCCTGCGCCGTGGCGCGGACGGCCCTGAAGGTGCTCACCGAGGAAAACCTCGTCCGGAACGCGGAGAAACTGGGGGATTATTTCCTGTCAAAGCTCCAGAAGATCGAGAGCCCCCACGTCAAGGAGGTGCGGGGCAAGGGATTGATGATCGGCGTGGAATTGAAAGCCGAAGCCGGCGGGGCGCGTCCCTTCTGCGAGGCGTTGAAGGAAAAGGGATTGCTCTGCAAAGAGACCCATGAAAACGTCATCCGGTTCGCGCCGCCCCTGGTGATCACCGGGGATGAAATCGACTGGGCATTGGAACGGATCCGGCAGGTATTGAAAGCGTAGGGGCGAAAAAATTTCCGCCCCCTGCAAAAACGGTTCACGCGGTATCAAATCGGCAGGAACCGGTTTTTCAGGCCCATGATCCGCTCCGCCGGGGCCTCGCCGTCGAATCGGCCGTCGGCCAGATGGGACCGGATGAGACGATAAGCCCGCTTGAGGGCGTCCGGGGAGTGGCAGATGATGGCCACGTCTACCTCGGCGGCCAGGATCCGATCAACCGCCGTTTCGATGTCGAAGTGTTTCCGGATGGCCCCCATGTCCAGGTCGTCGGTAAGGACCAGCCCCTGGAATCCCATCTCATTTTGCAACATATCCCGGACGATCCGGACGGAGAGGCTTGCCGGCCATTCGGGATCGATCCGGTCGTATTGGATGTGGGACAGCATCACGCCGGAGACGCCCGCTTTTATCGCCGCGGCAAAGGGGGGCAGTTCCATCTCTTCCAGATCTTCCCTTGTGCCGTCGAAGGCGGGCAGATCGTGGTGGGAGTCCAGGACCGTCCGGCCGATGCCCGGAAAGTGCTTGCCCACGGCCATCACGCCGTTTTCCTGCAAGCCCTGAATGACGGCGGTTCCCATTTCGGCCACCCGCTCCGGATCGGCACCGTAGACGCGGTCGGTCATGATGCTCGCCACCGCCGGCGGGGCCACGTCCAGGACCGGGGCCATGTTCATGTTGAGTCCCATGGCCGTCAACTCCGCCGCCGTCCGCCGGGCCAGCCGGGCCGCCTCCGCTCCGTCACGGAGGTTAGGCGCGCCGGGCAGTTCCGAAAACCGGGGCGGCCGGAACCGGGCCACCGTTCCACCCTCCTGATCCACGGCAATGAAGAGCGGCGGCTGGCCGCAGGCGACGGCATATTCCTGGACCGATCGGCACAGATCCCCCACCTGCGCCGGGGTTTCGATGTTCCGGGCGAAGAGGATGATCCCCCCCACCTTCAATTCATCGATGAGAAACCGCAACTCATCGGTGAGCCGGGTCCCGCGGAACCCCGCCATCAGCCGCTGGCCCGCCGATACCGCCGGCGTCATGGAAAGGCTCGGGGGCATCCTATCGCTGGTATTTCCGCACGGCCCGGTTGTGCTCTTTCAGGCTGGCGCTGAAATGGTGGGTGCCGTCGTTTTTGGAGACGAAATAGAGGTGGTTGGTCTTGGCCGGGTAAAGGGCCGCTTCCAGGGCCCCCGCGCCGGGGTTGGCGATGGGGCCGGGCGGGAGGCCGCCGTTGGTGTAAGTGTTGTAGGGTGTCGGTGTCTCCAGGTCCTTTTTGGTGAGGTTGCCGTTAAAATTTTTCAGCCCGTAGATCACCGTGGGGTCGCTCTGGAGGCGCATGTTCCGCTTGAGCCGATTGTGGAAAACGGACGAAATCAGCTTCCGCTCGGCCGGGGCCCCGGTCTCCTTTTCGATGATGGAGGCCAGGGTGACGATCTCGTGGAGGGTCATATTGAGGGCCCGGGTTCGGTCCTCCCATTCCGGTTTGAAGACCGTCCAGAACTTGGCGATCATGTGATCCACCAGGTGTTTGGGCGGCAGTCCCTTGGGAAAATGGTAGGTGTCCGGAAACAGATATCCCTCCATCGTATCGCCGGGGATCCCGTATTCATGGGTCAGTTTGTCGTCAGTGACCACGGCCAGGAAGGCTTCAGCGGTCGCCAGCCCCTTTTCCTCGATGATGGCGGTGTACTGGCGGAGGGTGTATCCTTCGGGAAGTGTCAGGGCATGCATGCGAACCTTGCCCGTGACCAGTTGATCCAGAAGCTTGGTGGGGGTCACGTCGGGGGTCAGCCAGTACTCCCCCGCCTGGATCTTCGTGTCGATACGCTTCAGCCGGGCCAGGATTTCAAAGCGCCGGGGGGAGCGAACGATGCCGGCGTTCTGGAGCTGGCGGATGGTATCGGCGAACGCCTGGCCTGTAGGCACGGAAACGGCCACCGGTTTCGCCGACGACCCCATGGGGGTTTCAGCATACCGGTACAGGTCCCATGCGGCGTAGCCGACCACCGCAACGATGGCCAGCACCAGCAACCCGATGATCCCCAGGCATCCTTTCAAGGGGTTATATTCCTCCCAATCTCCAGCATCAGGGCGCATTATGCCAGAAAATCCCCCCCTTGTTAAGGGAATTTTTCACTATTGATGACGCTCGCTTTCGCAATTGACACATATCTGTAATTATTCTATACTTTCTCCCCGAATGCGGAAATGACAGACGCAACAGATAAGGATCGAAAACGATGAAATTACTCTTCCCGGCCATTGCCGCCCTTCTGCTGATGGCGTCGTGTACCAGTTTACATGAAGCCGTGCGGCAGGGGGATCTCGAAGAGGTCACCGAAAGGGCTGGTGACGGCGACGCCATCGACCAACGAAACGATGAGGGGATGACCCCGCTCATGCTGGCCGTCCGCGCCGATCAAACGGCGATCGTCGACCTGCTCCTGGAAAAGGGGGCCGATGTGACGATCCGGGACAACAAGGGGTACACGGCCCTTTGGCACGCGTTCCAGAGGGAGAATGCCGCGGCGTTCCGAAAAATACTGGAGCGCGGGGCGCCCACCGCCCGGTTTCTGGACGCCCACGACCCCGCGGACCTGCCACCGGCCAAACGCCGCCTTTTCCGGCTGGCGGCGGAATACGACATGGTCAAGCGCCTGAAACGCCGGAACGGGGGGGAGAATCTCCGGTATTATGACACCTATTTTTCCAAGTTCCCCAGGGGGCATTATGTCGATGCGGTGGAACGGATGCTGGGCAGGACCATAGCAGCCGATTTCCAGGAGGTGGAAAACGAAGGGTCTGTGGCGGCCCTTCAACGGTTTATCCAGAAATACGACCAGTTGGGTCAGCGCTCGTTTCTGGTTACCGCCTCCACCCTCAACATCCGCTCGGCCAACTCGATCCGGTCCGCCAAGGTGGGAGAATATGAAAAGGGGGACGTGGTCTACGCCCTGACCCTCCAGGACCGGTGGGTCCAGACCGAACGGGGGTGGGTGAGCCGGACCTATCTAAAACGGATCCAGCGGCGGATTCCCGTTACCATCCCCTACCTTCAGAAGGCGTCTCAAAAAATCGACGGGGTGCGAAAAAGCCGGACGACACCGTACCGGCCTCCGGCCCGCCGCGTGAAACCCAAAGTGCGGAAAAAAACCCCGCCTCCCAGCCCCCCGGTGGTTCGGGAGGAACCGCCCGAAGAGAAACCGCCGGAACCCGAGATGACGCCCGAACCGGCCCCACCCCCGGCCCAACCAGAAGAACCGGATCAACCGGATCAGCCGGCGGGGGCCCGCCAGGAACTGGCGGGTATCCTGGAACGTCCCACCCTGGAAAGGCTGGAGGCCTTCATTCTCAAATACAAAGACCAGCCCGCCCAACAGGCCCTGGTCCGTCGCGCCCGGAAGGAATACCGGTCGATCCTGCTCGGTGAATAGCCCCATGTCCGCCATCTTCCGCGGTGTATGCGCTGCGTTGCTTCTCTGTCTCCTCCTGCCGGGACCGGCCGAAGCGGCATCGGAAAAACGGGATCGGATCCGCCACGCCCTCGACACCGGCATCCTTTCCCCCTACGACATCCCCTTCCACACGTACGCCAATCTGGAGATGTGGAAGGAACTGCGTTCTATCCTGGAGGCCAACAACGACATCGTCTCCGGATATCGGCTTCCCGGCCTCTACTACAGCCGCCCTTTTCCGGTAGGGGAAGAGGTCTGGGTCTTTGAAAACACCACGGTGGGAGCCGGTGACATCCTCATTTTCAACCCGGACACCCTGGCCCTGAGCCGGACCATCGAAGGCAAAGCCGCCAACGGGTTGGGGGGGACCATCCGGCAGACCGACGGGACCACCGTGATCTCCGGCGGGGGGGATGAAGACGTGGACGCCGTGGCGGTGTGGAACACCGAAACGGACAAAACCCGGTCCGTTCGGCTCAAAAACGGCCATTACGTCGGGGCCGTGGCGGTGACCGGGAATCGTCTGCTGGTGGGGGCCTGCGGCGGACTGATCAACGTGTGGCACTATCCGGACCTGACGTTCGAGGGCCGCTATTTTTCCAGCGAACAGGAGAATGTCAACTGGGATGTGTTCAATCAAAAGGAGTGCATCACCGCCGTGACCCAGCTGGGGGACGACACCGTCGCCGGGGCCGGAGAGAATTCGGTTTTCATCTGGAACCGGATCGATGCACCGCCCATCCG
>CAYPCE010000194.1:0-7200 GCA_964409085.1 uncultured Desulfobacteraceae bacterium | reverse complement strand
GTTCATGGCGCTTTTCAATCGCTATGCCGATATGATCGACCGCAACAAAACCAACGACCTTTCCGGCAGCCAGCCGACCAAGGGCAACATCGCCGGCGGGCTGACCACCATCGAGGAAAAGGCCATGGGCAACATCCAGAAGATCGGCAAAAAGTGTATGTATGTCGGCGCCCTGGACAAGGCCGTCGCCCCCACCGGATCGGGCCTCTGGTACATGGACTCCTCCAGCGCGGCGGCCGAAGCCGTCACGCTCTGGGCCGCGGCCGGCTTCGTGGCCCATTTTTTCCCCACCGGCCAGGGCAACATCATCGGCAACCCCATCGAGCCGGTCATCAAGCTGACGGCCAACCCGCGCACGGCCGGGGACATGTCCGAGCACATCGACTACGACTGCTCCGCCATTTTGCGCGGCGAAATGACCCTGGAGGAGTCCGGCGACAACCTGCTCGACATGCTGGCGCGCACCTGCAACGGCCGGCTGACGGCCCAGGAAGTGCTGGGGCATGAGGAGTTCGTCCTGACCAAGCTCTACGAGAGCGCATAGTCTTGGACATTGCGCTTCGCATCGCAAACACCTTATTCACAAAGGAGGCATCCAATGAAACGTTTTTTCACCATCCTGACTGTGTTGGCAAGTCTGCCCCTGCTGGCCGGTTACGCCCTGGCCGAATTTCCGGAAAAAGCCATTACCTATTCGATCCCGTTCGGCCCCGGTGGGCAGTCCGACCTCGAGGCCCGGCGTCAACAGCCTTATTTGGAAAAATATCTGGGGGTCGATGTCATTGTCCAATACAAGCCGGGCGGCGGCGGTTCGGTGGGCTGGGCCGAGTTGATCAAGAAAAAACCGAACGGCTATTTCATTTCCGGCATCAACATCCCGCACATTATCCTGCAACCCCTGGCCCGGGGAAACGCCGGATATGAAACCGAACAACTTCAGCCCATCGCCTTTTTTCAGGCCACCCCCATCGGCCTGGCGGTGCTCAAGGATTCCGAATTCAAGTCCCTGAGCGACCTGACGGCATATGCGGAGCAAAATCCCGGGGCGGTGACCTGCGGCGGATCGGGCACGTGGTCCGGCCATCACATCGCCCATTTGCAGTTCAGCAAGGAAGCCGGCATCACCATGACCTACATCCCGGAATCCGGCGCCGCCAAATCCATCGCCAGTTTCCTGGGCGGTCACGTCCGGGCGGTATGGGCCAACAGCAACGATCTGGTTCAGCACGAAGATAAACTCCGCGTCCTGGCTTTCGGGTCGGAAAAACCTTTTCCCAATATGCCCGACGTGCCCACATTCAAGAGCCTTGACTACGACATTCTGGCCAGCATCGACCGCGGCGCCGGCGTGCCTCCGGGAACACCCGCCGACCGGATACAGAAACTGGAAGACGCCTTCCTGAAGATCGCCACCGATCCCAAAGTCATGGAGCAGATGAAAACGGACGGCTTCGTGCCCCTGGCCATGGGCGCTGAAGAGAGCAAGACCTACATTCAGCAAATGCAAAAGTTATGGGCGCCGGTCGTCAAGGAATTCAAGAAATAACGGATTCACCGACTCTATAACCCCCGGGCGGCGGTGTCCGCCCGGGAAATGAGTTTCATGTTCGGATGAGGTCCCCATATGTTAATCGATGCGGCTCTGCATGGTCTGTTGGAGGTCCTGATGCCCTCCAACATGCTCTTTCTGTTTGTCGGCGTTTTTATGGGAATCGTGTTCGGCGCGCTTCCCGGCCTCACGGCTACGATGGGTTTGGCGCTGCTGGTGCCGTTCACCTTCACGATGCTTCCGGCTTCCGGCCTGATCATGCTGGCCGGCATCTATGTGGGCGCCATGTACGGCGACGCCATTCCGGCCATTTTGATCAATACGCCGGGAACGCCCGCGGCGATCGCCACCACATTCGACGGCTTTCCCCTTTCACAAAAGGGAATGGCGCAGCACGCGCTGGTCGCCGCGGCCGCCGCCTCGGCCTTTGGCTCCGTGGTCGCGAACCTGGTCCTGACCTTCGCGGCGCCGCCTCTGGCGAAAGCTTCCCTGGCGTTCGGCCCGCCTGAATACTTCTGGCTGGGCATTTTCGGCCTGACCATCATCTCTTCCCTTTCCGCCGAATCCATGGTCAAGGGGTTTCTCGCCGGCACGGTGGGACTGCTCCTGAGCGCGATCGGCATGGCGCCCATCGGCGGAGATGTCCGGTTGACCTTCGGCTTCCCGGAACTCCAGGCCGGCATCGCCCTGATCGTCGCCCTCATCGGCTTTTTCTGCTTGCCTGAAATCCTCATCAGCGTCATTGGTCAGCGCCGGGCCGCCTACACGGATAAACCGGTCGAACCGAGTCTGTCGGTCATCGGCAAGGTCATCAAAGAGTTATTCATCCGTCCGGGCCTGGTGTTTCGCTCCGCGATCATCGGAACCGTCGTCGGCTTCGCGCCCGGGGCCGGCGGCAATATCGCCAGCATGGTGAGTTATAACGAGGCCATGCGGTGGGACAAGCATCCGGAAGAATACGGCAAGGGCACGATAAAGGGCGTGGCCGCCAGTGAAGCGGCCAACAGCGCGATGGCCCCGGGTTCTCTTGTCCCCCTTTTGACGCTCGGCATCCCAGGTTCCCCGCCGGCCGCCGTGATTCTCGGCGCCCTCATGCTCCACGGCATGCGGCCGGGGGCCGATCTTTTCTCCATTCACGCTCATGTGACCTTCGCCTTCATCATGGGTCTGCTGGTGGCGGCGTTCATGGTCACGCTGATCGGCTCTTTCGGTTCTTTCTTCTTTTCGCGCATCATCAACATCCCTTCCCGGTACCTGGCGCCGGCGATCATCTTTATGACCGTCCTCGGCTCCTACGCCATTCGCAACAACGTCCTGGACATCTGGATCATGTTCGTTTTCGGCATCGTCGGATATGTCAGTTCCAAATTGAATTTCCACCCGGCGCCCATTGTCTTGGGGCTGATCCTCGGCCCTTTCATCGAAGAAGGCCTGGTCCAATCCATTCTGGCCGGAAAGGCCAGCGGAAGCGTCCTCGCTTACATGACCTTGCGGCCCATCAGCCTGGTGTTGATCGCCCTCTGTCTGATGAGCGCGTTATGGCCTTTTTTCGCCAAATTGAAAGCCGATCGGCGGAAGGAAAAGGAGGAACAGCGTTGATCAACGCGAACCTGTGGATTGGGATTTTTTGCGGCGGGCTGGCGGTTTTCATCTATTTCGTCACCCGGGACCTCAGCATGCTGGGCGGGATTTATGTGGATTTCGTCCTGGCGGCCATGGGTGTGCTGAGCATCGTCATGGCCATCCGGGGGTGGATGAATCCGGAGATGATCAAAATTTTCAGCAGCAAGGAAGAAAAAAACAACGTCCTTATCGGCGTCGCGATTCTGGTCGTCTATTTGTCGATTCTGCCCGTCATCGGCTTTCTGGCCGCCAGTTACATCTTTTACTTCTGCTTCAACCTCTACCTCGCCGACGATCGGTTCGGAAAGGCCAACATCATCCGTTCGATTCTGCTCAGCGTGGTGGTGGTCACCGTTTTTTATGTCGTTTTCAGCCATTTTCTGGAAGTGCCCCTGCCCGAGTCCATGTGGTCTGAATAGCAACCCCAAGCGGAGATGATGAATGCCCGACATTGTGATCAGCGAATTTATGGACCGGGGCCCGGTGGACGCCATGGCCGCGGACTATGACGTCCATTACGACCCCGACCTGGTGGACAAACCGGCGGAACTCAGAACCCTTCTGAGCAATGCCCGCGCCCTGGTCGTCCGCAACCGGACCCGGGTCGACCGGGATCTTCTGGCTGCGGCCCCCCACCTCAAGGTCGTCGGTCGTCTCGGCGTGGGCCTGGACAACATCGACCTGCCGGCCTGCGAGGAAAAAAGCGTGCGCGTATGCCCCGCCACCGGCGCCAACGACGATGCCGTGGCCGAATGGGTGATCGCCACCGCGATGATGCTGTTGCGCGGCGCGTTTCTGTCGAAGGCGGAATGCCTCTCCGGTGCCTGGCCGCGCAACGATTGCATGGGACGGGAAAGTGGCGGCAAAGTCCTGGGACTGATCGGTTTCGGCAGCATCGCCCGGGCAACGGCCGGGCGCGCCCGCTGTCTGAGCATGTCGGTTGTCGCATACGACCCTTATGTGCCGTCGGATGATCCGGCCTGGAAAGATGCCCGAAAAGTCGATGCGTTGCCGGAACTGCTCGCCACGGCCGATATCGTCAGCCTGCATGTTCCCCTGACCGATGAAACCCGTCATCTGATCGACGCCGCCGCCCTGGCCGGGATGAAATCCGACGCCGTTCTGATCAATGCCGCGCGCGGCGGAATCGTCGATGAAACCGCCGTTGTCGAGGCCCTGAAGGAGAACCGCCTGGGAGGCTGCGCCCTGGACGTTTACGAGACCGAGCCGTTGACCCGGGAGGCGGCCGGAATTTTCGGCGGCGCGCCCAATCTCGTGCTGACGCCCCATATCGCCGGCGTGACGGTGGAGTCCAACCAAAGGGTCAGCCAGGCGACCATGGACAACGTCCGCCGCGTTCTGGAGGAATCGGCATGAGCGGAAAAACCTATCCCTTGGAAAAACTGAGGACTATTGTTGCCAAGGCGTTGATGGCCCACAATACGGGTGAAGAAAACGCACGGGTGGTGGCCCGGGCTCTGGTCGCGGCCGAAGCCGACGGGCTGGGCGGGCACGGATTGTCGCGGCTGCCCTCCTATTGCGGCCAGGCGGCCAGCGGCAAGGTGGACGGCCATGCCGTACCGCAGGTTTCCGAAGCGACGCAA
Source organism: uncultured Desulfobacteraceae bacterium (assembly GCA_964409085.1). GTDB lineage: Bacteria > Desulfobacterota > Desulfobacteria > Desulfobacterales > JAABSP01 > JAABTD01. The sequence continues at coordinate 2,424 of CAYPCE010000194.1, read as the reverse complement.
GCGGCGCTGCGGGTGGACGCCCGCCATGGATTCGGGTTCCCGGCCCTGGCCCTGGCCATCGAAAAACTGGCCGCCATGACACCCAACACGGGCGTCGCCGCAGCCGGAGTGACAAATTCCCACCACTGCGGCGCCGCCGGTTATCATGTCGAAGCGCTGGCGAGTCGGGGGTTTATTGGCGTCCTTTTCGCCAACACGCCTAAGGCCATGGCCCCCTGGGGCGGGCATACGGGCGTTTTCGGCACCAACCCCATCGCCTTCGCCGCGCCCCGCAAGGGGGCGCAACCGCTGGTCATCGACCTTTCGCTGAGCAAGGTCGCCCGGGGCAAGATCATGGCCGCCGGGCAGAAAGGGGAAACCATTCCGAAGGGTTGGGCTCTGGATAAAAAGGGCCGGGAGACCCGCGATCCCGCCGCCGCCCTTGAAGGAACGATGGTTCCCATGGGCGACGCGAAAGGGGCCGCCCTGGCCCTGATGGTGGAAATACTGGCCGCGGCCCTCACCGCCGCCAATTTCGGTTTCGAGGCCAGCTCCTTTTTCACCGCCGATGGGCCTCCACCCTCGGTAGGCCAGCTCCTCATCGCATTTGACCCGACGCCTTTTTCGGGCGGTGCCTTCGAAGATCGCCTGGAGGCGCTTTTATCCGCGATTTTAACCCAGGAGAGCTGTCGATTGCCCGGGGACCGACGTCTCCAGTTGCGCCGCAAGGCGGAGGCGGAAGGCCTCGCGCTCAGTCAGAGCCAGGAAGAACAACTGTTCCGGCTGGCGAACCCGTCATAGTCCGCGACGCATTGGATCATCCATTGGCTGGTCAAGGAACCATCTGGTCGGGGAAGCCGAATGCCGCGCCCGATATTGGGCCTGCCGCCCAATATCGGGCGCGAAAAGACAGGGGCTGCCAGTATCCCAATATAGAAATACAAATATAACAGGAGGATGGAATACTACAAAGCCTTGGCACGCAGAATGCAATAACAGAATGGAGATGGAAAGAGTGGGTTTTCCCATTTGGAATATTTTTTGAAATACAAGGATGCATTGAAGCCTGTAAGAATACCGGAAGAAGCCAAAGCGACCCTTCTGGAACCGCGATCCATTTCCGCCAAACATACGCCCATGGAATTGCTGAAACGATCATTGGCAAAGGAGCGGTTCACCGACCGGTTGAAATGCAAAAATCCTTCGAGCGTCGCCATTGCGGTTCAAAATATCACCCAACCGGTTCCGACAACCGCGTTTTTGCAACACATCATATTTCAATTGACCCAGGCATTGCCCGGTCTCGATGCCTCGTCGATAACAATTATTCTGGCGACTGGATTCCATCCCGAATCGGCCCTTAAGGCAGCCGAAAGCGAAATGCCTTCATTCATCATGAACCATTGCAATGTACTCATCCACGACCTACATGACGCACGGATGAAAGATTTCGGCCCCACCAGTCGCGGAACACCGGTGAAAATCAACGCCGCCTTCGGAGAAGCGGATTTTAAAATGGTTGTCGGGCTGATCGAGCCGCACCAGTTTTTCGGTTTTACCGGCGGCGTGAAGGAAGCGGTCATTGGATGTGGATCGGAAGACAGCATCAAACACAACCATGACCTGATCAATCAAATGCCCGTCGATGAAAGCCTCTTCGGGAAAACGCCGATGAGGGAAGATATTGACGAGGCCGGCAGGCTGATTGGAATCGATTTTGCCGTCGATTTCGTCCTGAACGCGGATTGCCAGGTTGTGCATGTCTTTTCAGGCGATGTGGAAGATGTTTTCCATCATGGAATGGAAGCCTGCCAAACAATTTTCGGCATCGAGCCAGGAAAAAAATTCGACTTGGTTTTGGCGGCTTGCGCGGACGCCTCCGACGATCTTGGTTTCTATCGGGCTCAGAAAATCTTCAGCCTCGTCTCCCAGATTACGAAGAAGGGCGGTAAGATTTTACTGCTCGCCGCCTTGCATAAGGGACTCGGCGAAGATGTGTATTTCGATTATGTATGTCCGTCCGCCGATCCGGCGGCGATCAAAGAAGAGTTCATCGATTTTTGGCATGCGATGGGGGCTCTCCCGGCCGACCGGTTCGGTGGGATGTTGTTGGATTGCAAGGGTTTGAATATCAGCAACCTGGACAACGGCATTATGAAACACTGCCATTTGAGGGCCGCGGATCCATCGTCCATCATGGCGGAATGGGTTGATGATTTTAGAGGAATACCCGAAGTCGCCGTCATCCCTCGCGGGGCTTCCACTTATTTTTTCTAAGTGATTGCCGAAACAAGATTGTGGATATCCCAAAGCAGGCGATCACATTACCCGTCAGCTTGTCAGCTGCAAAATTTTAATTCATTAAGGAGGTAGATCAATGATTCAATTTTTGGTTCACGAAAAGGCCGACAGCGTCGGCGTCGCCACCGTCGAGATCAAAGCCGG
>CAYPCE010000193.1:0-7248 GCA_964409085.1 uncultured Desulfobacteraceae bacterium | reverse complement strand
TGAGCCGCGAGTAGATGGCCGAGATGTTGTCGATGATCCGGGTGGTCTGGGTGGCATCCTCGATCTTTAGGTTGCTGACGATCTCGATGAGCATCTCCAGGGATTCGCCGGCTGCGTCCACCCGTTCGGCTGTCCGGTCGGCGTCGGCCCCCGTGGCCAGCCCGTCGATGGAGTCCCGGATCTCCTCCACCCGGGCCTCGTAGGGTGCCAGGGATTCCGGCTTTAAGAGGAAGTTGACGCAGTCGCCCGACAGATTATCCGTGGCCTCGGCTACCTCCGTTTCCAGGGCATCCACCCGGTCGAGGTCGATGTACCGCAGCTCTTTGAGGGAGATGATCTCGCCCCGGACCTGGCGCAACTCGGCCAGCCGCTCCACAAAGTCGTCAATGTGCTCCATCGTATCGGCCCGAACCGACTGAAGAATGGCCCCGGCCCGGTCCGAGACCCGCTTCACCTCGGCGGCGGTGTGTGCCTTGAGGCGGCTCACCTTCTCGAACTCGTCGATGGCCGACCGGGCCGCCGACCGGACCTGGGTCAGCGTTTCCTTAATATGGAAGGCTTCGGGCCGGTCGAGCCAGAAATAGGCGTCGGCGATCTCGCCGGACCGTTTCATCAGATCCATGTAGAGGCCCGAATACGTGTCTTCCTTGTGGATCAGCTTGAGCAGCTCGTTGCATTCGGCCATGCACCGGACGATGTCGGGGTTGCCCAATTTATAAAGGAAAGCGTCGCTCTTTTCCACCTTCTGAGTGAGGGCGTGGTCGGTGCTGACGTAGGGTGTTTGCCAGACCTGGATGGCATGGTGTTTGGCCGGCTCTTTGGCGCTGCGGAAAACCAGCATTTCCCCGTTTTCGAAGACCGAATACCCGTTGCAGGGCACGGGGCTGTCCACCTGCTGGTCGATGATGTTGTAGGACAACAGGATGTAGTCGCCCGATTCCTGCTGGTAAAAGACGTAGAGGTAGTCCTCGCCGTTGGCCGAGGCGATGCGGTTGGTGAAGGTCATCCCGGTCAGGCCGCTGTCGAACCGCTTCAGCTCGCCGGTCTGGAGGTAATAGCCGTTGGAGAAGATCAGCCCCTGGTCGTCGGGGAGCAGCACGCAGGCGTCGGCGATTTCGTCCACCCGGTGGACCTCGCCCGTCTTTTCGTTGAAGATGAAATGGCGGAACCGCTCTTCCATGTAGGGCTTGATCCGCACCAGGAGGATGTGTCCCAGCGAAGCGTAGAAGATCTCGGCGTCGTCCAGGGTCTGGTCCGGATTGTCCACCGGTTCGGCGTAGATGCCCTGGCCGCTGTCGGTGTTGTCCTCCACCTTGAAGGTGATGTCGCCCCCCACGGCCTCCACGAAGAGGCGGTCTTCGATGGCGATGTGGGGGAATTTGCCGAACCGGTGGAGGTCCCGGTGGGTCCGGGTCCAGGTGAACTCGTGCTGGGGAGGGAACCTGAACTCGTGCTCGCTGCGGTTGTCGACGTATTCGAGGCCGCCGTCGATCATCCGCCATTTGAAGACCTTGATGTCGGAAAGCGTCTTGCCGGTCCGGAAGACCATGAACAGGTGGGGCCCGATAATGGAGAATTTGGCGAACCGGGTCTCCCGGTAATATTTATAAAGTCCTTTGAAATCCGCCTCGAACCGGTCGTCGGCGATGGGGGTCAGGTCCTGCTCGTGGAATTCCCGGTCCTGATACCGGTAGACGGCGAACACGTCCGAGATCTGGAATTCCGACCGGAGTCCCATGTGGACGTTGTAGCCGAAGATGAACCGGTCTTTACCCAAAGGCTTCATGTCCCTGGGGATGCAATTGTTCCGGGTGGCGATCCGGTCGGTGGCCAGCAGGGTGAAGTCGATGGCGCCGAAAATCTCTTTGCGGGCGTCGTTGAGCGCATCCAGCCGGTCCCGCAACTCCCGGCCCCCGGCCGTAAGCCGGTTGCGGATGATCTCGTAGGCGCCGCCCTCCAGCTGGGTCTCCGGCGTGTCGGGGGCGGAAGAGGCGGTTTTTGGATCGGCGCTCATTCGTCGTGGGGCTCCACCCAGATAATGTGCTGTTTGTTGACGAACAGGGTTTTGGCCGTCCCGTCCCGGGTGGTGGCGTCGACCATCACGATAAAGAGCTGGTCCGCACGGGTGAAGATGTCGGAGACGCGATCCGCGGAGGAGATGTTGACCTTTCCGCTGATGGTCATGCCGTCGATGGTGCGGATGGTGATCAGGGTGTATTCAATGGTCTCGGTGGGGGGTGTCATAGGGCCTCCTTACGGGACGGGGCCGGCGCCGTCCCGGGCATCAGGTTTCTCGTTCGGTGCGGGCCGCGGCCGTTTTCAGATCCACCAGTTGGTCCGCTATGCCGAGCCGTTCGGCCATGCCCATCAGGTGATAGAGACTTCCCCGGTCCTCCGAGGTCTCCGCCCGCGAGATCAGCTTGGCCAGGGCCGCGGAAAAGGTGAGATTCCGGACATCGTCGAGGCCGATGCCGAACTGGTCGAAAAACCCCTTGAGGCGGTCCTTGAACCCGTCGGGCTGGCCGGTGAAAAAAGTCTCCTTCACGTCGCTCAGGGCCGTGGAATGGTCGAAATACCGGTCCACGGTCTTGCCCACGGTGACCGCTCCCATCATCTTTTCAAAAAAGGTGGCTTCGCCACCCACGATGTCGATGTTGGCATATTGGAGGAAGCTGCCCAGGATTTCGGCCTGGCTCCTGGCCACGTCCCGCTGGGTCTCGATCTGGGCCAGTTCGACGGCCTTGCCGGTCTCGAGGCGAAGCTTGTATTCCTCGTGCTCCCGGCCCACGCCGTCCAGCAGTTTCATGGCGTTGGCCTTGGACTCGATGCCCTTGGCCTCCGACAGGAGCTGGAGTTCCAGGGACTTGGCCTCGGCCGTTCCCTTGTTCTCGATGCCCTTGGCTTCGGCGGCGAAGGTGAGTTCCTGGACCCGGGCCTCGGCCTCGCCCTTTTCCGACAGGCCCCTTGCCTCGGCCTGGAGCTTGGCCTCCAGGACCCGGGCTTCGGTGTTGCCCCGTTCCTCCAACAACCCGTTCTTGGCCCGTCCCACCTGGACTTCGGCCATCCCGCCGGCGGCCTGCTCGGCGGCGGACGCTTCGGCCAGGAGCTTTTTGGCGGCGGCCTCTTTTTCGGCGGCCCGCTGGAACGCCTCGGCCGTGATGACTGATTCCTCGGCGCTCAGTTCGGCGGCCCCCTTGGACGCCTCGGCGGCCTTGATGGTCCGGATCATCTCCTCCTCGGCCTTCATCTCGGCCACTTTCTTGTCGGCCTCGGCTTTCTTGGTGTCCTTGAGCAGCGTTTCCTCGGCGTCTTGGGTGGCCAGGGTGAGGGCGACTTTTTTCTGGCGTTCGGCGTCGGCGAAGGCCTGGGTGTCCTTGATCCGTTCCTGTTCCTCGATCACGGTCTTTTCCACCATGACCCGGTCCCGGATGACGTTCTGGATGTTCTTCTTCTCCACCTCCAGGGCCTTGTCCTTTTCGATGCGGGCCAGTTCCACGATCCGCTCCCGCTCGGTGGCCTCGATCATCCGGTCCTTTTCCACCCGTTCCGTCTCGATGGCGTCGGTCCGGTCCTTGTTGCGCTCGGCCACCAGGATCTGGCGGTCCCGGTTCTGCTCGGCGATCTGGACCTCTTCATCGGTGGTGATCCTTGCCCGCTCGGATTTCAGCAGCTCTTCCTGCTGGATTTTGAGGGTCTCGGCCTCCTCCCGGGCCTTGACGGAATCCACCTCCCGCTTCTGCTTGCTCTCGGCCTCGGCGAGCTGGCGGTTGAGTTCCAGGACGGCTTCCTTGCCCTCCACGTCCTGCTGGGTGATGACCTTTTCCCGCTCGCGGTTGATCTGGTTGGAGAGGATCTTCTGTTTGGAGGTGAGTTCGGTGATCTTTTTGATGCCCTCGGAATCGAGGATGTTGTCGGCGTCGAGCATCTCCACCGGGGTCTGTTCCAGGAAGTCGATGGCGGCGTCGTCGAGCACGAACCCGTTGAGGTCGGTGCCGATGGCCTTTAAAATCTGCTCCTTGAACTGCTCCCGGGCGTTGTAGAGTTCCACGAAGTCGAAGTGTTTTCCCACCGTCTTGAGCCCTTCGGAGAACTTGGCCTCGAAAAGCTCCCGCAGCGCTTCGATATGGGAGGCCCGTTCGCACCCGATGGCCTGGGCCACCTTGAGGACGTCCTCCTCGGTCTTGTTGACCCGGACAAAGAAGGCCACCTTGATGTCGGCCCGCATGTTGTCCTTGCAGATCAACCCCTCGGAGCCGCGCCGGTCGATGGTGAGGCTCTTGACCGAGATGTCGATGGTCTCCAGCCGGTGGATGATGGGAAAGACGAACATCCCCTCGAAGGCCACCCGGGTGCCGCTGAACCCGTTCCGGATCAGGGCCTTGCCCTGTTCGACCTTCCGGTAGAATTTGGCCAGCATGGCCGGCAGCCCCAGGATCAGGAGGATGATCAGGACAAAGCCGCCCCATCCGATCCCCTTTAAAATCGTAGTCAATCCTTCCATGACGCCCTCCCTTTAATCGGTATATTTTTCCACGAAATAAACGCCTTTGTCGTCGTCCTTGTCATACACGATGACCCTGTCCCCCTTGTGGAGCACCGCATCGCCGGCGGTGCGGGCGTTGATGAGGATGGGGGCGCCCCGGGCCGGGATCTCCACCTGGCCGAAGTCGGCGGTCACCGTGCTGGTGGTCGCCACGCCGATGCTGTAGAGGATCCGTTGATGGGTTTCGGGTTTGAACAGCCGGCCGAAGGGGCGGGCGATGAGCCCCGCCAGAAAGAGGCTGACGGCCAAGTTGGGCAACAGGAGCAGCAGGCCGACGATGGGGGACCCGTCGGCGTTGACCGCCGCGTTGGCGATGAGGGAGATGGCCCAGCCGATGAAGATGAAAAAGCTGAGCAGGATCATCACCGGCACGCTGCCGATGCCCAGCCAGTGGAGCAGCGGGCCGAAAAGACCGCCCGCGTCGTCCGCATCGATATCGGGGATGAGGGGGTCGAGAAACTCCAGATCCACGGCGCCCAGGATCAAAAAGAGCCAGTAGAGGGCGATCAGCACCAGCAAGACGGTGAAGGGAAGGGTCCATGGAAAGAAGCACGCTTCCAGAAATTCACGCATGGTCGCCTCCTTTGCTTTTCTCTTTCCTACGCCATTTTTGAGAAAAAGAAAAGACGTTCCCGTCAAAAAATTGAATTTGTTTTGCAAGGCGAGGGGTCTTTTGCTATAGAGAAACGATATCGATATCTGGCAACGGAAACGGGAGACAGGAAATACCATGGCCATTAGCAAAGATCTGCTTGACATATTGGCGTGCCCCCAATGCAAGGGAGACATCTATTTGACCGATGCCGGGGACGGCCTGATTTGCGACCACTGCCGGCTCCTGTACGAGATCCGGGATGACATCCCCATCATGCTCATCGAAGAGGCCAAACCCCTCGAAGCGAAGAATGGAGGCGAAGAATGAGGGATGAGCCGGGGGCGAAGCGGGTCCACCCCTCCGCGTCCTCCTGATCCGTGGTCCCCGTGGCCCCATGAGCCGCCCGCAGCCGCCCCGGCTTGCAAAATTGGTGATCGGCCTGTTCATGGCGGACCCGGCGCTCCTGACCGACGTGGCGCCGCTGCTGCTGGAGCGGTTCGGTCCGGTGGATACGATCAGCCCCTGGATGCCCTTTGACTACACCACCTATTACCGGCCGGAGATGGGGGGCCCCCTGTTCCGGCGGATGATGGCGTTTCGGGACCTCGTCCACCAGGCGGATCTGCCCGGCATCAAAACCGCCACCAACGCGGTGGAGATCCGGTTTTCCCAAGAGGGGCGGCGGGCCGTGAACATCGACCCCGGTTACCTGGTCCACGAACGGTTCGTGCTGGCCACCGGGAAAAATTTCACCCACCGCATCTATCTAGCCGACGGCATCTATGCCGATCTCACGCTCATTTATCATCAACAAGCGTTCCAGCCACTGCCCTGGACCTATCCGGACTACGCCGACGGGAAGATGATCCGGTTTCTGTCCTTGGTGCGCCGGCGGTATTGTCTGGCGCTGAAACCGCCGGGAGCCCTCCCATGATGAACAGTATGACCGGTTTTGCCGGTGCGGAAAAGACGGCGGGCGATCTGACCGTCACCGTAGAGATCCGTTCCTACAACAGCCGGTATCTCGACCTGACAGTTCGCCTACCCCAGGGCTATCTTTCCATGGAAGAACGGATCAAGGCCCTGGTGTCGCAGGGGATCTCCAGGGGCCGGGTGGACGTGCGTCTCCAGATCCGGGATGAATCCGAATCGGCCCGCGCCTTTGAAGTCGATACGGCCCTTGCGGACCGTTACCACGAGGCCCTCAAGACCCTGCGGGACCGGTTCGGTCTGGCGGAGCCCATTTCCCTGGCCCTCCTGGCGGGCACCGGTGGCGTCATCCGCCCCCAAGAGACCTTGCCGGATCCCGAAACGGGGTGGCCGACGGTCCAGGCCTGCGTGGCCGAGGCCCTGTCGGCCCTGACCGCCATGCGGGAGCGGGAAGGGGCGTTCATCGCCCGCGATTTCACGGAGCGGCTGGCCACAATCGAAGCCGAAATCGATGCCATTGCCTCGGCATCGGACGGCCTCCTGGGTCATTACCGGCAACGGTTGACGGAGCGAATCGCCGCCCTGACCGACGGCATCACGGAGATCGATCCGGCCCGTATCGCCCAGGAGGCGGCTTTTCTGGCGGACCGGAGCGACATCTCCGAGGAGATCGTCCGGGTCCGGAGCCACATCGGTCAATTCCGGAAGACCATGACCGCCGAAGCGCCGGCCGGCCGGAAACTCAATTTTCTTTTGCAGGAGTTCAACCGGGAATTCAACACCATCGGGTCGAAAACCGGCAATGCGGACGTTTCCCACCGGGTAGTGGGGGTCAAGTCGGAGCTGGAAAAGATTCGGGAACAAGTACAAAATCTGGAGTGACACCATGCGACATCCCCATGTGGGCGGCAAAAGCGATCAGCTCCTCCTCAACGTCGGCTTCGGCAGCACGGTGGTAGCGGACCGGGTGGTCGCCATCATGCCCCCCAGTTCGGCCCCCATGAAACGGTTAAAGGATGAGGCCAAGGAAGAACGGCGGCTGGTGGATGCCACCCACGGCCGGAAAACCCGGTCCATCATTGTCATGGACAGCAACCACGTGGTGCTGTCCGCCATTCAGGCCGAGACCGTGGCCCAGCGGTTCGCCGGGTTGCGGGAGGCCCAGAAAGATTCCCAGGGG
>CAYPCE010000192.1:0-7298 GCA_964409085.1 uncultured Desulfobacteraceae bacterium | reverse complement strand
CGCCGGCGCCGGCCATCTTGAGGATGTCCTCGGTGGCCTCCTCCCGGAAGATGTCGATGACGTCGTCCACCGTCACGATCCCCACCAGCTTGTTCATGCTGTCCACCACCGGCACCGCCAGGATATCGTACCGGGCCACGATTTTGGCCACCTCCTCCTGGTCCATGTCGGTGGTCACCGAAAAAACGTCGGTGGACATGAAATCCTTCAGGGGGGTGTCCGGCGGGACCACCACCAGTTGCCGCAGGGAGATGACCCCCACCAGTTTGCCGTATTCATTGACCACATAGATGTAGAAAGGCATTTCCACATCCTGGTGCTCTTTCTGGAGGGATTCGATGGCCTCCGCAGCGGTGATCTCTTCGCTCAGGGCGATGAAATCGGGCACCATGATGCCGCCCGCGGTGTCGTCGCCGTACCGGAGCAGGCCCTCGATCTGCTCGGATCCCTCTTTGTGCATCTTCTCCAGCAGGGAGTTGGCCTTGTCCTCGGGCAGCCGGCCGATGAGGTCCGCCACGTCGTCCGGGGGCATGGTGTCGAGGATCTCCACGATCTCCTCGATGGGAATGCCCTCGATGAGGTTGAGGAAGGTGTCCTCATCCAACTCGCTGAACAGGACCCCTTTTTTCTCGATGTCCCCGATCATGTCGAACAGCCGGAGCTGGTTGGAGACGGGCAGCGAGGGAAAGACGATGGAGAGGTCCGCGGCGTGGGTCTTGTTGACGATCTTCCGCAGGTGGTTGGCGGCATTGCGCCGCAGCAGCCGCCGGATGCTCTCGGTCAGAACCTTGTGACGTTTGGATGGCATGGGCCGCCCTTACAGGACCTTCTTGATGTGGGACCGCTTGCGCAACTCATCGAGCCACGCCCGGAACGCGTTGTTGACCGCCTCCTGGTAGAGGATCTCATGGATCTCCTCCTCCACCTCTGCCATGCTGCGGCCTTCGGACTCCAGGATCTCCTCCAGATAGAAGATCTGGTAGCCCAGATCGGTCTTGAGCACATCGGTGAATTCGCCGGGGGACAGGTTCCGAATCGGGTCCCGGATCTCCGGCGCCAGGTCGTCCGGGGAGAAATTGCCGATGTCGCCCCCTTCGTCCGCCAGCATTTCGGAATATTCCCGGGCCGCTTCGGCAAAGGGCCTTCCCCTCTTCAGCTCCGCCAGCACCGACGCCATCTTCCCCTCGATGGCCGATTCTTCCCGGACCGTGGCATATTCCGGGACCTGCATGATGATGTTTCGGAGATGGTATTGTTTGTCTGCACCGTATTCATCGCGATGGGCCTCGTAATACGCCTGGATCTCGTCTTCGGTGATGACGATCTTCGATTTCACTTCCCGGTTGACCAGTTCGGTGCGAAGCAGCTGCTCCCGGATCCGCTCCCGGTATTCCTCGAGGGTCATCCCCTGGGCCTTCAACCCCTCCCGGAGTTCTTCATCGGTGTAGAAATTGGCCTCCTTGACCCGCTCGATGGTCCGGTCGATCTGCCGCTCGCCGATTTCGATGCCGTATTTCTTGACCTCCTGATCCGTCAGCTTCTGATCGATGAGTCCGTCCAGCAGTTCCGAACGCGCCTTGAAGAGCATCTCCCGCTCTTTTTCCTCGGCATACCCGGCAGAGCGGATTTTCTCCTCAAACGGCCCCAGTTTCCCCTCCAGGTCGGAGAGAAGGATGATGTCGTTGTTGACCACCGCCACCACCCGGTCAACGACCTGGGTCTCCTGGGCAGCGGCCTGTGCGCCGGGGCCGGTCCACACCAGCATCAGGGCCACCGCGAGGCATGCGGCAGGGCCCCGGCCCGTCCGCCGCCTCCGGTCGCCCTTTCGTTTTGTGCTATCCATTGGTCTTTTTTCCATTGCTCGTCTCTGTTTCGGAACGGGGGACCGCGGTCCCTGCGGCCCGCTCGGCGATCCGCTGCCATTCCGCCTGGTTGATGTCGATCGAATAGGTTTTTTTCAGATTCTCCAGCCAGTCCCTGTAGGTCGTCTCCATTTTCTCGGTCCGCAATTGCCGGGCAATGGCTTTCCGGATGTCCGGATGGAAATCCGCCGGTTCCTCGCTGCCGTCGGCATAGTGGGCCGCATAGTAGTCCCGAATGTCGGCGTCGGTCACCGTGATCCGGCTTTCCAGCTCCCGGGCCACCACCTTTTCCATGAGCAGCCGGCGCCGGAGGGCCGCCTTCCAGGCCTCGTAGGAGACCGCCGATTCCAGCAGGGCCTGCTCGAAGGCCCCTTCCGGGTAGCCCTTCTGGATCCGGGAGATGGCATCGGCCAGCTCGGCAGGCGTCACCCGGATGCCCAACTCCTTTGCCCGAGCCGCCAGCAGCGCCCGTTCCACCAGTTCCTGGAACACCTGTTCCCGGGCCGCCCGAAGCGATCGGGGCTGTTTGACAATGTCATAGGGATAAGCCGTCATGGCCATCTCAAAGGCCCGGTCGAACTCCGCGGTGCCGATCGTCACCTCCCCCACCCGGATGAGAGGGGCCGGTTCTTTTTCTTCCGGGGATCCGGCATCGGTGCATCCCCCGGCCAGTAACAGGAGGATCGGCAGCATGAGAAGGCCGCTGCGGGCCGCTAAAAAACTAAACATTTTCAGTTATTAACACGTTGGGCGATTTCTTTCAAGATGTTTTTGGCCCCGGCCATGGGGCTTTTGGTCTTGATCCGGGAGAGGTCGACCTTCAGGACGTGATCAGGGGTGAGCCGGTACCGGTCGGGTTTCTCCATTACCATCCCCGTGATGCCGAAGGGGTTTTTCTGGTGGGCCTCGGAGAAATGGACCTGCATGTGGCCGTCGGTCAGATCAAGACGGCGGACCCCGGCCCGGACCGACAGGGCCTTGAGCAGAATTTTGAGCAGCAGGTTGGCCGCCTCGGGCGGCAGGGGGCCGAACCGGTCGGTGAGTTCGGCCTTGTAGTCGGCGATCTCCTTCAGGTCGGTCATCCGGGCCAGCCGCCGGTAGGCCGTCAGCCGCTGGTCGATGTCCGGAATGTAGTCCTCGGAGAGATAGGCCGACATGGAGACGTTGATCTCCGGCTCCAGGTCCTCCTGGACCGGTTCGCCCTTCATCTCCGAGACGGCGTTTTCCATCAGCTTCAGGAACATGTCGTACCCCACCGCCGCGATGTGGCCCGACTGGGAGGCGCCTAAAATCGTGCCGCCCCCCCGGATCTTGAGGTCGTTCATGGCGATCTGGAACCCGGCCCCCAGCTCGTTGTGCTCCATGAGCACCTTGAGCCGCTTCTGGGCGTTCTTGCCCAGGGTGGTCTCTTCGGGGATGAAGAGATAGGCGTAGGCCTGTTCGTCGGAGCGCCCCACCCTCCCCCGGAGCTGGTAGATCTGGGAGAGGCCGAACCGGTCGGCCCGGTTGACCAGGATGGTGTTGGCCGACGGCACGTCGAGCCCCGCCTCGATGATGGTGGTGCAGACGAGCAGGTCGATTTCCCGCTGCATGAACCGGTACATGACCCGCTCCAGGTCGGCCTCGTCCATCTGGCCGTGGGCCACGTCGAGGCGGACTTCCGGGACCAGCTCTTTGATCCGGGACGCGACCCGGTCGATGCCGTGGACGATGTTGTGGACGAAAAAGAGCTGTCCGCCCCGCTTCAGCTCCCGCCGGATCGCGTCGGCGATGAGGCCGTCCTCCGGTTCGCAGATGTAGGTGACGATGGCCCGCCGTTCCTCGGGGGGGGTGGAAATGACGCTGATGTCCCGGATCCCCACCATGGACAGATGGAGGGTCCGGGGGATGGGGGTGGCGGTGAGGGCCAGCACGTCCACGTTGGCCCGCATCTGTTTGAGCTTCTCCTTGTGGCGGACCCCGAACCGCTGCTCCTCGTCCAGCACCATCAGCCCCATGTCCTTGAACCGGATGTCCTTCTGGAGGAGCCGGTGGGTGCCGATGACGATGTCCACCGTCCCGTCCTTCAAGCCCGCCACGATGGCCCGCTGCTCCTTGGGGGACCGGAACCGGCTGAGACACTCCACCCGCACGGGATACCGGTCGAACCGCTCGCTGAAGGTGGCGTAGTGCTGCTCCGCCAGCACGGTGGTGGGCACCAGGACGGCCACCTGCCGGCCGTCGTTGACCGCCATGAAGGCCGCCCGGAGGGCCACCTCGGTCTTGCCGTACCCCACGTCGCCGCAGATGAGCCGGTCCATGGGGGTGTCGGCGGCCATGTCCGACAGCACGTCCTCGATGGCCCGCCGCTGGTCCGGGGTCTCCTCGTAGGGAAAGTCCGCCTCGAAGGCCCGGAAGGTTTCATCGGGCGGGGCGAAGGTGTGCCCCTCCCGCACCTTCCGCTCGGCATAGAGCTTGAGCAGGTCCCCGGCGATCCGCTCCACGGACTTTTTCACCTTCTCCTTGACCTTGTCCCAGGACTTGCCGCCCATCTTGTCCAGAGTCGGCGCGTACCCCTCCACCCCCATGTATTTCTGGATGGCGCTCATCCGGTCCACCGGCAGGTAGAGGCGGTCTTCGTCCCGGTACTGGATGAGGAGGAAATCGCCGTCGAACCCGTCCAGTGTCAGCTTGACGAGCCCGTCGTACCGGCCGATGCCGTGTTCGGTGTGGACCACCAGGTCCCCTCCCTTGAGATCGGCGAAAGAGAGGAGGTCGGTCTGGACCTTGGGCTTGACCTTGCGACGCGCCGGCCGCCGGGCCCCGAAGATCTCCGCCTCGGTCATGACCGCCAGGGATTCGTCGGGCCAGAAGAACCCGCCCGAGACCCGTCCCTGAAGGATGAAGACGCGGCCCCCGGCCCGCCGGGGATCGGGAAACCCTTGGACGGGATCGGGCCGGACCCCGTAGGGTTCCAGGAGCGACCGGAGCCGGTCGGCGCCCGAGGGACCGGCCACGGAGAAGATCACCCCGGCGCCGTCCCCCTTTTTGTTTCGGACCCAGTCCACCAGCGGGGCGAGGGTGCCGCCGCGGCGGGTTTTGAGTTCCAGGGCAATCTCGGTGTTTTCCTTGACCTGGAAATGATAGGTTTCCGGACGGTCGCCGCCGCCCCGCGCCACGGGGAGCGGACTGATGGAAAGGGGCGGATTGTCCGCTAACCGGGCTTCCACCGCGTCCCAGGTATCGAAAAGGGCGTCTGGCCGGGCGCAGACGCGGCCGTCCTCGAAGGCGGCGGCGTATTTTTCCTCAATGGATCCCCACAGCTCCGAGGCGGTATCCCGGAGGGTTTCGGGACCGGAAAGGAGGATGCGGCATCCCGACGGAAGGAAGTCGAAGAGGGTGTCCATCGTCCCATAGAGAAAGGGCATGAGCCGTTCCAGGCCGGGGAAGGCGCCCTCCTCTTCGATGCGGGCCGCCACCTCCCGGATCTTGGGAATGGGCAGGCCGTCGGCATGGGCCCCGTCCCGGATCCGCGCAAGCGCCGGGGCCACTTCGGCCAGGTCGAGGATGGCCTCCCGGGCCGGCAGGATCACCGCCTCCTGGGCGTGGGCCGCGGTGCGCTGGGTGGTGGGGGAGAAAAACCGGAGGGATTCCACGGTGTCGCCGAACAACTCAATGCGCAGCGGTTCCTCGTACAGGGGCGTGAAGACGTCCAGGACCCCGCCCCGGACGGAGAAGTCGCCGGGCTCCTCCACGATGGCGCACCGGGAATAGCCCCCCGCCACCAGCTTCCGGATCAGCCCCTCCCGGTCGAGATCCTCCCCGGCCATGACGATGTCGGAGTAATCGTTCAGGATCGTCTTGGGCACGATCTTCTGGAGCAGTCCGGCCACCGTGGTCACGAGGACGGGCGGCCGCTCGGCGTTCTCCAGCTCGTAGAGCGCCCGGATGCGCCGGGCCGCCAGGTCGTTGTGATAGGTGAGCGATCCGAAAGGGAGCGCGTTGTAGGGCGGAAAATAGAGAATGGGCGGCGACGCCGACCCGGTGAAAAAGGACAAGTCCGCCACGAGCGACTCGGCCGCTTTGGGAGAGGCGACGACCATCAACAGGGGCGCGCGGCATGTGGTGTAGAGCCGCGACGCGGCAAAGGCCAGGGAGGCGCCCTCCAGGCCGGAGCAGTGCACCGCCGTTTGGCTGCGGCAAAAATGACCCAGCACCTCGTCCAGGGATTTTTTCTCTTGATTTTCGATCATAAAAACAGTAGGTAGATAGCCATTGTGCCGCCGACGTAGCTCAGCCGGTAGAGCAGCTGATTCGTAATCAGCAGGCCAGCGGTTCGAATCCGCTCGTCGGCTCCAAAAAAATCAAGGCTTTCGGGGAGTTCCCTCGAAAGCCTTTTTTATTGTATATCGGCGAACCTCGACAAATCAAGCATAATCTGCACTAAGGCGATTGCGCTTTAAGGATCTTTGGCGGGAACTTGTTTGGGGCAAGCCCGAATTGCGGGAAAATTCCCGGATTAACGAGGCGATGGGATCATGCTGGAAAACGATGCCGGCCAGCAGCGCGTTCCACATGGGAATGACGGAAAAATGATTGCCGCCGTCATCTCTTCTTTTTTTGCAGCCCCCGGACGATGGCGCCATCCGGAAGATGGAAAAACAACAAGACATTTCTCTTGATTTTTGGTATCGGATGTTTGATCAGGGGTTACCGAATGCGATACGGGGCAGCGGTATTCAGAAAAAAGGGGGACGGATGAACAACAAGATTTTCCTTGTGTTGACGGCCTTAACCATCTGCGCATCCTGTTTTGCATCCCCGTCCGGGGCCGGACAGGAGCCGTTGCGGATCAACTGCACCCTCCATTCCCCCTATGAAGCCTTTTTCTTTCGTATGGTGGAAGAGATCTGCGCCAGACATGATGTTCCGGTGAAACGGAATACGCCGCCCGTCGGCCGGTCATTGATCCATGTCAACCAGGGGATCGACGACGGCGACGGCCCCCGGATCAGCGGATTGACCGCCACCTATCCCAACCTGATCCAGGTGCCGGAGCCGTTCGGAGATTTCATCTTCGGCGCATTTGCAACGTCCAAAAAAGAGCATATCGACGGCTGGTCGAGCCTCAAAGAGCTGAATGTCGCCTATATTCATGGATGGAAGATTTTCGATCTCCATGTGACGGATGCGAAATCCATTACCAAAGTGCGGAACAAAGACCTCCTGTTCGGGCTGTTGGATGCAGGTCGCACCGATGTGGCTTTGCTCACCAAGCTGGCCGGGTATGCGCAGATCCAACGAATGGGGCTCGAAAATATCCATTTCATCGAACCCCCGCTGGCGGTGGAACCCAACTATCTGTACCTCCACAACCGGCACCGGGTTCTGGCGGCCGAACTGGCAGAGACCCTTAAAACCCTTAAACAAAACGGGACCTACCACCGCATTTACCAG
>CAYPCE010000191.1:0-7339 GCA_964409085.1 uncultured Desulfobacteraceae bacterium | reverse complement strand
TCCACGAACCCCTCCCAGGGATATCGGCGCAACAGGGTCGGCGATGCATCGTCGCCCGGCCACGCCACGATCCGGCTGGACACATCCCCTTCCTTAGAAAGGCCCACCCACTCCTTGGCGACGGCGTCCGTCGGTTCGGGCCTCGCCTCCGGCGGGCTGTCGGAAGAGGACGCCCCCATCATGTGCATCCCCGACGACATGTGCGATGACATCGATGCGGCGGGCTCCGCAGCCGGTTCCGGCCCCGTCGGCGCGGGCGGTTCCACGGCCCCCGGCAGCCGTTGCCGGAGGATCGACCAGTCCCCGAATGTCGGCGGCCGTTTGCCGTAATGATGGGCATAGGCGTTAGCCCCGCGCCATGTGACCCGGGTGACGGGCTTCGGCGCCCATTTCGCGTCGAGAAGGTGAAAGCGGTCGTGCCGGAACGCTACTTTGTCTTCGAAATAGAACAGCACCGCCTCCCCCTGTTGAACGACCCCGTCGGCCACGGACACGTCGTCGGAGACTTCATTTAAGAATTCCAAATAGTGGTGAAAGGTGACCAGCGCCGTGTCCGCGTAAAACCTCCGGCCGTCTTCCGGATCCTCCAACAGCCGCATGTCCCGCCCGTCCGCGGCCATGCGGGTCGGCGTCAATTCCATCGTCGTCTCCGCCGGCGTGGAGTCGGGTTTTTCATTCTCTTCAGCCGGCCCCACGGCCACGGCGGGGGGTTCCGTGGCCACGCCCTCCCAGATATGATAGGCCGTCATGCCGGCCATGGACAGAATGGCCACGGCCACGCCGACCCAGAGCCAACGGACGGTTGCCGGCGACAAGGCGGAAGCCGGCGTCGCCGATGCACCGGAGGCCGCGGCCGTTTCCAGGGCGGCCGCCACATCCCGCCGCAATTCGGCGATGGTCTGGTGCCGCGTCTCGGGGTCTTCGCCCGTCGCCTTCCGGATGATCCGGTCCACGGCTTCCAGCAACGGCGTCGACGGGTCGTCCAGGGCCACCGGTTTGAAGGGCGGCGTGGATGGGTCCAGTTTGCCCGTCACCGCCTCATAGAGGATCTTGCCCAGGGCATAGATGTCCGCCGGGATTCCCGCTTTGCGGAATTCGGCGAACTGCTCCGGCGCCATGTAGGGCCAGGTGCCCTTCACGTCCCAGGAATTGGAGACGCACCGGAGCTTCAGGGACCGGGCCAGGCCGAAATCGGCGATTTTGGGCACGTCGCCGTCCATGAGAATGTTCTCCGGTTTCATGTCCCGGTGGACGATGCCGTGGTCGTGGATGGCTTCCATTCCGTCCAGCACTGGCAGAAACGCCTCCCGTAGCCACTCCGTCAGCATTTCGGTCTCGTCGTCGAAGCCCTGTTCCGACAGGGTGTACCGGAAGGTGTTGCCCGGCACGTACTCCATGGCGATGTATTCCACCTGCTGGGCCTTCCCTGCCTTTTTCAGAGTGGTGGAACCGTAGTCGTAGATCTGGAGCACGTTGGCGTGGCGCACCTGGGCCATGGTATGCACCTCGCGCTGGAACCGCTCCATGGCCGCTTCAATTTCATCGGGATTGTCTTCCAGGTTCGACAGCATCGCTTCGGAGATGACCTTGATGGCCACGTCCCGCTTCAGGTTGAGCTGGTGGGCGCGATAGACGACGCCCATGCCGCCCTCGCCGATCCGCTCGATGAGGACCCATTTGCCGTCGATCACATCGCCGGTTTTGAATACGCTTGTATCGCAGGCATTCTCTTCAGTCGTCATGGTCGCTGTCGCTCTTTTTCTCCCATTGCTCTCGATTGCAGTACGGTTATATCACAGGTCGTCCAGGGGGATCAAAGATCCGGCCGGACGCGCCGCCCACCCGCATCAAGTGCAGCAGGATGCGGCGGCGCCCGTCGATCCAACGCCCGATGGGACGCCGACGCCCGGCTGGACGATTTTGGTGATGGTGGGCATCCACCGGCGGCGCAGACCCTGGCCGCGATCGATGGCGACGAGCAACGCATACCCGATGGCCACGCCCAAAAATGTACCGGCGATGGCCCCGATCCCCCCTATCGCGCCGTCCGATCCGACCGCCCAGTCGCCCATAAAGGCGCCGACCAGCGCGCCCAGGACGGGCAGCAGATAGAGCAGCGCCGCGCCTGAATAAAGGTTGAAGGTCGTCAACTGGAGCTTCACCAGATCGCCGACCTTCGCGCCGACGGGATTGGCGGCCTCGCTTTCCATCTTGTTCGCTCCGGTAAGGCAGCTTTTGCAGCCGCCGCCCCGGTGGTCGCAACCACCGCAGGCGCCCTTGCGGTCCGCGGCGACGCGGACCCGGCCGTTTTCTTCCATTTGTATGACGATGCCGATATGTTCAGCCATGGGATGCCTCCTTATGTTGTGTTGTCTGTATCGAAGCCGTTGCGCTCTCCGGAAGGAAGCGCAATGACGTTTTCATCTTCAAGTATTGCAAACGATATGCCGCCGGCCAATCCTAACCCATAGCATGCCGACATTATTAAGTAAAAAAACGGAATGCCGAAGGAAATCTCTGGCAGCGATTCCAAGTCCCGCAACGGAAGCGGGTAAAAACTTCGCGGTTTCAGGATGATGCAACCGGCGGCGGGTAAAATCGATACAGACGTTGAGGCAGACAGAATTCCGGCAAAGATCGCGCAAAAAGGCTATCGGCGAAGCTCCCGCTTTTTCGTTTCAAATTCCTCCTGATCGATCTCCCCCCTGGCAAACCGCTGTTCGAGAATCTCCAGGGCCGAATTCCCGGATGCGCCTTTGCCGCCCATCTTGCCGCCGCCCTGCATCAGATATTTCACCAGAAATATGATGCCCACGATAATCACGATCCAGAAAATAATGCCCATAAAGCCGTACCCTCCCATCATTCCGGGGCCCATGCCCCATCCGCCGCCGTGCCCTTCATAACCGGTCATGGGTCCGCAGGCGGTAAACAACAAAAACATGGCCGGCCATGCCTTTCGAACAACATTTACAATAGCCATCGAATCAACTCCTTCCCGGTATTTTCTTTATCATCGAGCAATTCCCCAACTGTGCTGTTATGATAACAGACAACGACAAATCCTGCCACATTATCACCATAAGGCCCTGTATTGGTTCTATTGAAAGCTGTCCTGTTTTCAGGTGAAAATTATACGCTTGATTTTACAACACGGGGACCGCATAATGGGCTAAATGACCAAAGTCAAAGAAGGAAGACGGACATATGTTGCAACCTGATAAAACCGACATCTCCCCCGACGCCTATTTCGGGATGGAAGAACAAACGGAAACCAAAAACGAATGTTATCATGGCGATATCTTCGCCATGACGGGGGCGTCCGTCCGCCACAATCTGATTGCCTCCAACCTTATCGCCGATCTGAACACCAAATTAAGGGAAAAGAATTGCTATGTCTTCCCGGCTGGAAGACGCCATCCCCATTCGATCCCCTGGTCTTGAAATGGATATGAAGGAGATCTATCCTCGAATCGAACTCGATTCAGATGAAGGATTAGGAAATCATGAAGACGGAAGATGAAATAAAACGAGAAATTAAAGTGTTAAAGCCGATGCTGGTCAAAAAGCATGGGGTAAGGGAAATCGGCATATTCGGCTCCTGGGTAAGGAACGAAAACAGGGAAAACAGCGACCTGGATGTATTGATCGATTTTATGGAGCCCCCTGGCTTGCTGGAACTGGTCGGGATAGAAAATGTCCTGAGCGATCGTCTCGGCGCCAAAGTCGATCTTGTGATGAAAAGCGGGTTGAAAACCAAAATCGGCGACCGCATTCTCAAGGAGGTCGTCTATATATGAAGCGGGAGGCCATCGACTTCATAAACGATATCGTCGAAGCCATCGAAGATTTGGATAAATTTATCGAAGGGTCCGATTATGAAACATTTCAAAAAGACAAGAAAACAGTTTATTCGGTGGTCAGGGCCATCGAAATCATGGGGGAAGCCGCTAAAAACATCCCCGATTCCATGAGAGAAAAATATCCTCAGATTCCCTGGAGACAAATCGCCGGTATGCGGGACAAACTGAGCCATGCGTATTTCGGCGTGGATATGATGACGCTGTGGAAGGCCGCGACGCAAGAAGCGCCGGGCCTGAAACCGTTTCTTCTCGAAATCAGGGAAAAAGAAGAGAAATAAGTTGCTCGCCGAAAAGGCCGCGCGCAAACGCGGCCTTTTCTCACCCCCCCGCCCGATACAACTTCCGATGCGTTATACCCCACCGTGGCCCGCTCCGAGACGAAATTGACCGAGGCCGAGCCACCAACACATCCAAAATATAATACTCATCTCCGCCAACCAATATGGGGTCATTACCGTATTGATGGAAAAAGAAGCTTCAACTACGATAATCAGGTATGAAAAGGGCTTATCCCATATTCACGCTGACGGTGGCGGCGTTGCTCGGCGTCCTTACAATGACCGGCTGCCCGCCCGCAAACGGGCCCGACGCCGCATCGACCACCGAACCATCAATTCCCCACGGCTACATGGCCCGGTTGGAGCAGATGAGCAACGGTGGGATGATCGGTTTCGGACCTTTTGTGGGCTATTACTTCCGACCCGACGACCCCCGGTATCTGAGCCGGTTGCGGTTCGTCTGCTTCAACGAAAACCGATTCTACAGCTCGGACATGCCGGACGGCGCCAAGCTCTACGAAGGCGAAGCGGTGCGGATCACGCTGCCCGACGCCGACATCGCCCTCCCGGCGGAAGACCGGATCAACCCGATTTTTTTCAAGGATGCGCCCAAAACGTGGCGCGAGTCGCGGCCGAAACCGCCGGATGAATTCCTGCACTTTCACTCCTGCTACAACGGCGCCGGGCCGGTGCGGACCGGGTACTGGGTGCGCCATGTGGCCGTTACCGATTTCACCTACGATATGGGGGGAAAAGTTGGGAAAGACAGTCCCCTGCACCACAAGGTTCAAAAAGGACCGGACCGGCAATTCGCCCGGATCATCGAATTCGACAGGGGCCCCGGCAAAGGAAATTGAGCGTCTTGAAACCGCCAGCCCGTGAGGAGAAACCATGAACAAAGCCGTCACTGTCATCAACGCGATCATCATCCTCGCCATCCTGGCCGGCATCGGCTATGTGATGGCCGGCGGGTACAACATCGCCGCCACCGAAAAGCACTGGGACGTCACCTTCAAGGCCATCGAAACCGTCCGCAACCGGTCCATCGCGGCCCACAGCGAGGACCTGAAAAACCCGCTGCCCGCGGATGTGGACGGCTTCATCACCCATTTCCACGATTCCTGCCGGACCTGCCACGGCGCGCCGGGCATGTCGCCGGCCGAATTCGTGGAAGGGCTTTACCCCAAGCCGCCCACCCTCCACAAAACCGAAACCCAGAAACATTGGACGGACGGCGAAATCGTCTGGATCATCGCCAACGGCATCAAGATGACGGCCATGCCGGCCTTCGGCCCGTCCCACGGCGTTTCGGAGATCCACGGGCTGGCGGGATTCGTGCGGAAACTCCCGGCCATGGACAACGCCGCGTATCGGCGGTTGGCCACATCCCACGGCCTTTCCATGGAAACCGGCGGCCACCAGCATGGGGAGGGCGGGCATCACGGCGCTTCGTCGGAATCCCACGCCGAAA
This sequence comes from uncultured Desulfobacteraceae bacterium, assembly GCA_964409085.1. Taxonomy (GTDB): domain Bacteria; phylum Desulfobacterota; class Desulfobacteria; order Desulfobacterales; family JAABSP01; genus JAABTD01. Next base: position 1,727 of record CAYPCE010000191.1, on the reverse strand, counting down.
CGCCGCCCGACGATTTCCTGGATGAACTCGATACGGCCGAATCGGGATCGGATGCGGCGGGCGGAGACCAAGGGCACAGCCACAACGGAGACGAGAGCGGGCATGCCCATTAATCACACCTGTCTGAACTGTGGTTATTGTGATTATTGTGATTGTTATGATTGACCATGATGCTTTTTTATCATGATCATCATATGAATCATTGGAGTCACAGTTCAAAAACATGAACAGGAGGACCCATCCCATCATGAAAAACGGCAAAACAATTCGCTACATCGTCATCGCCGTTGTGCTGCTGCTGGGCGTCTACTGGTCGGCGGCCTCGGCGACGAACGGCGGTGGCCAGGGGTATCCCAACTCGGATTACCTGGCCACCGCCCAATGGCTCCAATCCCACAAGGACGACGCGTCCCTGGTGATCGTGGACGTACGGATGGACAAATATTTCGACGGCAAGCTGATCCCCGGCGCCGTGCGCATGCCATGGCGGCAGTTTCGGTACAACGACGCCGCCGGCAATATGGGGGGCATCTTCGTGGGCGTCGAACGGGCCCAGGAAATTCTGGGCGAACACGGCATCGCCCGGAACGACACGGTGGTGCTCTACGATTCCGTGGAACGGGACGGCGGCGCCACCAGTTCCTACATTTTCTGGGTCCTCGACCTGCTGGGCCACGAGAAAATGAAGGTGCTGGAGCGGGGCATCGACGGTTGGACCGACGCCGGCGGCGAGACGGTTTCCGATCCCCGGAAACCGGAAAAGGTGCTGTATCAGGCCCCGTCGGACGAGATCAACGCCCGGAAATACGTCAAGGCCGACTTCATGATGCCGCGACTCGGCGATCCCTATTACCAGATATTGGATGTCCGGTCCCGGGAAGAATACCTGGGCGAAGCGCCTAACACGGCGCTGGACGGCACGGTGCTCAAGCTGGGCCACGTCCCCACCGCCTACAACATCAACTACACCCTCAACTGGACATCCGCCGACGCCAAGGCGATCAAACCCTACGGCGAATTGCAGCAGCTCTATCGGGGACTCAATCCCGACAAAGCCGTCATCACCTATTGCCATTCGGCCCGGCGGGGCTCCTTCGGGTATTTCGTCCTCCGGCTCATGGGCTTCGACGACGTGATGCTCTATGAACCGTCCTGGATGGAATGGGGCAACAAGCGCTTTTTTTACCCGGTCGAAACGGCCGAAAACGCGCTGGCCGGCGACGTTCCCGGAACTACGTCCACTGCAGCGGGCGCCGGGGGCGGCCAGAAGAGAAGCGGGCAAACCGGGGCTGCCGCCGCATCCGGCGGCGGGGGCGGCTCCAAAAGCGGATACGTTTCCTGCGGAGGATAAGCCATGGAACACAAAGACAAAGCGACCATCCCCTACTGGAAATGGATCCCGACGTCGTTCGCTTTGGCGGGCATCATCGTCTTTATCTTCGCCACCTACGGGCCGCCGGCGTCCTCCAGCGGATTCGTCAGCACCCTGAAAGGATTTTTTGAGTGGGTCGCGCCCGAATACGCGGCGGCCAAGGCCCATTACAAGGCCATCCCCGGCCCCGGCTCGTGGCTCTTCGCCTTTGTGCTGGGCATGGCCATCGGCGGCTTTATCGCCGGCCGGACGTCCAGACAGATTCCGGTGCGCGACGTGCCGCCCATCTGGCAAAAACGATTCGGCAAGAGCCGGGTCAAGCGATACGCGGCCACGTTTTTCGGCGGCTTCCTGA
>CAYPCE010000190.1:0-7353 GCA_964409085.1 uncultured Desulfobacteraceae bacterium | reverse complement strand
ACAGTTCATGGCGCTTTTCAATCGCTATGCCGATATGATCGACCGCAACAAAACCGACGACCTTTCCGGCAGCCAGCCGACCAAGGGCAACATCGCCGGCGGGTTGACCACTATCGAGGAAAAGGCCATGGGCAACATCCAGAAGATCGGCAAGAAGTGCATGTATGTCGGTGCCCTGGACAAGGCCGTGGCCCCGACGGGTCCGGGCCTGTGGTACATGGATTCTTCCAGCGCGGCTGCCGAAGCCGTGACGCTATGGGCCGCGGCCGGCTTCGTGGCCCATTTTTTCCCCACCGGCCAGGGCAACATCATCGGCAACCCCATCGAGCCGGTCATCAAGCTGACGGCCAACCCGCGCACGGCCGGGGACATGTCCGAGCACATCGACTACGACTGCTCCGCCATTTTGCGCGGCGAAATGACCCTGGAAGAATCCGGCGACAACCTGCTCGATATGCTGGTCCGCACCTGTAACGGCCGGCTGACGGCCCAGGAAGTGCTGGGGCATGAGGAGTTCGTCTTGACCAAGCTCTATGAGAGCGCATAGATCCAGGGCGCCGCGGGTCTGTGAAATAGCGAAAATATCCTTTCCGGCGCCGGAGAGGGACCATGAGATAATCGGGCGTTTCGGCGCCGTTTGCCGCCGGGAGGAGGCGACAGGGCGTTGTCGAAACAACCGATCCGAGATGTTTCGATCCGATCGATCAACAAGGAGGTGAACCGTTATGGCGGCGCAACAGGTCGACCCGACAAACAGCAAGGAACGGAAAGGCGCTCTGATAGCCTGTTTTGTCCTTTTCGCCCTTTACTTTGTCAACCTGATCATCGGCAAAGTCAACATTGCGTATGGCTTAAATCTGCCCCATCTGGGAAGTTTAGCCGAATTTCTCCTGCTGTTCATGGTTTCCATTTTGTTAATCGCAGCGGCTTTGAAAGACGAAGCCGCGGAAAACCAATCCTAAACCCAAACCATTAGGAGGCAAGAAAATGACACATGAAGAACAGAACAACACCGGTCCGAAGGAGATGGAGCGTCGCCGTTTCATGGAATTGTCGGCCAAATTCGGCTTTACAGCCGCGACGGTCGCGCTTTTCAGCGGCGTCATAGGGTCCAGGGAAGCCAGCGCGCAAATGGCCAGGGAGGATGCCAAGCGCAAAAAAGCGGCCAAATATACGATGAACATTGCCACGGCTTACATCCTCGGGGCCTCGCGCAGCTATCCCATCATGCAGCTCGATATGAAGGAAAATATCCAGAACTGCACCAACGGTGAGGTGTACGTCAAACTGGCCCCCGGCGGGCAGTTGGGCGCGGGTTCAGCGCTGGTCCAGAAAGTTCAGGCCGGCACCATTCAGGCGGCCCAGCATTCCATTTCCAATTTCGCCCCCTTCGCGCCCGTGGCGGACCTGATCAATATCCCCTACGTGTGCGGCGAAAACCAGAAATTCGTCAATCTGGTGACGTCCGACATGTGGCGAAAGGAAGTTCACACCAAGGTGGCCAAAAAAGGATTTAAAGTCCTCTGGTACGTCGTCATCGATCCGCGCGTGGTCGCCACCCGCAAAGGCGTGGCCGGTCCGATCAAAACGCCGGAGCAGATGAAGGGGATTAAATTCCGGGTGCCCGGCTCCAAAATTCTGGCCCAGTTCTATCAATTGCTGGGGGCCAATCCCACCCCGGTGGCATGGGGCGAAACCTCCTCGGCCATCAAGCAGGGCGTGGCGGACGCCCTGGATCCGTCGGTCGAAGCACTGTTTGTCTTCGGTTTCAAGGATGTACTTGACTGGGTCACCTTCAACGGCGCGGTGCCCGACTCCCAGGTGTATTCCTGCAACCTCGAATGGTTCAACGGGTTGCCCAAAAAAGTGCAGGAGAACATCGAATTCGCCAGCGAGATCACCATGCAGCAGAACCTCGCCAAGGTGCCGGCCGCACGGGCCTACGCCATGGCGGAACTGGCGGCCGCGGGCGTTCAATTTTACGTGCCCACCGCCGAAGAGAAAAAACAATGGGTAGCGAAGGCCGGACATCAGTTGCCCGAATGGGATGACTTTAAGAAGGAACTGGCCGGATCTTTGGACAAGTTCGACGCGTTCCTCGACGCGGCCAATACAATGGGGCGATTATACGTGCATGACGTTGAAGCCTAGCCTTCAACCCGGGGCGGCGCTGTTTTGGCTGCGGCGCCGCCGATCCACCCCTAAGAAATCGCACTGAAAAGGATGGGACGCATGTCGACTCGAACTTTTTTACACCAACTCGATGAAAACGCTGAAAGATGGCTGTTGCTGCCGCTGTACGCCCTGATTGTGATCGTCATCTTCATGGAAGTCTTCCGGCGTTTCGCGCTCAGCTACTCGTCCATATGGGCGGAAGAGGTCGCCCGCTACGCTTTCATTTATGTTTCATGGGTCGGCGCTTCGGCCGGCATCAAGGAACGCGCCCACATCCGCATCGACCTGATCCTGCCCATCGTCGGCGATCGCGCAAAGGCCGTGATTTTGATCATCGGCGATATCGTCACCATTGTGTTGGCGGTTTTGGCCTTCTGGTGGTCGATGGAGAGCCTTCTGGTATCCCTCAAATTCGGCTCGGTCACCCATGGCTTGCGCATCAACCTGGCCTGGTTTCTGGCGGCCGTACCGTTGGGATTCGCCATGATGCTCGTGCGGCTGGTACAATCCATCATCCGGGACGTTTCCGACCTCAGGGCCGGACGACCGATTTACGAGGGCAAGAAACTTTTCGATTAGGAGTCTGAATATGCTTCAGCAATATTTGATGCACCAGGAAGAGGTCGTTCTCGGGTGGGGATTTTTTGGGCCACTGATTCTGATGATCATTCTGATTCTACTGGCTGTCCGCATCTGGGTCGTTATCGGCGTCGGTTCCTTCGCCATGCTCCTGCTGACCGGCGTGCTTCCCCCCACGCTGCTGGGAGAGGCATTGTTCGACGGTATTGATTCCTTCTCGCTGATCGCGGTGCCGTTGTTTATCCTCACAGGAGACATTCTCGTCCGGACCGGATTGTCCAGCAAGCTGCTGGACGTGGCGGAGGCCACCATGGGCGCCCGCCGCTCCGGACTGGGAACCTCCACCGTGCTGGGATGCGGATTTTTCGCCTGCATCAGCGGCTCGGACGCCGCCGACGCCGCCGCCATCGGCAGGATCACCATCGACCGGCTGGCGGACAAAGGCTACCCCAAACCCTATGCCTGCGCGCTGGTCGCGTCGGGCGCCTGCACCGGAATTTTGATTCCACCGTCGATTTCCTACATCATCATCGGGCTCGTTCTGGGCATCAGCGCTTCCACCCTGTTTCTGGCCGCGGCGATCCCCGGCGTGATGATCCTGTGTTCCATCATGCTGGCCAATGCCGTGGTCAACCGCGTGCGGGGTTACGAAAACAGCATGGCGGGGTTCGATATGCAGTACTGGCTGAAATCGGTGTATGAGGGGCGTTTCGCCCTTATGATTCCGGTGGTCATCCTAGGTGGGATCTACTCCGGCATCTTCACACCAACGGAGAGCGCGGCCGTGGCGGCCCTGTGCGCCATCATCATCGGATTTTTCCAGCGGACGCTCAAGATCAAAGATATACCGAAAATTCTGGAAACCTCCGCGAAAGTGAGCGGCGTGATCGTACCCATCATCGCCATGAGCCTGCCGTTGGCCCAAACGCTGGCCAGTTTGCAGGTGCCGCAGGCGTTCGTGAACTTCATGATGTCCCTGACGAACAACCCCTATTTGATCATCATCGTCATGATCTTGATTCTGATGACCGCCGGCTGCGTCATGGAAACCACCCCCAACATCGTTATCCTGGCGCCGCTGCTGTTGCCGCTGGCCCAGGAAATTGGGATGAACGAAGTTCATTTCTGTATTTTCATGGTGACCGCCCTGGGTATTGGTTTCATCACTCCGCCGCTGGGGCTGAACCTGTTCGTGGTGTCGGGGGTGACCCAGGTACCGATCATATCCATCTCCCGCTATGTTTTTCCATTCGTGCTCAGTATGCTCGCCTGCGCCCTGTTGATCGGCTATGTTCCATGGCTTTCGCTCTGGTTGATCAATTGATGGATTTAAATGGATTCAGGAACGTCTATAAGTAATTGTATTAACGATAAACGAGTGTAAGGAGCTGTACGATGCCACATGGCTACAATGGAAAAATATTGCATGTCAATCTCAGCGACGCCAGTTGGGAAATCGAGGAACCGGACGAGAACTGGTATCGCACCTATGTGGGGGGTTCGGCCCTGGCGGCCTATTACCTGCTCAAGCAGCTCAAGCCGGGCGTGGATCCCCTGTCCCCGGGAAACGTTCTGGTGTTCGCGTGCAGCGCGGTGACCGGCGCCCCGTTGTCCGGTTACAGCCGGTATTCGGTGGCCGCCAAGTCGCCCTTGACCGGGGCCTTCGGCCGCACCGAAGCCGGCGGTTATTTCGGGCCCGAGCTGAAATTCGCCGGATTCGACGCGGTCGTGCTGACGGGGCGCTCCCCCAAACCGGTCTACCTTTACCTCAATGACGGAGAGGTTGAAATCCGGGACGCCGCCGACGTCTGGGGCAAGGACAACTGGCAGACCCTGGAATCCATTCGCGAAGAAACCGGCGAGAAAATGGTGCGCGTGGCCTCCATCGGACCGGCGGGGGAACGCATGGTTCCCTATGCGTGCGTCCAGAACGATATGGAACACTACAACGGCCGCACCGGCATGGGCGCGGTGATGGGGTCGAAAAACCTGAAGGCGGTGGCGGCCCGGGGACGGCAGAAGATGTCCATGGCCGATTCCGACAACGTGAAGGCGATCCGGCAGTGGCACAACGACCGCATCAAGTCGCATCCCCCTAATGTGGGGCTTTCCAAATTCGGCACCACGGTGCTGGTCAAGGCGCTCAACGACACCGGCATCCTCACCACCCACAATTTCCGGGACGGAGTGTTCGACGGCGCCGACAAGATCAACCACGAGACCTACCACGACACAATCTTCGATTCATCGGGTACCTGCTATTCCTGCGCCGTCAAATGCAAGCGGCGGGTCGCGTTGGACGACGCCATCTATCCGCTGGACAAGCGGTTCGGCGGGGCGGAATACGAAACGCTGGCGGCGCTGGGATCCCTGTGCGACGTCGCCAATCTGCCGGCCGTGGCACGGGGCAATCAGTTGTGCAATCTCATGGGACTCGACACCATCTCCACCGGCGTCGTCGTCGCCTTCGCCTTCGAGTGTTTCGAGCACGGCATCCTCACCGAGAAAGATACCGGCGGACGGGCCCTGAACTGGGGAGACGGCGACGCCATGATCTGGCTGATCGAGGAGATCGCCCACCGGCGGGGTATCGGCGAGATTCTTTCCCAGGGCGTCAAAAAGGCCGCCGAGACCATCGGACGCGGCGCGGAAGAATACGCCTTTCACATCAAGGGGCAGGAATTGCCGCTGCACGACGGCCGGGGCAAAACCGGGATGGGCATGGGCTACGCCCTGTCGCCCACCGGCGCTGAACACGTCGAAACCCCCCACGACGTCGCCTTCCAGGGCGACGGCGTGGCCAAGCTGCACCCCCTGGGCGTATTCGATCCCGTCAAGCCGCTGGAGACCAACGCGGAAAAGGTCCGGTTTTTCAGCAACGGCCAGAAGGCCTGGCAAATCAACAATTGTTACGGAATCTGCAATTTCTGCTCGGTGCCGATCCACGCCATGACCTTCGAGAAACTGGTCGAGTCGATCAGGGCCATCACCGGCTGGGATACCAGCCTGCACGACATGCTCAAGGTGTCGGAACGGGGGACGGTCATGGCCCGGGTCTTCAACAACCGGGAAGGGTTCAAACCGGAGGACGACCGGGTCATTCGCCGGTGGCACGAACCCATGCCGGAAGGCCCATTGAAGGGGCAGGCGATTGATCAGAAGGAATTCCGGGACGCCATCGACTTGTATTACGAGATATCGGGCTGGGACCGGGACGGCCGCCCCACACGGGGGAAGCTTGTGGAACTGAACCTGGAATGGCTGATCGATGGTTGACCGATGAACGTGACGGTCAAACACTTTGCCGCCTTGAAATCGGACGTGGAAAAGGGGCAAGCAACGGTTCAGTTGGCGCCGGGCGCCACGGTCGCCGACCTGCTGTCGAAGATCGGCATCGAGGAGAGCACCGTCGGCATTTTGATGGTTAGCGGAAAGCACGCCACTTTCGGTCAACAATTGAAAGATAATGATCGGGTGACCGTCATCCCCCCCATCGGCGGCGGGTAACGGCCATCCACTGGAATGAAACTCAAACCAATAAATGGAGACAACGATGCAATTCGGATTTATCGGACTCGGCAATATGGGCGGCGGACTGGCGAGAAACCTCATTCGCGCCGGAAAATCGGTTCTGGTTTTCGATCTTAACGAGGCCGCCACTGCAAAAACGCTGGCTGTTGGAACCACCGGAGAAGCGGCGACCAGCGCCAATGAACTGGCCTGTTGCGACGTGGTGTTCACCTCGCTGCCGTTGCCGGCGCATATCGAAAGCGTGATGCTCGCCGACGATGGACTGCTCAAAGACATGAACGCCGGCTCGACCTATATCGATGTGAGCACCATCGATCCCCAGTCGGCGCGCAAGATTTCGGACGCCTGCGAGGCGAAGGGCATCCGCTTCCTGGCCTGCCCGCTGGGCAAGAATCCGGCGGCCGCGGAAAAAGCCGAAGAGCCGATCTTCGTGGGCGGCAAAAAAGAGGTGTTCGAGGAGATGAAGGAGATCCTCCAGATTGTGGGCAGTCCACTGTATTACATGGGAGAAGTCGAGGCTTCCGAAGCGTTCAAACTCATCAGCAACATGGTGGGCATGACCAACGTCGCCGTCATCGCCGAAGGCATTCGCCTGGGCGAAAAAGCCGGCATCGATCCCACACTGACGGCGGAGTTGCTGGAAGATACCGGAGGCAAGAGCTTTCAATCGGCCCTGCGGGCGCCGTGGATCGCAGCCGGCGATTTCGCCCCCCGGTTCGGGCTAGATCTCGCGTTTAAAGACGTGCGTCTCGGCTGCGAGATGGCCGACGCCTGGGGGATGGATCCGAAAGTGATGAAGGAGGCGCTGGCCTATTTCCGCCAGGCCAGTGAAGCCGGTTTCGGCGGGGATGACTGCAACGCGGTTTACAAGATCATCAAATAGAACGCGCGCCATGGACATCATCGACAGACTCTTCTCACTGGAAGGCAAGGTGGCGTTGGTCACGGGCGCCAGCTCCGGCATCGGCAAAGCCATGGCCAGGGATCTGGCCGCCGCCGGGGCCGCGGTGGTCCACGTGGCCCGGCGCCCGGACGCCCTGAAAACCGCCGTCGAGTCCATCCGGGCCG
>CAYPCE010000189.1:0-7491 GCA_964409085.1 uncultured Desulfobacteraceae bacterium | reverse complement strand
CCAAACAGACCGTTTCTCCGGATAACGATTCCTAATTACAACGAATTATAACCTCTTTCGTGATATTTTTGGCAAAATGGGCGTGAAACGATACCCGGTAGGCGTGTCAGGTTTGTTGACACTTTCTTTGTGGAAGATTCAAACCCCGTTAGAGGGATAAGAAAACTCGACATCGGTTTTGGTTTCGACCGCTATCGAGCAGGGTGGGGTAATGAAGGCAGGGGTATGGATCAGCCCGGCAACAGCACCAATCGCCTCAATGCCGGTGCTTCGCCGAAATAATCGGCGTATTCACCACCAGGGCCGACAGGTCGTCCGTCCGGTGGATATCCAGCTTGAAGGCATCCTGGTCGATTTCAAAATAGCGGGAGATGACCTCCACGATATCGCGGTGCAGGCTTTCCATGGTATCGTCGGACACTTCCAGCTTGTCATAGATGAGGGCGAATTTGAGGCGCTTTTTGGCCACGTCCCGGCTGTCGCTTTTTCCCAGTACTTTTCGCAGAAAACCGTTGAACATCGTGGACCTCCTCATCTCCCGAGACCGATTTTGTTGCCGATCCGCTTCCAGAAGCGGCCCTGGCCCTGGGGAACTTCGATGGGGATGTCTGTGTTCCCGTTGAGCCGCATGGCGATGCGGCGGAACGCCTTTCCGGCCATGGAGTCTTTCTGCATGATCAGCGGCATGCCGGTGTTGGTGGAGATCACCACATTGTCGTCCATGGGCACCAGCCCCAGCAGGTCGATGGACAGCACATCGACGATGTCCACATGGCTGAGCATGTCGCCCCGGGCCACCATGTCCGGGATGATCCGGTTGACCACCAGCTTGGGCGTGATGTCCCGGGCATAGAGCAGACCGATGACCCGGTCCGCATCCCGGACGGAGGAGACCTCGGGCATGCAGATGACGATGGCCTCGTCCGCGGCCGCCACCGAGTTTTCAAAGCCCCGCTCGATGCCCGCCGGGCAGTCCATGAGGACGTAGTCGAACTCCGCCCGGAGCTTGGCGCCGAAACGGACCATGTCCTCGGGGATGAGGACGTTCTTGTTGTCGCTCTGGGAGGCGGGGATGAGAAACAGGTTTTCGATGCGCCGGTCCTTGATGGCCGCCTGTTGGATCCGGCATTTGCCCTTGACCGCGTCCACCACGTTGAAAACGATCCGGTTTTCCAGGCCCATCACCACATCCAGGTTCCGCAGGCCGATGTCCATGTCCACCACGGCGACCCGTTTTCCCTCCGCGGCCAGGGCGGCGCCGATGGAGGCCGTGGCCGTGGTTTTGCCCACCCCGCCCTTGCCTGACGTGACAACGATGATTTTAGCGTCCAATCTGCACCTCGTCCTTATCGATTCGATCTGTCCGCCGCGGCGCCGCGCCTACCGCACCTCCGGCCATGGCATCCGTCCGAACGGATTGGCTTCCATGTAATTTTCCACCACGATGTTGCCGCCCTCCACATAGGCATATTCGGGATACCGCTGCCGGGAAGGGGGGAGCCCGGCCGCCACCACGGACCCGATCTGGATCTGGGTGGGCCGGAAATCCAGGGCCAGCACGATGGTATCCAGCGCATCGGGTTGGCCGGCGATGGCGGTGCCGGCCAGGCTGCCCATGATCAGGATATCCCCGCCGGCCAGCACCTCGGCGCCGGGGTTCACATCCCCCAGGATGAGCAAATGTTTCCGGGCCGTCACCTTCTGCCCGGAACGGACCCGGCCGGTCAGCATCAGCACATCGGACCGGTGGTGATGCCAGGAGCGGTCCATGTCCCGCTGCCGCACGGCATCCTCGGGCGCGGTCCGCCGTTTTGCGCTCCGTTGCACCGACCCCACTCCGAAATTCTCCCTGAGAAACCCGCCCAGCTCCTCCACCAGGGCTTCATCCCCTTCGGCGTCGCCAAAGTCGAGGATCACCCGGGCGTTGATGGCCAAATGCTTCAGCGGCTGGAAGAGCCGGATCAGTTCCGATCGGATGAACTCCGTCGGTTGATCGGGATCCAGGGTGACACAAAGGCCGTCCCCCATCCCCTTCAAGCGCACCGGCGCGTTGTTTTGATCGGTCGTTTCCATGGTCTCGCAAGCGGTTCGATCCGCGGGCCGACGGTTTTCGGCGCCATTCTCAATTCACGGCCCGAGTAAAGCCGAACTATAGAAGATATGGATCGAACTGTCAATCATTACCGTCAGTTTACCGCCGTGGCCTTTATCCGGACGATCCGGTCCCGGGGAAAATCCCGTTTCCAGGAAAGTCCCTTTCTGCTAAATTGATCGGCCATGGGTCAACGGGGCAAAAAGGAGAGACGGCGGAAAGGCGGCGTCGATCCGCGGGGGACCTTCCAGAACCTCTCCAGGGACAAGAGGGAACGGATCACCCTGGCGGCGGTGGCGGAATTCGGCGAGAAGGGGTACGCCGGGGCCAGCATCAACGCCATCGTGGACCGCCTGGGCATCGCCAAGGGATCGATATTCCAGTATTTCGGCGACAAAAAAGGGCTGTTCCTCTTTGCCTTCGACACCGCCATGAACCTGGTCAAGGATTACCTCCGGGCGGTGCGGGATGAAACCCGTGCCCAGCCCCTCTTCGACCGGCTCCGGGCCACCCTGCTGGCCGGGGTCCTCTTCCGGATGGAGCATCCCCTGATCTACCGGCTCTACCTCAAGATCCTCTTCGAATACGACGTCCCTTTCCGGGACGACCTGTTGCGGTCCCTGCGGGAATACAGCATCGATTACCTGAAAACCCTCCTGTGGGACGCCCGGGACCGGGGCGAGTTGCGGGAAGGGATGGACCTGGACAAGGCCGCCTTCGTGCTGGACGCCGTCATGGACCAGTTCCTCCAGGCCCAGACGGTGGATCATTTGGACGGGGGGCTCGGGCTTTACGATTGCGACGCCCGGACCGCCCGGGCGTGGGTGGAGGAGATTGTGGAGATGATGCGGCTCGGGGTGGGCCGGCCGGACCCGCCTGACTGAGCCGGGTGCCCTCTTTCCTTCATCTGTAGTATTGGGCCTGACAATCAAAAAGCCGGGCGTAAATTCCGTCTTTTGCCATCAGGGCGTCATGGCCGCCTTCCTCCACGATATGCCCCCTTTTCATGACGAAAATCCGGTCCGCCAGACGGGCCGTGGACAGACGATGACTGATGAACAGGGCGGTCTTTCCCCGGGTCATCTCTTTGAACCGTTTCAGCACTTCGTGCTCCGCCGCCGGGTCCAGGGCGCTGGTGGGTTCGTCCAGCACGATGATCCGGGCGTCCCGCATGTAGCCGCGGGCCAGGGCGATCTTCTGCCACTCGCCGACACTCAGTTCCTCGCCGTCCTTGAACCATTTGCCCAGATGGGTGTCGAGTCCGTGCGGCAGGGTCTGAATCATTTCCGCAGCCCCACTCATTCGTGAGGCCGTCGATACGCGCTCACCGGAGGGCGATGCCGCCACATTGCCGATCCAGATGTTTTCCCGAGCCGTCAGGTGATATTTCGCATAATCCTGGAAGATGATGCTGATCCCCTTGCGCAGCGCGGCGGGGTCCAATTCCCGAATATCCACGCCGTCAATGCGGACGACTCCCTTTTGCGGATCATAGAGCCGGCAAAGGAGCTTGACCAGGGTGGTCTTCCCGGACCCGTTTTCCCCGACAAGGGCCACGTGTTCGCCGTCCCGGATGGTCATGTGCAGATCGTTGAGCACGGTCCTGCCGGTTCCCGGATAGGCAAAATGAACGGCCTCGAATCGGATGTCGCCGGCGGAGGGCACGGGCCGGGGACGCGACGGGCGGGAAATGGCGGGCGTCAGTTCCATGAGGGCGTGGAAACGGGATAGAAACAGCGTGTTTTCATACAAGCCGGCCAGGGCGGAGAGCACTTCTCTCAGGTATCCCTGGCATCGGTGGAGCCCCTGGTAATACATGACCAGGTCCCCGATGGTCAGCCCGCCCCGCAGCACCCACGAAACCACCACCGCCAGGGAGCCATAGATGGCCAGGGTCGACACCGCGCCAAAGGCCGTTTCGGCCATGGCCCGCTGTCTGGCGATATCGAGTTTTTCCCGGCGGACCTGACGGCGCAGATGCCGGAACCGGCCCCGGAAAATATCCCCAAAATGGAAGAGACGGACTTCCTTGGCATGGAGATCGCCGGTCAGGACCCAGTGAAGGTAATGGGCACGCCGTTCATGCTGGGCCTGCCGGTTCTGGAGACGGTGCATCCGGTTGGCGTACCGGATGCGCACGACGATGCCGGGCAGCACGGCCAGGATCAGGGCGGCGGCGATGAGCCAGTGGAACGTCAGCAGAAGGGCGGAGACGGCCACGAGGGAAATCCCCGCCTGACCGAATTGCGCAAGCCCCCGGACGATCTGGGTGGGGCGGAACGGGGCTTCCTGTTGGGCCCGGTAATAGGTATCGTGGTATTCGGGGCTTTCGTAATGCGCCAGATCGATTTCGATGGATTTGGCGTGGATCAGGTCGTAGACATGATCGCTGGTTTTCTGGGACTGGTGTTCGGAGACGATGGCGGAGAGGGAGGATAGCAGCGTACCGGCGAGGTTGACGGCGCCGAGCAGGAGGATGAGGGTCATGGTCTGGAAAAGGGGCGGCGCGGCGGTTGGGGATTGGATGGCGGCGGATACGGTGTCGATGGTCAGTTTGAGGAGGTAGAGCGAGAATAGAGGGAGCAGGCCCTGGATGAAAAGAATAAGGATGCCGGCGACCGTCCAGTTGCGGCTGCTTTCCCAGACGAGGGCGACGGCGTCTTTGAGATGTCTGACCGCCCGGAAGGCTTTTTCGCTCAAATTCCGGGCGGGACTTTCAATTTCTGAACCGGGCACGGAAATTTCGATCAGAGTTGGGCATCATGACCGGCCGGTTTTGGCTGAATCGCCCCCATGAACCCGGATTTCAGCCTGCGAAATACAACCCCCGCTCCCCGAAACATCAACCGCTTGGCTGCGCCGAAACGCCTGGTCCATTCCGACGGCGCCGGCGGGGGCGGTATGAGAATGCCGGCCCTTCGAACCGCCGCCACCCGGCCGATGCCGTCGCCCAGGGGCCACCAACCGTCCGCAAAAGCGCAGTTGTCGCCCCGGGTCTGCACCCATTCCCGCTTTCCATCGACGCCGACGACCCGGTGGGCCTCGACACGGGTTCGGTATCGACGCCTGAGGACGATGTCGCCCATCCGCGGCATGTGGTCTTCGAGGGGAACCACCACCAGATGATCGCCCGCTTTTAGAGAGGGTTGCATGCTGCTGCCTTCAAACGGAAAAAGGCGAATACCGGTGTTAAAATCAAGTTTCGACATGGGCCGTTTTACTCCCCTTCAAGCGACCAATCGGTAACCGTTTTCAAAAAGATCCGGAGGACATGCCGGGGCCGCGGATTCGATCCATCTCAGAAAAGCGTTTTCCAACTCTGTCCGATCGAGATCTTTCCGGATTCGCAATGGGGGCGTTCGATGGATGGGAAGGTTGTGGATGGCCGACGTGAGTTGACGCACCAAATAGAATGGATTGATCCCGGAAGGACGAAAGGTGCTGTTGAAAAGAGTGGTCAATGTGGGCTCGTTTTCGCCACCCGCCAAGTAAAGCCTGGAAATGGGCGCCGGTTCGGAATCGACGGTGGGGCGAACGGGAAGGACAACGCCCTTGTCTTGTGTCGGCAGGAGCCCCCATTCCCTGAGCAATCGCCGGGTGAACGGCCTTGGGCGGTACGGCATTGACAACGGGTGGACCCTCCGGGTCCGCCAGTCCACGGCAACGATATCCTCCCCCAATACCGGATGCCCCAACGCCTCGGCGACCATGGCCAGAGTGGTCTTGCCCGAACCGCCGGGGCCGCAAAACAAGACGGCGCCTCTTTTGCTCGCAAAGGCGGAGGCGTGAAGAAAAAGGAACCGGTGATTGAGGGTTTTGGCCATGCCGAACACCGCTCCCCGTAAAAGTTGCGGGAGCGAATCCGGCTCAGATTCCGCCGGTTCCTCTATTTCCGGAAGGGAAATGATATTGGCGCCTTCCACTGGGCGAGGAGCCGGCTCAAGGAAGGGAAACCCAAAATAATAAGCGAGGATTTCCGCTGTCTCACCCGATGCGGTATCGAGGAATAAGGACTCCCCAAATAGTGACGTTGAAAAGCCGGTCATGTTTCCTGTGCCCCTTGTGGAAAGAGAAATAGCGGTTTGATATGGCGGTTTTCTCGCCACAATATCGCCCTCAGCGCGGCGCCCCGGGCCAGATGTTTACCGCCCTCCCCGGAAATGCCCCGAGCTTCGTAAGGCCCCATAAGATCCCGGTGGGTGGCCCGGGCAACCGCTGCCAGCGCTTCACGCACCTGCAACTTGATCACATCGCAATACGGTTCTGCCTCCATCAGGGGGGCGGAGAAAGCACAAGGCCCCGAGCAGTAGGGCCGGACCCAACATTCCCCGCATGCGGGAGAAGGCCGGTTCAAGAACCCTTCGAGATTCTCTTGCCCCTCCCTGTCGATCCCGCCGTCTACCGTACCCAGTTTTGCATATTTCATGCTTGCCGAGACTTGACAGGGATAGAGCGTTCCATCAGGCGTAACGGAAAAACCGGATCGGCCCGCCTCGCATTCTGGGACTGGGGCCAAATCGCCTTTCAAAACCTGATCGATAAAAGGATAAGCGATGGACGGCTGGGCACATTCCCCTCGCCTGGCCTTGTTATATTGGGATTGGAGGGCTTCAACATATTCGAGGGTGCATTTTTCTCTAGATTTTTGGAACGCAAGCGCTATCGTAACATGACGAGAATCGCCGGCCAGTTCCGATAAATGCTCGAATGCTTCGTCGTAGGTGCAGGTCCCGGGAACCCAGGTGGCGCGGATGTGGAAGGCCCCGCCCGTCCTCTGGAGATTGCGCAGGCCTTCAACCGCTTTCGCATAGCTTCCGTCACCCGATGTCGTCGGCCGGTTGCGGTCCTGTATCGGTCGAGGGCCGTCCAGGCTGATGATGCTGAAGATCCCGTGTTCGGCCAGAAAGCGTGCCCGGGATTCGGTGAGGAGGGTGGCGTTTGTGATGATCTCCATCTCCAGCTTTGGAAACAGGCGTTCGGCACGCTCGACCACGGCCGTCAAAACGGTCCAGTTGAGAAGCGGTTCTCCACCATAAAAAGTCAGCCGCGCGGTTCGGCCGTTTAGTACTGTTTCCAGATAGCCAAGCGCCTTGAATGCGACATCGCGGCTCATGTAGAGGGTCGGATCCCCATAGGTTCCCTGCTGAACATTGCAGTAATTGCAGGCCAAGTTGCACCCGTGGGCCAAGTGGAGACTGAGCGAGAACTGCCGGTCCGACAGATGGAAAGAATGAGGTGTGCTTTGCCAGAACCCCATCTGCCGAAGACGGTTGATTTCCGTGTCGACTTTTTCGGAAACTTCGTTTGGAAGCGAATTGGAGGCCAGAATACTTTCATATAAAGGTTCAGAAAGTTTATACGTTTTGCGGGTGTCCCTAAGCAAGGCGATCCGATTCTCG
>CAYPCE010000188.1:4332-7502 GCA_964409085.1 uncultured Desulfobacteraceae bacterium | reverse complement strand
CCCCACCCAGGCCGGACTGGCCCCCCTGCGGGCCGCCGTCCTGGGGTGGGTCGGCTTCCTCTACGGGTTTCAGTTCGAGGTGCGGAAACTCCGCCACTATCCCATGGAATACGCCGTGGCCGCCCATTTCCAGGGGCTGTTCACGTTTGCGTGGGTCTTTACGGCGGCCATGGTCGCCGTGCCGCGTCTGCTGGACGTCCAAGGGGCCATGGGGATCGTCCTCTCCTTTCTGATGGCCGCCGCCGCCGCCCCGTCCGGCCAGACCGGCCTGGCCCTCATGGCCGCCTCGGCGAAGGGCCGGCATCCCCGCCGGCTGGCCCTGCTCCGGTACATTTCGAGCCTCGACGGCATCGGCGCCCTGGCGCTCTTCGGTCTGGTCTACATTTTCAGGCCGGAAGGCCCCGGCGGGATCGCCGGCCCGTTCCAGGGGCTGATGATCTCTTTCGGGGTCAGCCTCGGCATTCTCCTGCTATTCCTCCTGTTTCTGGCCCGTCGAACGCCGGAGCCCGAGCTGGCCCTGGTGATCACAGGGATGGTGCTGCTGGCCAGCGGCCTGTCGGCCGCCGTCGGGTTTTCGCCCCTGTTGACCAATGTGTTCGTGGGGATCTGTCTGGTCAACATCTCCGCGGACAGAGAGCGGATCTACCGGATTCTGGCCCCGCTGGAAAAGCCGGCGTATCTGGTGCTGCTGGTGTTTCTGGGCGCCGTTTGGCAGGCCGGCGACCCGACCGTGTGGGCGGTCGGGGGCCTCTACTGCCTGTGGCGGGGGCTGGGAAAGTGGCTCTCCCTGTTTCTGGTGTCGCGGGCGACGCCCGGTTTGCGGGCGTATCCGCCCCATCTCGGGCTGGGGCTCCTGGGGCAAAGCGGTCTCTGTATGGCCCTGCTCCTGGATTTTGCCGGACGGTTTCCGGGGGATGTCGCCCCGGTCGCCGTCGGGGCCATCCTGGCGGCGGTGGTCATCAACGACGGAATCGGGCCCCCGTTTCTCCAGGCCGTGATCCGGGATGAACGCCATGCGGCCTGAAAAACGCCAACATCTGACCGCGGCCCTGTTCCACCTGGCGGTGCTGGTCCTCATCGGCCTGTTTGCCGCCGCCGTCCGCGGACTGGATGTCGCCGCCGGATGGGGATCCGCCCCCCAGACCAACTTTTTCCTGGGGGCGCTGCTGCTCGCCGCCTATGGGGTCGGGCAACTGGCGAAAACCGTCCGGCTGCCCCTGCTGTCGGGCTACATCCTGGCCGGCATCCTGGCGGGGCCCCATGTTTTCGGCTTTTTATCCGCGTCCATGGTGGGACGGCTGAGGCTTCTGGACGATCTGGCCCTGAGCTTCATCGCCCTGGCGGCGGGCGGCCATTTTGATCTGAGGGCCCTGGCCGGGCGGAAACGCGCCATCCTCCTGAATATCCTCCTGCTCACCCTGGTGGTTTTCGGGATGGTCTCCGGCTTTGTAACGCTCTTCGGAAAAAGCTTCAGCTTTACGGGGGCGCTGTCGCCGGTTCAACTGACGGCGCTGGCCGTGCTGCTGGGCGTGGTGGCCGTGGCCCGGTCGCCGTCTTCGGCCATCGCCATCATCAGCGAGTGCCGTGCAAAGGGGCGGTTCACCGACACCGTGCTGGGGGTCACCGTGGCCATGGACGTGCTCATCATTATCTTGTTTACCCTGGCCATGACTCTCGTGCGGATCATGCTCTCCCCCGGAAGCCGGATGGAACTGACCGTCTTCGCGGCCCTGGCGGGGGAGATCGCCGTTTCCATCGGGCTGGGGCTCCTGGCGGGGAAACTGATCGATGGGTATATCCGGAAAGCGGGGTACGACCTGCCGTTTTTTCTGCTCTTTTTCGCCTTCGGCGTCGCCAGGGCGTCCCATTGGCTGGGCCATTTTACCGCCGGCCATTTCGGGGAATCGCTCCATCTGGAGCCCCTGATCATCTGCATGAGCGCCGGGTTTTCGGTCCGGAACCTGGGAACGGGGGGCGCGGTCTTCACGGAATCCCTGGAGCGGGTCTCCCTGCCGGTCTTCGTGCTCTTTTTTAGCCTGGCCGGGGCGTCCCTGGATCTGGGGGCCCTGGCCCAGACGTGGCCCCTGGCCCTGTGTCTGGCGTTGGTGCGGGCCGCGGCGATCGGCCTGGCAACCTGGACGGGCGGGACGTTGTCCGGTGATCCGCCCCGCCACAACCGGACCGCCTGGATGGCCTATCTGACCCAGGCCGGGGTTGCCATCGGGCTGGCCCAACTGGCCATGCGGGAATTCCCGGCCATCGGGACCTATCTGACGACGGTGGTGCTGGCGGTGATCGCCCTCAATCAGGTTGTGGGCCCGATCACCTTCAAGATGGCCCTGCATCGGGTGGGGGAGGCGGGGCGGCGATAGATCGCCCCAGCTTTTTTTCGATGTGGCGCTGATGCCCCTCGGGGTCCATGTCGACGCCCAGACGGCCGAAGGCGGCGAGGGGGAGGACGAAATACACCCCCTGACTCGATCTTCCGGTCCGCCGGCAGGTCTCTTCGAGATGGGCCACCGCGCTGGCCAAAAGGGCGGAGGCTTCGATGGCGGTGAACAGGGTTTTGTTGTGGTGGCCGCCGCCGGCGGTCATGGACCGGAATCCGGCGAAGATGGGGATGTGACGGCTGATGAGCTGGAGCAGGTCGGTGCTGTCGAAGACCGTGGCGCCGGTGATGCCCATGTCGAGCCAGCCGGTGATGATCTCCTCCAAAAGGGTTTCGTCGTTGATGACGGCAATAAGGAGATGGCCTCCGGAGGCGTCGGCGTCGGGCTTCAATGGGACCCGATCCGGTATTCGGCCTGGCGGACGGCGGTCAGAAGGGCCTCGGGCGAATCAGCGGACCGGATGGCCCGGACCGCATCTGAATCCCGGAAAATCCGGGAGATCCGGGCGAGCATCTGCAAGTGGAGCGACGTGTCCGACGCCGGCGCCGCCAAGGCCAGCACCAGATCGACGGGCCGGTTGTCGATGGCCGCAAACGGGATGGGGCGCGCCAGGCGGATCAGGAGCACATCCTGGTCATGGACCTCGGGGCTGAAGGCATGGGGAATGCCCAAGCCGTTTCCGATGCCGGTGCTCATCACCGATTCCCGTGCCTGGAGCCCCTCCAGGAGCGCGTCGGCGTCCGCCACGATGCCGTTTTGGGCAAAGGCCTCGGCGGCAAA
>CAYPCE010000188.1:0-4232 GCA_964409085.1 uncultured Desulfobacteraceae bacterium | reverse complement strand
GTTTTCGTGGAAAGCAAGTGAAAAATATGATTGCCTTTTGCCGGGAGTTCGGTTTTAATGGGGACCTGACGCAAAAGGATAATAGTTTGAACAAGTCGCTGAAACCAAAAAGGAACGTTTAGATGAAGAAACCGGCATTCCTCGCTGTGCTCCTGTCCCTGTTCACCCTGCTCGCCGTCGCTCCTGCCCGGTCGGAAGACCCAAGACACCGAAAATTCAGCAAAGAAGAGATCGAGGCCATGAAGGAGACCCGGGCCGTCATCCAGACGGACCTGGGCGACATGGCCGTCGAATTTTTCCCGGAGGTTGCCCCGAATCATGTGAACAACTTCACAGTTCTGGCCCGCAAAGGGTTTTATGATGGAACGACGTTCCATCGCGTGATCCCCGGCTTCATGATCCAGGGCGGGGACCCCAACTCCAAAAAAACGGATCGTTCCCAGCACGGAACCGGAGGCCCGGGATATCGACTCAAAGCCGAATTCAACGACCGACCCCACAAACGGGGGACCCTCTCCATGGCCCGGTCCCGCCACCCCGACTCCGCCGGCTCCCAGTTCTTCATTTGCGTGGCCGACGCCCCGCATCTTGACGGACAGTATACCGTGTTCGGACAGGTGGTCGAGGGGGTGGAGACGGCCGATAAAATCGTATCGCAAAAAACGGATGGGCGGAATAACCCGCTGACGTCCATCCCCATGGAGATAGAGATCCGATCAGTGGTGAAATGAGTGTCAAGGAATTTTCGAACGAGTATTAATTCTGTTTATAGTTCTGCGGTAATCCGTAATGAAAAAGACGTACGATTATGGCCTCTTCAATCGAGTGAATGGTATTCAGGAAAGGGACAAATTCAAAGCAGAATGCGAAAAGGGCAAGGGTTTTTTAGAGTTGGAGGGGGGACCCTATTTAGAAAATAGCACGAATATTGCATAAGCCAACAAAAAATCGGATGCCCCTTAACTAAAAGGAACCGAGATTGTGCCGCTTCCAATTGATTGCGCCGAAAACTTGTGCTAACGTACGGCTGAGAGTGAATATTTGTTTTTTTTTCAGATTATTGTAAGGGTAGACCCCAGTCTGAGATAAGGATTTTGAAAAGGATCGCGCCTGCTCGATTTACGCGGAATCTTCCATGTTCCGGGTAAAAGGGCCAAAATGTAAGGAGGAATTTAGATGAGGTCTAAAAACATATTCACGGCAACAGTCGTGGCTTCGGTGCTTTTGCTCATGGCGGCGTCATCCGTTGGCGCCGCGGTCGAGATCGAACCCAGCTCAACCACCCTCAACTCACGCGATAATTTTGGCTCGTCGGTGGCCGTGGACGGAAATACGGCGATGGTGGGCGCGATAGGAGATAGCAATTTTGCGGGGAAGGTTTATGTCTTCAGGAATGACGGCGGCTGGGCGGAAAGTGACACTATAACTCCTCTTGGGCTTGCCGCGAATGACCATTTCGGGATATCGATCGATCTGTTCGGAGATATTGCGGTAATCGGGGCCGATCAAACAGACATCGATTTGTTTCCGGAGGATCTGACGAATGATTTGATCGACAATGCCGGCGCTGCATACATAATGCAGTTCGATGGCTCCGACTGGCAGGAAAAGAGAGTCCTTACGGCCTACAACGCAAAGGCGAAGGTCGGTTACGGTGGATCTGTGGCTGTTTTCGACCGATTTATCATTATAGGGTCATCCGGGTCCTACGGCGATGTGGGAGCGGCGTACATCTATGAAAGGCCAGCGTCAGGATGGGCCGATTTGTTGCTTGACGAAGACGCCACGCAGGTTACACCGCCAAACCCGAATGAACGGGATGATGAATTTTTTGGCGCGTCGGTTGCGATATCCGACCAATTTGCCGTGGTGGGCGCTTTTGGAGACGATGATATCGCAGAGAGGGCCGGAGCTGTCTACATCTTTGAAAAGGGAACCGATGGTTCTTGGGGCTCCGATGTGAAACTTCCGACGCATGCGGCCAATGTTGGCTCTTTTACATTTCAAGAATCCGGCATTTTGGGCATATCGGTGGCGATAGACGGCAATTTCCTGGTTGCCGGCGCGCCCGGCATAACGGGTGTCGTGGGGCAGGTCTATGTATTTTTTTATGATGAGACGAACGGGGAATGGTCGGTATCGGACCAAATTCAGAATCCGGACGGCACCAGTGGTTTCGGGACTTCTGTGGCCATCAAGGATAATTATATTGTTGTGGGTACGGATTATGGGCCGGCGTACATCTATCGTCAATCTGAATCCGATCCCGGAACCTGGGAGATCGATGGAACCGAAAGTCCATTCGGACCTGATGACGGCAATGGGGCGACCAGCGAGGTGGATATAGCGATCGTCTCGGGAGGCGATTACAACTTCCTGGGCGGTGTGCCGGACAGAAATAACTACGAAGGCGGTTTTTTTATTGATGGTGCCCAGATTGATGCGACGGATAGTAACGTCGCGCCGGCAATTTACTCTGTTGACGATCAAATTATGAGAGCTGGTGGGGAAATCACTTTGACTCTACCGGCGTTTGATTTGGAAAGCCAGGATGAATTGGTAATCGATCCGCCGACATTTGCGGTTGAAAGTGGCGATTTAACTCAGGGGGACTTGTCTTTTAGTCCGACGGGCCTTGATTTGACAATCAATTCCGATTCAAGCAACACCGGCACGGCAACGGTGACGGTGACTGTCACAGATGTATGTCCGGATAATTTGGACTGCACTTCTTGCGCGGCAGACCCAACGGGACCGACCTGTCCGAAAACATCTGACCCCGCGACTTTTCAGCTGAGCGTCGCCGACATTCCCGAGATCAACATCACCTCCATTACGCCTGATCCCCCCGTCATAGACGAAAACCAGTTGCCGATCACAATAAATGCTTTGTTTGAAATTGTTTCGCCGGGATCCATGCAGCGTCTGGATGTAACCTCTTCTGATTCGGCCATTGTACCCAAAGAGAATATCAGTTTTGGATTCGAACAAAGCAATGGTAATGCAGATGAATACAGCCTTGAGATTCAATTGACCGAGCCAATCGCCGGTTCGGCAAAGATTACGATCACGGCGTTCGCAGACAATGGTGTCGAGGTAAACGAAGCCTTCCTTGTGACGGTAAATGGGATTCCACGAATTTCCAACCTCCCGGAAGAAATAACCGTTAGCGTGAATGATAGCGATCTTGTCGATGGTTTGGTTGAAATCCCTTTCGCGGTTTCTGACGCTGAAACGTATCCTTCTGAATTGGTGGTAGATGTGTCCGAGCCGGCGGGAAGTCTGGCGGAATCGCCCTCTGTCGTACCCGGCTCTTCCCCTAATGCAAGGGTGCTGCAAATTCCCTGGCCGGTCGGTGACGTGGGTGTTGTTGATTTGGTCCTTACGGTAAGCGACGACCGCGTGAGTTCGGAGCCATCCGATTTTAAGCTAACGGTCGTGAGCACCACCGATACAATCATCTCCAGTATATCAACAACGAAGAATGATGGATCGACTGTTGAACTGCTTGACTTGGCGAGTTCAAAAAGAATCGTTTCCCTGAATCAAGGGGAAGTATCGATTTCATTGGATGTGCAGATCGAAGATGGGGATACCAAAGAACTGGCAGATCTCGAGACAACGGTTACCTCATCCAGAACCTGGGCATCCAATTTCGATTTCACATGTGATCCCTGGGAAAACTCGGTTTTCCAATGCAGTTTATCCATTGCGGAACCACCCGCTACGGCGGACACCAGTTTGGATTCGACATTTACTATCCGTGTGGACGATAGTGATACAACGACCGATTCCGATACAGAGACGTTCATTTTGACGTATAATACCCCACCAACCATCGAACCTGCGGAAGGGGAAACGTTCATTGAAGGCGTCACCATAGATGAAGATATCGACGAAGATTCGGATGGTCGCACCGATATCCAGATTTTCAACTTTACCATCGGAGATGATTCAACAGAACCGGACGATCTGACGAAAAATATCACATCAAGCAATAATCTGTTCCTAGACTTGGTAGATACGGATACTGCCGGAAACTACCTTCTGGAGACTGGGTGCGCCGACATCAATAGTTACAATTGCTGGACGTGCAATGGGGGCGACTGCCAAATCCGCGTCAAACCCACCCTGGACGACCATGGCAGCGCGGTCATTTCCGCAGAGGTCACGGATGCCGGTGGGCTCTCCGCCGGTATGAGTTTTAACCTGACGGTGACACCGGTCAATGA
>CAYPCE010000187.1:0-7511 GCA_964409085.1 uncultured Desulfobacteraceae bacterium | reverse complement strand
AAGCCATGCTCCCCTATTTCGGGGAACTCTACGGCAACCCGTCCAGCATGCACTCTTTCGGCGGGCAGGTGGGCCGGCACATCGAGTCGGCCCGGTCCAAACTGGCCGAATTGCTGGGCGCCGACCCGGGTGAGATCATCTTCACTTCCTGCGGCACCGAGAGCGATTCCACGGCCATCTGGGCCGCTCTCCGGACCTATCCCCACAAAAAGCACATCGTGACCAGCCGGGTCGAACATCCGGCGGTGAAGAATATGGGGGAATACCTGGAAAAAACCGGGTACCGGGTCACCTTCGTGCCGGTGGACCGCCAGGGCCACCTGGACCTGGATTATCTCTACGATCACCTCACGGACAACACGGCCATCGTCAGCCTCATGTGGGCCAACAACGAAAGCGGCGTCATCTTTCCCATCGAAGAGGTCGTCGAAAAAGTCAAGGAGCGGGGGATCGTCTTTCACACCGACGCGGTCCAGGTCGTGGGCAAGCTCTCCCTGGACATGCGGACCGTGCCGGTGGACATGCTGGCGCTCTCCGGCCACAAGCTCCACGGCCCCAAGGGGGTCGGGGCGCTCTATGTCCGCAAGGGCACCAAGTTCTCCCCGTTTCTCATCGGCGGCCACCAGGAGCGGGGACGCCGGGGGGGCACCGAAAATGTCGCTTCCATCATCGGTCTGGGCCGGGCCGCCGAACTGGCGGATGCCTTTATCGACGATGAAAACACCCGGGTGAAACGGCTCCGGGACAAGCTGGAAAAGGGCCTGCTGGATCGGGTTCCCAATGCCATGGTGAACGGGGATCCGGAAAAGCGGCTGCCCAACACCACCAGTATCGCCTTCGAATTCGTGGAGGGGGAATCGATTCTGCTGATGATGAACGAACTGGGCATCTGCGCGTCGTCCGGGTCGGCCTGTACGTCGGGGTCCCTGGAGCCGTCCCACGTGCTCCGGGCCATGGGCGTACCCTTCACGGCGGCCCACGGATCGATCCGGTTCAGTCTCAGCGTCTACAATACCGAAGAGGAGGTCGATTACGTCATCGAAAAACTGCCCCCCGTCATCGAACGGCTCCGGTCCATGTCCCCCTTCTGGTCCGACGCCCAGTGCAAGATGGCATAAGACCCGGGGCGGCAATTGAGGAAACACACACGGGAGGCGACCCATGGACGACCATTCCCAGTCCTGCCGGGTGGACCGGCAGACACTTTCAAGCTACCGGGACAAACTGCCGGACGTAGCCGAGCAAATCATCGGCGGCTGCGAGGATGGCAGTTGCTACACCCATATCGATTATGAACCCATCCCGTCCAAAGAGGCGGTCCTCGACATCATCGATCGGTTCCGGGACATTCTCTTTCCCGGCTATTTCAACCGGGAGAAGCTCGATCCCATCAACCTGAAATACAGCATGGGTCAGGCGGTTTCCGGCCTGTTCGACGTGCTGTACGAACAGATCTGCCGGGCCATCCGCCATGAATGTTTCCGGCATGAAAACGATTGCGTCCACTGCGCGGAACGGGGAAGCGAGATGGCCCTGGCGGTTATGGCCGACGTCCCGGCCATCCGCCGCCTGCTGGCGTCGGATGTCGCCGCCGCCTTCGACGGGGACCCGGCCGCCAAGAGCTACGACGAGATCATCTTCAGCTATCCGGGCATCTATGCCATGACCGTCTACCGGGTGGCCCACCGACTCTACGAGCTGAAGGCGCCCCTGCTGCCGCGGATGATGACGGAATACGCCCACTCCCTCACCGGCATCGACATCCATCCCGGCGCGGAGATCGGCGAGCGGTTCGTCATCGACCACGGCACCGGCGTCGTCATCGGCGAAACCACGGTGATCGGAAACAATGTCCGCATCTACCAGGGGGTGACCCTGGGGGCCCTCTCCCTGCCCAAAAACGCCGGCGAGCGGATGCGCGGAAAAAAGCGCCACCCCACCATCGAAGACGACGCCATCATCTACTCCGGCGCCACCATCCTGGGCGGCGACACGGTCATCGGCAAAAATTCGGTGGTCGGCGGCAACGTCTGGCTCACCGAATCGATACCGCCCAATACCAAGGTGCTACTCAAGACGCCGGAGCTGATCTACCGGTAGAATCTCGGCCGGCATCCCCCTGTCCGCCGGCCCGGTGCCGGGTCGTCCAGACCTTCCGGGGCGGCGGTCGGTCCGCCCTATCCGGATCTCGATTCCCAGAGAGTCTTCCAGGGAGGTGCGGAGGACCACGCTTTCACCGCCGACGGACCGGACTGCGGCCCTTTAAAAGCCTGAATTCGGGTTGAGGTTCCTATTCTTTGCGGGAAAGCACGGTGTTTGACTTGTTGTACGCACGTCGCACCTTTTTCATCGCTTTATAAAGGCCCTCCAGGTCATTCGCATCCGCGGCGGCGGCTTGTGCAAATTCAATGCTGGCTCTGATCAGACTGAACGCGGGGATGTAAATCGGTGGATCATCGACCGACCCTTTCAATGCCTTCGCTTTTCGGGCCAGTTCCTCCAGTTCGGGTTTCCAGTCTTTTTTGGGTTTGGGTTTTGATTGGCGCTGTTGTTCCGCCGGAGTTTTTTCGAGGCTTACGATAATCCGGTTGTTTTGCTTGGCCCGCATGTAGGTCTCTTTCAAACCGCGCCGGACCCCGCTGCCAAAGTAGATGTTTCGAAACCCGATAATGCCGTCGTAGGTGATCTTGCCCTTGAACGGCAGCAAGACCGTTTCGATGAATAGCGGCAGCCCGGCGCCGAAAGCCAGCTCGTCGAAACTCTCATTCAGGCCCAGTACGCCATACACGCGAGATTCCTTGATAAAGACGGCGTATTTCTTCAACTGGCGTTCAATGAAAAAACTCCCGCGGATGAATTGTTTCCATTTTGAAATGATATCCAGGTGGTCTGATGAAAAATCTTGCGGGTTCTCCCGGACGAAGGAATCGATGAGGTCGATATTTTCGTAGACGGCCTCACGGACTTTGACTTTCTGGTCGGTAGGCGCCTTATGATAATCGTCAAGGGTTTTGATCGGAACGATTTTGAGTTTTTGGTTCACATAAAATTGGAGCGCCCACATCAACTCAAAAAACAGTTCCGCGTCTTGCTCTGATAGTTTCATCGGCCTCCTTTATGCAGACTTCGCTATCGTTTATCGTTATGATTTAAGTCCTTAGTTTCGCGACTTCGTATATCCTATTTCCTCCTCGCTTGCCGATGGCAATAACCAAAATAACAACGTCGTCGTCAATAACTTCATAAACCATTCGATATCCGGAGCTTCTGAGCTTGATTTTATAGTGATTTTCAAAATTTCTTAGTTGATTGGCGTTATTCTTGGGATTCTGAAGTACCTTTTCAAGTTTTTTCTTGAACTGTTCTCTTATGGTATGATCTAATTTTTTCCATTCTTTCAATGCGATCGGTATAAATTTGAGCTTATAGGTCATCTATAGAGACCTCAATCGCTTCACTTTTTTGAGCTTGGCGTTCAAGAATAATTTGGCCAAGTTCATGATCCTCAATTCTTTCAAGCAAAGCCTCATATGTTGCAGCCGGAATAAGATAAGCTGCGGGCTTGTTTCGATTGAGTATTGTAACGGGATTGCCTTGAGCTTTTTGAATTAATGCACTCGGATTTTTTTTCAGCTCGGAAATACTGGCGGAAAATTTTGCGAAAATTGTCTCCATGATGCCCTTCCCTTTATAAATACTTATGGATCGGGACCCTTAAAATCCCAAAGATCAGCCAAATTGATTTCTATTTCATGGAATGGCTCTGCCTTAACCTTATCATTTTCAGCAAATGACCTCACCAATTCCCAGCCACCTGAATTCAAAAGTCTAAAGAAATCTAAAGTTTTCGCTATTGGATCGATCAACCCATACATGTCGCACTTTATGACTTGCATAAATCGGCATTTTTTCGTCTTTGGTTACCCTATATGTTCATACGATTAAATAACAGAAAACCCCAAATAATATGAACTAATATGATCAGCACCATAACTGTTATCAGAATGTTTTTAGATACCACATTAGGCTTCTTTTTTTTACCCCAGAACACACCGTATAAAACAGTAAAAGCTGTGATTGAAACAATATGAATTCCAGGCGCCATTCGCCACAGCTCGCCTGGCAGAAACCAGACAAAGTACGGAATATTCGGTAGTATGACATTATATTTTACGCATATCTGCCAAAAAAAAGTACTAGGCAAAACCCAGGTCAATAAAAGCACTGTTGCTAAAACTGTGTTCGGCAAAGATGGATGTTCAGAAACAATGTTTTTGAAATATTTTAAAGAGATACTCATTTTAATCAGAGTTTGTATAAGAATTGGGGAATTGGCAAATCTGTTCTTGATGGTGTTCCCAAATTTCCCAACTCCCCCGTAAGCGTTAAGAAGCAATGCCGAGCTTCCTTAACGCGTTCGCCAAATTCTCATCTTTCCCGACGTTATTGATGCAGTTCACTATAGCTGCGTCAATGGATTCATAGACCATATTCATAGTTCCTACCATTGCATGCCCTCTGTCGTCGGTCCCATTGTATATTTCCGTATAAATGACATTGTCTTCCATATCTGTAAAACTGAGCTTTATCTGAATACTTGATGAAGCTGTCACTCTGACCATTCCGGCATTTCGGCTGGCCGAAATATTCAGCAGAGAGATATCTACCCGCACATCTGCCGGTGCCGAATCGGTGAATTTATGACCGGAATTTAGAAAAAGTTCCTTCAAGCCATCAAAAATTACGTCACCGATAGGGCGATCCGCATGCAAATTGAAAGTGTGGGCCTGCTGTTTGAACATAGCAAGTTTGCTGGTATCAGCGCGTTTGTCGGTAAAGCTGCCTTTTAGAAGCGTGACAGGCGTTTTTACCGAAGAGAGTGTACCTTCTTTTGTCAAGCTATCTCCATAGTTGGGTTTCAAAGGTACGTTCACATTATGGGTACAACCGGCAAACAATACCGAACAGAAGCAGAAAAGAAAAATTGATGTGAGATAATTTCTGTTTTTTTTCCTGAGCATTTTTCCTCCTCCTTTTCAACTTTGTTGATTAATCCGCCTGATAATTAATGACCGCATTGACATCTGAAGATTTATCACCTCCTCCAAAAGACCGTTATGGTAGGGATACCAGTTACCCGGCACCCCAATACAGTCCGGACGTGCGGTTTTCCCGCATCCGGTTCCCCGGTTGTACCCGTTTCCGCGCCGGCACATCTCAACGCAACTCGGATGCAACCGCCTTCTTTCGGTAACTTTGGATTTCGGCACTCCAAAATATTCCAGCATGCGTTTGAACTTCTCCCAGTTTCCGCTTCAACGTACCGAAGAACTGCTTCTTCGGAAGATGCCGCGCCGCCTTGATCTACGTTTTCATTCGCCTTATCGACGTCCAGGAGTCGGATGGGGCTCCCAGGTTCCTGTGTGCATCTTTTCATACATGCCACGGCTTGAGAACTCCGCCGGTCCTTCACATCCTCACCATGAGTGAAAACTTGGGCTTGTGTTTGTTTTCTCCGTTCCGGCTGGTTTCCAGCCATTGCCGCAATATCCTCGCCATATTTCTCTCTAACGGATGCTCTTGTGTTGCCTTCGGCCGTCGTTTCCACCCTCGGCGACAGGGGCAAGCTCATTTCGGTGCGACGCCGGCACTTCAGGGAGTGTGGTCTCCCGCGGCCTGCATGGTTCTTTGTGTACGCTTCATGTGGATCGTTCGACGGTTTGTCTATCCTTCCCAATCACGCAACACTCGTGTAGGTGGGTGGTTAACCCTTGCCCGACAGGAACTTGGAACCTGCAAGATACGTTTGGCGCGATAACGATTTCACCGCCAAGACGAAATCACCATTGAATGCTTGGGTGACGGTTTAGGCATGGCATGCAGTTCACCATTTATGATTACTCCAATCATATTTTCTGGTATGTCAAATAAATCAGTGTATGTCGATTCGTTTTTTGCTGGATCGCTCATTTTTTTCTTAGCAACCTGCTGCCGAGCTGTCATTTATTAACCGAACTCAAGCAGACTTTGCTAAAGCCTCCGACTTCTCATCAACGGATTCGATCAGGTCTTGAATTGCATCGACCTCTGTCTTCTCGAAGTACGGCTCACCGCATTGCATACACACCCAAGCCGGAACCGCATCCAGGGTGATGTGAACGCCTCTTCGATCAATATGAAATGGGGCCTCGCCCTTTTTCATATCACCTTGGCAAAATATGCACTTCATGGTTTAATCCTTTTTCGATAATCATCAGACCAAAGCCCGCCATTGGGCAGATAGGCCGTAATGATTGCCAGATAACCTTCCTTTGGGGAACATACCACATGTACGGCACGTCCGCCGTGCCCTGTTCCGAGCATAAGGCAGCTATGGCCTCGGGCATCTTCAGGGTAATCCTCGATGATTTCGCCCTCTAAAACTGCAGCACGAATTTCGTCTGGACGGATTTGCGGTATTGGTCGGGCCATTTGCCGAATAGCGTGGGGTAAAAAGAGAAGCCGTATTTTAGCAGCCTCATGAACATCAGAAAGGATATTTTGGGTGAAGGCGGTCATTGTGGGGTGTCTCGCGGCCTTTCAGATCCTGCTATCTATCGGAGAACGCAAAAGTAACCGGCAAATGCCCTTGGTGCGCAGCGGAAGGGACATTTGCCGTTGACTGCCGATTTATTTGCATTGTTGCTTTTTCGTTTGGTCTGCGTTTCAACGTCTTATATGCTTTGTGAATGACATTATGGCTCTAATACGTTTCTGAGTATTTTGCAAAAAGATGAATATTTTTCAGGGTCTAAGAATTGTTTTGTTTGACTGAAACGCTCAAATGACGGATGTTCTTTCCCCTTCTTATCTATGAAATCATCACTCCATATCGGATGATAATGGAGTCAATCACCTTTCATCGCCCATTCACTGCGCCGTAGATTTCTGACCCATTCGGCGCCCTCCATCATATCTTCACGCTCCCGCCACATCCCAATGAATGGGTCGCCTGAAAAATCGAAATGTCCTTCGCGTGGAACATTCGCGTACCTTAGTTTTAAAAACTCCATGAAATCTAAAACTTGTCTTTTTGCTTCAGGGGGCAGGGCGGCAAACTCTCTCTGGATGTCTCTTTGATTGATGGCGTGTTCAGTCTTCATCCCCTCACATCTCCTTCCGCTCAATCTTCGGATTCAACTCTTCCCGCAGCCAATCCGCGAACAAATTGATCCCCACCACCAACAAAACCAGGGCCGCGCCCGGAAAGACGATCATCCACCACATCCCGGCATAAATATAATTCTTCCCGATGGCGATCATCATCCCCAATGACGGTTCGGTGATGGGCACCCCCACCCCCAGGAAGCTGAGGGTGGCCTCCAGCATGATCACCACCGCCATGTCCACGGCCACCACCACGAAGATGGGGGGGATGGCGTTGGGCATCAAATGGCGGAACAAGATCCGGAAATCCGACGCCCCCGTCGCTTTGGCGGCCATGATGTAGGCCGTTTCCTTCACCTCCAGGA
>CAYPCE010000186.1:0-7534 GCA_964409085.1 uncultured Desulfobacteraceae bacterium | reverse complement strand
CCTGGTCGGGCCGCAACCGGTCGTTGCCGTCCACCACCACCGGCATGCCCGGCTGGATGTACGGGTTGTCCACGCCCACGTATTCGCCCTCGTATCCCACGATATGGATGGGCAGGATGGACGCCTTGCCATCTTTGATGGTGTAAACGAACGTTTTGCCTTCGTTCCGCACCAGGGCATCCCGCTTGATCATCCGCAATTTCTGCTCCTTACCGGCCGGAACGTTGACCGTGGCGGACATGTTCCGGATGGCCTCATCGAAATAGGGGATGGCGATTTTGACGTCGAAGGTCTTGGTGGCCGGATCGGCGATGGGCACGAAATTGGCCACCTTGCCGGTGAACTCCCGCTTCAGGGCGTTGATCACCAGCACCACCTCCTGGCCCGGCCGGATGTACGCCACCAGGTCTTCCGACACGGCCACCTCGACGAACAGATCCCGGACCGACCCCAGGGTGCAGACCGGAACGCCGGGGGAGACCCACTCGCCCACGTCTTTGAGCTTTTCCAGTACCATGCCGTCGAAGGGAGCCGCCAGTGTGCTTTTATCGATCTGCAGTTTCAACTTCTCGATGGTCTTCCCGACCCGCTCTCGCTCTTTCCGCAATTCCCGGAGGCTGTCGGCGATGTCGTCGTAGGCCTTTTCACTGGCCGCCGCCTCTTTAAAAAGGGTCTCGAACCGATCCAGGTTCTTCCGGGCGTTGGCGATCTGCACCCCGATCCCCTCCACCTCCTTTCGCCGGATCTCCACGTCCTTCCGGAGCAGATCGGTATTGAGACGAACGAGCATCTCGCCTTTGGCGACCACCTTCCCCTCTTCGATGGTGCTCTCCTCGATAAGGCCGCTCACCTCGGGAGAAAGCCCTGACAAGGTATCGAAATCCACCACCCCCACAATCCGTGTGGTGGGCGAGATCATCCGCTCCGTCACCGTGTCCGTCACGACCCGGGCCGGGCCGCCTTGGGCCTGGACGTCCGGGACGGGCACTAAAAGACAGAACACCATCGTTATTGCAGGTAAGAGACCGATCCGGGTTTTACGTTGCATGGCGCACCTCACTGTGATGAGTGGATCTTACCCACTCCTTTTTGTAGCATATCGGCCATTGCCAGCAGCGCCAGCTCGTATCCGTAAGCGCCGCAGCCCGCGATCTGGCCGGTCGCGATGTCGCGGATCAGGCTATGATGCCGGAAAGTTTCCCGTTTGTAAATATTGGACAGATGAATTTCGATGATGGGAACCGACAGGGCCAGGAGGGCGTCCCGGATGGCCACGCTGGTATGGGTATAGGCGGCCGGATTGATGATGACCCCGTCGCAGCCGGCCATGGCCGACTGGATCCGGTCCACCAGGGCCCCCTCGTGGTTCGACTGGAACGTCTCCACGGTCAGGTTCCACTCACGCCCTTTGCGGATCAGGTTCGCGTCGATATCGGTCAGGGTGGTGGACCCGTAGATCTCCGGTTCCCGTTTTCCCAGAAGGTTGAGATTCGGCCCGTGGAGGATAAACACCCGGGGGCGTCCGTCATCGGCACCCATGGCTAATTTCCCCCTCGGGGGGGCTCGCCGATGGATCTGCGGAACCGGCCGATGGCGGCGGCGTAGTCTTCCGATCCGTAAATGGCCGACCCTGCCACCAGCACATCGGCCCCGGCCGCGGCCACCCGCCCGATGGTCTTATCGTTCACCCCGCCGTCCACCTGGATCAAGGTCGAAAGGCCCCGCTCATCCAGCAGACGCCGCAGGGACCGGATCTTGTCCAGGCTGTTTTCGATAAACGCCTGCCCCCCGAACCCCGGATTGACGCTCATGATCAGGATGAAATCGACCATTTCCAACACCCAGTCGACGGCCGACAGGGGAGTGGCCGGATTGAGGGCGACCCCGGCCCCCACATCCGCTTCCCGGATCATCTGGAGGGTCCGGTTGAGATGGGTGCAGGCTTCCGCCTGAACGGCGATATAGTCCGCCCCGGATTTGGCGAAATCGGCGATGAACCGGTCCGGATGTTCGATCATCAGATGGACGTCCAGGGGCAGTTTCGTGGCCCTCCGGGCGGCCGCCACCACCAGCGGGCCCATGGTGATATTGGGCACGAAATGGCCGTCCATGACATCGATATGGATCCAGTCGGCGCCGGCGGCCTCAACGGCACGGATCTCGTCTCCAAGGCGGGTGAAATCGGCGGAAAGAATTGAAGGGGCGATCAGTTTGTGTGTCATTGAAACTCCGTTTGGGGAAAAAGGGACAGAGGCACAAAGGGACAAAGGGAGAACGTCGTCCACCGTGTCCACTCTGTCCACCTCGTCCACTCCAATGGTACGATTGACCGGCATCACCGGGCATCCTTTTCAAAACAAACCGCAAAAAAACCGTCCATTTGGGTGCGATGGGGAAGACTGCGGAAGCAGCCGTCCCGGTCGATCAGGGCGCGGGCCGGTTCGGGAAAGCCCTGGGGATCCGGCACCGCCCTGAACTCCGGATGAGCGTTGATGAAGGCCGCCCAGACCGCATCGGTCTCTTCCGGCTCAACAGAGCAGACCGCGTAGACCATCCGGCCGCCGGGTTTCACCAGGGGCGCCAGATGGTCCAGGAACCGCACCTGGCGTTGCTGGTGGCGGGCGGGATCTTCGGGACCCGTGCGCCATTTGCCGTCGGGGTTGCGCCGCAGGACCCCCAGGCCGGAACAGGGGGCGTCCACCAGGACCCGGTCGAAGGTTCCCAGGACGTCCGGGTCGGGGGGACCCTCCAGGTTTTCCGTTCGGATGGCCACCATGTCGATCCCCAACCGGTTCATTTCAGCCTCCAGGCGTTCCAGTTTGGACCCGTCCCGGTCGAGGGCCAGGAGTTCCCCCCGGTTGTCCATGAGTTGGGCCAAATGGCCGGTCTTGCCGCCCAGGCCGGCGCAGGCGTCGAGGATGCGTTCTCCCGGCCGCGGGGCTACCAGATACGCCACCAACTGGGCGGCTTCGTCCTGGACCCCAAAATGACCTTCTGCGTATCCGGGCAGGTCGAACACGGCGGAACGGAGCCCGTGCAGGGCGATGCCGCCGGGTGCCCGGGATGTGCGGGTCCGCTTTTCGGCGGCGCCTTCCAGCTGGTCCATCAAGGTGGACCGGTCGGTCCGCAGGGTATGGGTCCGGAGGGTGACGGGCGGTACCTCGTTGACGGCGGTACACAGCTCCCGGGTGTCCCGGGGGCCGAACCGCGCCACCCAGCGGTCCACGAGCCAGTCGGGAAAGGCGGTTTCCGCCGAGATGGCCGCCACCGGGTCCGTTTCCGGATCCGGAAACATCACGGAACGCCCCTGCCGGACGACGTTCCGGAGCACCCCGTTGACAAATCGGACGACCCATGGCGGCGCCACGGTCCTGGCCAGGTCCACGGCGGTGTTGACCGCGGCGGAATCGGGGATTCGGTCCATGTAGAGGATCTGGAACATCGCCAGGCGCAAAATGTTCAGGACGGGCGGGTCGATCTTCGCGCGGGGGGTGTTGGAAAACCGGGAGAGGATGTAATCGAGGCGACCCCGCCACCGCAGAACCCCGTAAACCAGAGCATAGATCAGCGCGGTGTCCCGGCGATCGGGAGGGGATTGCGCCAGGGCCCTTTCCATCACCCGGTCCAGATGGGGCGCGTCCCGTCCGATTCGGTTGAGGATGGAAAGGGCGATGGGCCGCGCATGGGCCTCTTTGATCATCTCAACCGGCTTCCGGCGGGCAGATCATAGCCGCGCAGAAACGACGCCATGTCCATCCGTTTGCCCGACGCGCCCTGGACTTCCAGGATGGCCAGGGCCCCCTTGCCGGCCGCCACCCGGAGTTCGTCCGGGAAACCCGGTACGACCGTGCCGGGGGGTGCGGCCGTATCCAGACGGGCCACGTCGGCCCGGAAGATTTTGAGCCGCTTGTCCCCATGAAACGTGAAGGCTCCGGGCCAGGGCGTCACCCCCCGGATCCGGGCCTCGATGGTTTCCGCATCGGTCGCCCAGTCGATATGGCCGTCCGCCTTGGTCAGCAGGGGTGCGTACGTGGCGCGCTCGTGATCCTGGGGCCGGGGGATCACGTCGCCGCGGTGAACCCCGTCGATGGTGGGCATCAGGAGTTCCGCGCCCATGATGGCCAGCCGGTGGTGGAGGACGCCGGCTGTCTCCGCCGGGGCGATGGGGGTTTTCCGCGTCAACAGGATGTCGCCGGTGTCCATGCCCTCGTCCAACAGCATGGTGGTGACCCCGGTCTCCGGGGCCCGGTCAATGATGGCCCACTGAATGGGCGCCGGTCCCCGGTATAGCGGCAGGAGGGACGGGTGAATGTTGATCGCCCCAAACCGGGGAATGCTTAGGACCTTGGCCGTGAGAATCTGGCCGTACGCCGCCACCACCAGGACATCCGGCGACAGTTCGGCCAGTTGGGAGCAGAACGCGTCGGAACAGGCCTCCTCGGGCTGGGCCACCGGACACCCCATCTCCAGGGCCTCCTTTTTGACCGGCGACGGGTGCAGCTTCCGGCCGCGTCCGCCGCGGCGGTCGGGCTGAGTGACCACCAGCAGGAGGTCGTGGCGGCTCCCATGAAGTACGGCCAGGGCGGGAACCGCGAATTCGGCGGTCCCCATGAAAACGACGCGTAATGCGTCACGATTCCCGGTGTCGCCGCCTTCGCCGGTCTCGCTAATCATTTCGGTCTTTCTTCAGCTTCAAGAGCAACCCGCAACTCGCGTCCTTATTCATTGGTCTTTTTCTGCTGTTTCATTACCCGTCGGGTGTAGAGCTGCCGTTTGAGGGCCGAGAGATGATCGATGAACAAAATCCCGTTGAGGTGGTCGATTTCGTGCTGGAGCACCACGGCCAGAAAATCGTCCCGTGAATATTTGACCGGGTTGCCTTCCCGGTCGATCCCTTCCACCTCGATGGCGGCGCACCGTTTGACGTCGGCCCGGAAGTCCGGGACGCTCAGGCACCCTTCGTTTTCGGAAATGATGGTGCCCTCCTGGCAGACGACTTTCGGGTTGATGATGGTCCGGAGCGATCTCTCCCCGTTTCCCAGGGCCTCATCGAAGACGATGATGCTTTTGTCCACCCCCACCTGAACGGCGGCCAGCCCCACACCGGGGGCGGCATACATGGTGGTCGCCATGCCGTCGATGAGATTCTGGATCGTCTCGTCGATATTGTCGACGGGCTTGGTGGGCTGCTTGAGCAGCCTGTCTGGAAATGTGATGATGTCGAGTGGTTCCATGATCGATTGCGTTATCCTTTGTTTCCGGCCCCCACCGGCGTCGTGTCCGGTTCCGCTTCGGAAACCTGGAGGTCACCGACGCGGTTGATCCCGATGACCCACGCCGACACGACGCCGGCGATGAACACCGGAAACATCTGTATGGCATGGTTGGCCAGGGTGAAGCCGGCCGCTTCCCTGGCCGGGACTCCGAAAAGGCGCATGGCGAACACCCCGCCGGCCTCCCAGATCCCCCAGTATCCGGGCACCGAGGGAAGGGCGATGAAAAAACAGATGATGACCATCACCGCCGTCATCTCCGCGAAGCTGAGATCGATCCCCGGGGCCCCGAACATGACGGTATAATAGGTGGCGACCTGCACGGCCCAGATGATCCCGGTCAGTCCGATGCACCCCGCGATGCGGAAGGGATCGCCCAGAAGAGCGAACCCGGTGCCCAGGTTGTCCACCATACCGGTAATGGGCCGGCTCAGGCGCTCGCGCAGGGTATCCTGAAACGATTTCCGCGTGAAAAAGAGCAGGGCGGGTGTTTTTAAAATGGTGCCGTTGATCCGACTCCGGACCGCATTGGAACCGACCAGAAGGATGACGATCATCAG
Organism: uncultured Desulfobacteraceae bacterium; assembly: GCA_964409085.1. Taxonomy (GTDB): domain Bacteria; phylum Desulfobacterota; class Desulfobacteria; order Desulfobacterales; family JAABSP01; genus JAABTD01. The sequence goes on along the minus strand of CAYPCE010000186.1, from coordinate 1,701 downwards.
CACCAGGGCCAGCACACTCAGGTTCCGGCCCAACCCGACCAGCGTCTCCCGGTCGAGGACGACGCCACTGAATTCGATTGCCAGATGGGGGTCGATGGGCACGGCGGCCGTGACCACGGCGAACAGCACCACCATGAGGCCCATATCGAAAACCCGCTCCACCGCCACCGTGGCGAATCCCGTGGGGAAGGGCACCGCATCCCGGCGCCGGAGAACCAGCGGACGGGCCACTTCGCCAATCCGTCCGGGAAAAACGCAATTCATCATAAAGCCGATCATCAGGGGGTGATAGGCGCCGGCAAATCCCACCGATTCGGTGGCATTGAGAATGTATTGCCATCGAACGGCCCGGAGGAAAAATGCCGCCATGATGCCGGCGGCGGACGGGAGGACCCAGATGTAATCGATCCGGCGAAGATACGCGACCAGATCGCCGAACGGCACGTTTCTGAACGCGAAATAACACGCCACCGCGGATACCGCCACTCCCACAAGCAGCGAAATGACCATTTTACGGTTCATGGCGGGTGTCGATCTGTCTGGCGTTGTCGGTTATAACGAAAGGGTCTGTCGCGCGTATTCGATGTCTTTGCGGATTTGTTCGGACAACTCCGGGAGCCCTGAAAATTTCTTTTCATCCCGGATGCGTTCGACGAAATTGACCCGGATGGTATCGCCATAGATGCGCCGGTCGAAATCGAGTATATGGACCTCCACCGTGTATAGATGGTCGTCGAAGGTAGGGCTGTACCCGATATTGGCGACCCCCTTGTATTTTTGGCCCTCGCACTCAACGGTTACGGCATAGACGCCGGTTTTGGGCGCCAGTTCATCCTGGAGCCGAATATTGGCCGTGGGGCAATTGAGCAGCTTTCCGCCCCGGTCCCTTCCCTGGATCACCTCGCCACGGATCTGATAGTCCCGACCCAGCATCTTCCGGGCGTCTTTCATTTTCCCGGCTTCGACCAACTCGCGGATGCGGGTCGAACTGATGCGCGGCGCACCGTTGGCGAAAGCACTGGGCGGTTGGATCCAATCTGCGACAATGAGTTCAAACCCCATCTTTTCCGAGCGGTCCCGGAGAAAATTGAGATTGCCCTCCCGGTTCCGCCCGAAGGTGTAATCCCCGCCCACGACCATCGCCTTCATGCCGATTCGACGGAGCAGGATATCTTCCACAAACGCCGACGCCGTAATGGCGGCAAATTCCCGGGTGAACGGGATGGTGATCAACACATCCATCCCGGACTTGGAAATCAATTCCGTCTTTTGCTCATAAAGGGTGATCAGCGGGGGCATGCCGTTGTTCGTCAATACCCGAAGCGGGTGCGGCTCGAAGGTCATGGCGATGGAAGTGCCGCCGATCTCATCGGCCTTTTCGATCACCTCGTGGAAAAGGGCCTGGTGCCCCAGGTGAACCCCATCGAAATTGCCGATGGTGATCACTGCCTTGTCAAAAGGTTTTTCTATTGTTTCAATATCTTCAACGAGTTCCATTATTCCCTGTCCGCCGTCCAAAATTGGCTTGACATCAAACACAAAAGAATATATATAGACCACATTAAACACGAAATCAATCCTTTTCAAGATTGATCGCGGGTTTAAACAATATGCCGAAGTGGCGGAACTGGTAGACGCGCTAGGTTCAGGGTCTAGTCGGGGTTTCCCGGTGGGAGTTCGAGTCTCCCCTTCGGCACCAAA
>CAYPCE010000185.1:6309-7560 GCA_964409085.1 uncultured Desulfobacteraceae bacterium | reverse complement strand
TTCGAAACCTTCATGATGATGATGCGGGACGGGATCAAACACCTGGCCGTCACCGACACGGATGACCGCGTAGTGGGGGTGGTGAGCAACCGCGACCTTTTGGCTGCCCAGGGGCGGTCACCGTTTTTCTTTATCCGGGAGATCGCCGAAACCCACGGCGTCGAGGCCCTGCGGGACAAATACCGTCAACTGCCTGAAATCGTCCACCACCTGATCCAGGGAGGGGCCAAATCGGACAACATCAACAGTTTTATCACCAGCATCTCCGACGCCATCCTTGAAAAATTGGTAGCGGATGCGGTGCGGGAGGCCGGCGAGCCGCCATGCCGGTTCGTATTTATGATTTTAGGCAGCGAGGGGCGCAAGGAACAGACCCTCAAGACCGATCAGGACAACGCCATCGTCTACGAAGATCTCCGGGAAACGGACGCCGAAACGGCCGGGAAGTATTTCCTGAAGTTGGGAGAAACCGTCTGCAACTGGCTGGATTACGTCGGTTTTGACTTCTGCGAAGGCGGCGTCATGGCGAAGAATCCCAAATGGTGCCAGCCGCTGGCGGTGTGGAAAGGGTATTTCAGTTCCTGGATCCATACCGCTGAAGCCGAAGACCTGCTCCAGGCCAGCATTTTTTTCGATTTTCGTACCGGATACGGGGATGCTTCCCTGGTGTCGGACCTCCGTCGATTTCTGTTCAGCTCCCTGGGAGGATGGCCCGGGTTTTTCCGGCACCTGACCGAAAACGCCCTCCATTTCAAGCCGCCCCTGGGATTTTTCAGAAACTTTGTGGTGGAATCCAAAGGACAACACCGGAACAAATTCGACATCAAAAGCGCCATGACGCCCATCGTTGATTTCGCCCGGATCTACGCCCTGAAAAACACCATCGCCGAGACCAACACCCTGGAGAGACTCCACGGGCTCTATCTCAAAAATTCCCTCAGCTGGGACGAGTACAACGAACTGGACCAGGCCTACCGGTTTTTGATGCAAATCCGATTCGTGCGGCAGGTGACCGCCGTTCTGGAAGAGGAGGCATCGCCGGACAACTACGTGAATCCGAAAACGCTTTCCGGTATCGAACAGACGATGCTCAAGGAAATTTTCAAGCGGACGGAGAAGTTTCAGGGAAAATTAAACTTTGATTTTATTGGAATCATCTGATAAAAAAATCGAGGGACTGAGGGACAAAGGGATCGAGGGACAAAGTAAGAATCCAGGCAAACGACTTGCCAGGTCCCTTTGTCCCTTTGT
>CAYPCE010000185.1:0-6209 GCA_964409085.1 uncultured Desulfobacteraceae bacterium | reverse complement strand
TTTGTCCCTGTTTTTTACTTTTTGAAAGGAGGCCACGGATGGCGGTGATTACGATTTCCAGGCAGTTTGGGGCCGGTGGCAGAACCCTGGGAAAAATGGTGGCGGAAAAACTCGGATACGCCTTTTATGACAATGAGCTGATTCAGATGGTGGCGGAAAAGGCCAAGGTCTCCAAAACCTGGGTGGAGTCGATGGAAAAAGAAGCCGGCGGCACCTTCCAGCGGTTTATCACCGGACTGGTCTCCAAAAGCCTGGTGGATCGAATATTGAGCGGCGAACGGGGGTATATGGACGAAGAGATCTATGTGGACATGCTCCACAAGGTCATCACCAAGATCGCCGAAGAGGACAACGCCGTGATCATCGGCCGGGGGGGACAGTACATTCTCCAGGGGATGCCGAAGGTCTTTCACGTGCTCCTGGTCAGTGCGTTCGAGGATCGGATCAGCTTTATGGAAAAGCATTACAATATGTCGTTCAAGCAGGCGCATCAGACCGTCTCGGCGGATGACCGGCGGCGGGCCAATCTGTACCGGAAGTTTGGTCATCAGGATTATGAAAAGCCGGGCCTGTATCATTTGATCCTCAACATGAGCCTTTTCGATCTGGACAAAGCGTGCAACCTGTTGCTCAAACTCGTCCGGTCCTGATGCCCCCTTGACGCCTTGGCGATCGAGAAACTTTTCGTCGACAGAGCGGTGGCCCGCCATCCCCGGGCCGAGGCCATCCGCTCCCGACTCCGTCTTCCGGCCGAACCGGTTTCAGACCCCCGGGAGGTCTATAAATCGGTCTCGGCCGCGGATGATCCGGCCGGCCGGGGCAAATCGGTCCTCTACCTGACCCGCAACAAGGGGCCCTTCATCCGGAAGTGCCCCGGCACCCGCACCTACACCTGCTGTGATTACTACATCCTCCATGTCGGAACCTACTGCGTCATGGACTGCGCCTACTGCATCCTCCAGGCTTATTTCCATCCCCCGGTTCTCCAGTTGTTCGTCAATCACGAAGAGATGACGGCGGCCCTGGACCGGCTCTTTAGAGGCGATCCGCCGGTGCGCCGGATCGGCACCGGCGAGTTCACCGACAGCATGATCTGGGAACCCTGGACCGGCCTGTCCGAACTGCTGGTCCCCCGGTTCGGCCGTCAGTCCCGGACGGTGCTGGAACTGAAAACCAAAACCACGGCCGTCGAGGCTCTGGAGGGATTGGACCACAACCGCAAAACCATCATGGCGTGGTCCCTCAACACGGAGCGGGTCATCCGGTCCGAGGAACGGGGGACGGCGTCCCTGTCCGCCCGGCTGGCGGCGGCGGTCCGGTGCGAGGAATGGGGATATCCCCTGGCCTTTCACTTCGATCCCATGGTGATCTACGACGGGGGGGAAGCGGAGTACGACGCCGTGGTGGAACGGCTGTTCGACAGCGTCTCCCCGGACAACGTGGTCTGGATCAGTCTGGGCACATTCCGGTTCATGCCGGCCCTCAAACCCGTGATCCAGCAGCGGTTCTCCGATTCCCGGATCGTCTACGGCGAGTTCATCCCCGGCCTCGACGGCAAAATGCGCTACTTCAAGCCGCTGCGCATCGCCCTCTACGGGAAAATGGTCGAAGCCATCCGCCGCCGGGCGCCCGACGTCACCGTCTATTTCTGCATGGAAGACGACGAGGTGTGGGAAACGGCGCTGGGGTTTACGCCGGAAACGCGGGGCGGGCTTCCGGAGATGCTCGATGAGGCGGCGCACCGGTGTTGCGGTTTGGAGGATAATGTGTAAACAGTTCTGAACCGCAGATTCACGCTGATTTAGCAGATTCCGCGGAGCCCCCTGCCCTCTTTCTGCGGAATCATAGCAATCTGCGTGAATCTGCGGTTCAGACGAGAATGACGAGCTGAGGACATCCATCCCATGCCCAGCGGAAGCCCCCGAAATCGCCGGTTGTCGGCCCTGTTCTGGATGGGGCTGCTCTTGTTCAACTACCCGCTTCTCACCTTGTTCGACGGGGCCGCCATCGTTTTCGGTTTTCCCCTGCTCTATGCCTATCTCTATGGCGTCTGGCTGCTGCTGATCCTCTGTCTGGCCCTGACGGTCCGGAGCCGGCCCACCCTGCCCCTCCCCGACGCCCCCCGTCAGAACGACCGGTTCCGCTGATGTTGAACGCCGGCGTTATCCTTTTCGTCTCCTTCGCCTACATGGGGCTCCTTTTTGCCATCGCCTATGCGGGCGACCGCCGGGCCGACGCCGGGGCCAGCATCATCTCCAACCCCTACATCTATTCCCTCTCGCTGGCGGTCTATTGTACGGCCTGGACCTATTACGGCAGCGTGGGGCTGGCCGCCCGAAACGGCCCCGATTTTCTCCCCATCTATCTGGGCCCCACCCTCATGTCGGCCCTGGGATGGGTGGTGCTCCGGAAGATCATCCGGATCAGCCGGGTCCACCGGATCACGTCCATCGCCGACTTTATCGCCTCCCGGTACGGCAAATCGACGGTGCTGGGGGGCGTGGTGACCCTCATCGCCGTGGTGGGGGTGATTCCCTACATTTCTCTCCAGCTCAAGGCGATCTCCGTCAGTTTCCTGATCCTCCACCGGTACCCGGACATCGAGATGCCCATCCATTTCACCGAGGTGCCGGTCTTCCACGACACCGCCTTCTACGTGGCCCTGTTGCTGGCGATTTTCGCCGTGCTCTTCGGGACCCGGCACCTGGCGGCCACGGAACGGCACGAAGGGCTGGTGGCGGCCATCGCCTTCGAGTCCATCGTCAAACTGGCGGCCTTTCTCGCCGTGGGGCTCTACGTGACCTACGGGCTCTACAACGGCTTTGGCGACATCATGGAAACGGCCATGGCCGATCCGGCCATGAAGGAACGGCTGGTGATTCCGACCGAGAGCGGCGCCTGGGCCGATTGGGGGTTGTCCATCTTCCTTTCCATGATGGCGGTGCTGATGCTGCCCCGCCAGTTCCAGGTGGCGGTAGTGGAAAACGTCAACGAAAACCACCTGGAAAAGGCCATCTGGCTCTTTCCGCTCTACCTGCTGGCCATCAACCTCTTCGTCCTGCCCGTCGCCCTGGGCGGGGACCTCCGGTTTCCCGGCGGCGCGGTGGATCCCGACACCTTCGTGCTGACCCTGCCCATGGCCCACGGGAAAAAATATCTCGCTCTTATGGTCTATATCGGCGGCATGTCGGCGGCCACCGGCATGGTGATCGTGGAGACCATCGCCCTTTCCACCATGATCTGCAACGACCTGGTCATGCCGGTGCTGCTCCGGCCCACGTTCCTCTCCCTTTATCACCGCTCGGACCTGAGCCGGCTGCTCCTGACCATCCGCCGGTCGGGGATCGTTCTGGTGCTTCTGCTGGCCTACACCTATTTCCGGTTTATCGGCGAGTTTTACGGCCTGGTTTCCATCGGCCTCACCTCCTTTGCGGCCGTGGCCCAGTTCGCCCCGGCGATCCTGGGGGGCATTTTCTGGAAAGGGGGCACCCGGGCCGGGGCCCTCACCGGGCTGTTGATGGGGTTCGCCGTCTGGTTCTACACCCTGGTGGCCCCCAGTCTGGCACAGACCGGGTTTCTCCCCATGTCCCTCATCAGCGACGGCCTCTTCGGCATCGGCCTGTTGCGGCCCTTCTCCCTCTTCGGCCTCACCGATTTCGACCGGATCGGCCATGCGGTCTTCTGGTCCATGCTCTTCAACGCCGGTGCTTATATCGGGGTGTCGTCCTTTACCCGGGCCACGGCCATCGAACACACCCAGGCAACCCTGTTCGTGGACGTCTTCCGGTACTCCGAAGAAGGGGAAGCGGCGTTCTGGCGGGGGACGGCGTCGGTGCCGGATCTCCAGTCTCTTCTGGAGCGGTTTCTGGGCCAGGAAGGCGCTGAAGCCGCGCTGCGCGGGTATGCCAGACGCCATCACATCGACTGGGACGCGGCGCCGGAAGCGGACGCCGGGCTGGTGAACTACGCCGAAAAGCAACTGGCGGCGGTCATCGGATCGGCCTCGGCCCGGGTGATGGTGGCGTCGGTGGTCAAGGAAGAGCCCCTGGAACTCCCCGACGTGATGCGGATTCTGGACGAAACCCGGCAGGTCATCGCCTACAGCCGCGAGCTGGAAAAGACCACCAAGGAGTTGACGGCGGCCAACGAGCGGCTCCAGGAGCTGGACCGGCTCAAGGACGAGTTCATCTCCACGGTGACCCATGAACTCCGCACGCCCCTCACCTCGGTGCGGGCCCTGGCGGAGATCCTCCGGGACAACCCCGACCTGCCCGCCCCCCAGCAGGAAGAGTTCGCGGGCATCATCATCAAGGAGAGCGACCGGCTGACCCGGCTCATCACCCAGGTGCTCGACATCCAGAAGATCGAGTCGGGCCAGTTCGACTGGCAGTTCGGGCCGGTGGACCTCAGGGAGGTGATCGGAGACGCGGTCCACACCACCCGTCACCTGATGCAGGAGAAAGGGATCGACCTCTCCCTGGACCTTCCCGGGGGGATTCCCACGGTGTCCGGAGACCGGGACCGGCTGATGCAGGTGCTGGTCAACCTGATTTCCAATGCGGTCAAGTTCAGCGACGACGGCGCCATCGCCATCCGGTTGGGGTCCGATCCGGAGACGGTCCGGTTCGAGGTCCAGGACAGCGGCATCGGGATCCGGCCCGAGGATCAGGACACCATTTTCAACAAATTCCACCAGATCAAAAGCAGTGGCCGGGGGCGCCCCCCGGGCAGCGGGCTGGGGCTGGCCATCACCCGGCGGATCATCGAACACCACGGCGGGACCATCACCGTCCGCAGCAAACCCGGAGAGGGGGCGACCTTCCAGGTGACCCTGCCCCTGTCTCCTGGGCGGAACGGCTCCGGCCTTCAGGCTTGACAGCCGAATTTAGAGGGTGATATTGGTGGCTTACCCTTGGAAAGATGAGGGTTTCGCACAGGCTCTAAGAAGAAAGGGGCGGACATGCACCGGTTGATGATGGTTGTGGGCGTGATCATTGTACTCTTCAGCGCCTTTATCGTGGCCTCGGCTATTATGGATTCCATCGGCGGCGAGTCGGACACCGAAACGTCGGTCCTGGTGGGGCTGGTGGTCTTCTTCTCCCTCACCGGCTTCGGCGGCCTTTATTTGACGGTGAACAGCCGGAAAAAGGGCAAAAGACAGGCCGAACAGCGGATGGAGCGGGAGATCTTCCGGGTGATCGCCGCCAGGGGCGGGCGGGTCACCCCCTTCGAGATCGCGGCCGAGACCGATCTGAGCGCCGGCGAAGCCCAGGCCTATATGGACAAACTCTGCAACGACGGCATGGGCGAACTCCAGGTCACCTCCGAAGGCAATCTGATTTACGTATTCCGGGGGGCGGCCTCTAAATCGGAAAAGGCCACGGCCGCCTCCCCTCTTTGATCCATTATCATAAGGTCGGCATTCCATGAAGGACAGCCTGAAAAAGATACTCGCCGCACTGGCGGCGGTCTTCAGCACCGCGGCCGTCATCTGGTGCATCTACGACCTGATCACCGGATATTCCAGAGAGAAGCCCTCCATCCTGGTGACGCTGGCGGTCTTTTATGCCGCGGTGGCGGGCTGGGCCATCCACTGGCTGGTCCAGAAAATGGCCTGGGAGCGGCGCACGCCCGAGGACAATGAGCAGATCCTGCTGCGGTTGATGTCCGACAAGGGCGGACGGATCACCCCGGCCGAAGCGGCGACGGAAACCGGCCTGCCCGTGACGGCCGTCCGGGACCTTCTCGGCGGACTGGCGCGCAAGGGGCGCTGTGAACTCCGGGCCACCGTGGAGGGCGCCGCGGTCTATGTGGTCAAGGAGCCCCTTCCCGGCGGTCGTTGACGGCGGCCGGAGCGGACTGAATCTTCCTTCATCACGATTTTTTCCCCGGTTGATTTTCCCAATCCCGCCTCTTTTTCCATAATCCATCGAAACCAAACGGGATGTGCCGATAGGTCCGGCGCATTTTTTTCTTGACATGGAAATCCCTTCCCTGTTAATGAATGAATACTCATTCATTTTGACGGCGTCACAGGCGGCGCCCACGGAGGTCGGTCATCAGCGCGAGAGGAAAGACAAACGGGAGCAAATACGGGCTCATTTTACAGGCCGCCATCAAGGTCTTCGCCGAGCGGGGGTTTTACCAGGCGACCATATCGCAGATCGCCCGGGAGGCCGGGGTCGCCGACGGCACCATCTATCTCTATT
>CAYPCE010000184.1:0-7596 GCA_964409085.1 uncultured Desulfobacteraceae bacterium | reverse complement strand
GACGACAGGTCGTTTTTCCGAAGCGACACAGTGTCGACCGGCTTTTTCCAAGCCGGCGCTTTTTTCCCCCGCAACTGCCCGCAGGCCGCCCCGATATCCTGCCCTTTGCTGTGGCGGATGATCACAGTCATGTTGGCGTCCAGGAGGATCCCCTGGAACCGGTCGATGGCTTCCGCCGAAGGGCGCTCGAAGCGGCTCCCCGGATGTTCGTTAAAGGGGATGAGGTTGACCTTGGACCGGATGGGGTGGAGCAATTTGACCAGCTTCCGGGCGTCCGCCGGCGCGTCGTTGATCCCCTTCATTAATATGTATTCGAAGGTGATCCGCCGCCGGGGTTTGAGGGGATAGTCCCGGCAGTCGGCCAGCAGCGTTTCGAGGGGATAGGTCCGGTTGATGGGCATGAGGCGGTTGCGGGTCTCGTCGTCGGCGGCGTTGAGGGAGACCGCCAGGTTGACGTCCGCGTCCCGGCCCAGATCGGCCATCCGGGGGACGAGGCCGGCGGTGGAGACGGTGACCCGGCGGGTGGAAAAGCCCAGCCCATGGGCGTCATCGGTGATGACGTCCAGCGCCTGGATGAGATTCCGGTAGTTGGCCAGGGGCTCGCCCATTCCCATGAAAACGATGTTGGACAGGCGCATGGGCGGGTCTGCCCCGAGGTCCCGCTGGATGTCGCGGACTTGGGCGATGATTTCCCCGGCCGTCAGGTTCCGTTCGAAGCCGCCGGCGGCGGTCATGCAGAAGGCGCAGTCCTGGGCGCACCCGACCTGGGTGGAGACGCAGAGGGTGTAGTGGTCTTTTTCCGGGATCAGCACGGTCTCGATATGGCGGTCGTCGGACAGGCGGAACAGGTATTTCCGGCTGCCGTCCCGGGACTCGGCGACCGTTTCGACGCCGAGCCGGCCGATGACGAACCGGTCCGCCAGAAGGGTCCGGATCTCCTTTTTCAAGTCGGTCATGGCCCCGAAGCTGTCCGCCTGCCGGCCGTAGATCCATTTGCGGATCTGGCGGGCCCGGAAGGGGGCCACGCCCCGGTCTTTCAGCCAGTCGGTCAGTTCTTCCGAAGAGAGGTCTTTGATATCGGTTCGATTCATGGTATGGATGCTTTCCGGCGTCGGCGGCGCTGGGCGTGCCGTGATTTTCTCTTGACATAACATGTGGCTCGGTTTACTTTCAAGATTTTAATTTATCGACCGTATTTGACCACGGATTCCGATTATGTTCGACAACCTTAGCGACCGGCTGGAAAGCGTCTTCAAAAAGCTCAAAGGGCACGGCAAGCTCACCGAGAAGAACATCGAGGAGGGGTTGCGGGAGGTGCGCATGGCCCTCCTGGAGGCCGACGTCCACTACCGGGTGGCCAAGCAGTTCATCGCCGACGTCAAGAGTCGGGCCCTGGGCCAGGAGGTGATGAAGAGCCTGACGCCGGGCCAGCAGGTGGTCAAGATCGTCAACGACGAACTCCGGGAACTCATGGGGTCCGCCAACGAAGAGCTGACCCTGTCCGGTCCCACGCCCATCCCGATCATGCTGGTGGGCCTTCAGGGGTCGGGCAAGACCACCACGGCCGGTAAGCTCGCCACGCTGTTGCGGAAAAAAGGGCGCACGCCCTATCTGGCGCCGGTCGATGTCTACCGTCCGGCCGCCATCGACCAGCTCCAGAAGCTGGGCAGGGAACTCTCCGTGCCGGTTTATCCGTCGGAGACGGGGATGGATCCGGCGACCATCTGCCGGGAGGCCCGGACGGCGGCCCAGAAGGAAGGGTGCGACACGGTCCTCATCGATACCGCCGGCCGGCTCCACGTCGATCAGGAACTCATGGACGAACTGGTCCGGATCAAAGCGGCGATCCAGCCCTCGGACACCCTGCTGGTGGCCGACGCCATGACGGGCCAGGATGCGGTCAACATCGCCAAATCCTTCGACGATGCCCTGGACATCGGCGGGGTGGTCCTGACCAAAATGGACGGCGACGCCCGGGGCGGGGCGGCCCTGTCCATCAAGGCGGTCACCGGAAAACCCATCAAGTTCATGGGGGTGGGCGAAAAGCTCAACGACCTGGAGCCGTTCCACCCCGACCGGCTGGCCCGGTCCATCCTGGGCATGGGGGATGTGCTCAGCTTCATCGAAAAGGCCCAGGAGAGCGTCGATGAAGAGAAGGCGGCGGAACTGGAGCGGAAGCTCCGCAAGAGCCAGTTCACCCTGGAGGACTTCCGGGACCAGATGGCCCAGGTCCGGAAGATGGGCCCCCTGGAGGACCTGTTGGGCATGATCCCCGGCATGGGCAAAATGAAGGCGATGAAGGGCGTCAAGGTGGACGAGCGGGAACTGGTGAAGATCGAGGCCATGATCAATTCCATGACCCCGGAGGAACGGCGGAACCATGCGATGATCAACGGGAGCCGGCGCCGGCGCATCGCCAAAGGGAGCGGCACGACGGTTCAGGATCTCAACCGGATGTTGAAAAATTACACCCAGGTCATGAAAATGGTCAAAAAAATGAGCAAAGGCGGCATGCGCGGGATGAAAGGCATGCTGCCGTTTTAGCAGAGACATTTATACTCGCAGAAAGGACATCGTACAGGCATGTTGAAGATCAGACTGGCCAGGCACGGCGCGAAAAAGCGGCCGTTTTACCGGATCGTGGTGTCGGATGTGGAGGCCCGACGGGACGGGCGGTTCAAGGAAATCGTCGGCACCTACAACCCCCTCAAAGAGCCGGCGGAGGTGACCCTCAAGGACGACCGGGTCGCGTATTGGATGGATCAGGGGGCGATTCCCACGGACACGGTCCGGTCCCTCATAAAAACCCACGCACCCGAGGCCAAATCCGCGTAATCCCTTTAAATACGTATTTTCATCTATACAACGGGCGGCGGTTCTGATAAAATCTTCTTGTTGGGTGAATCCAGGATAACAGCGGCGTGTCCCTTGTTCTCAAGTGCTCACAGCCAGCAAAGGAGATGGAGCTATGAAAGAGCTGATTAAGTACATTGCCCAGGCGCTGGTCGACAATCCGGAAGCGGTTTCTGTTGAGGAGGTTGAGGGAAATCAGACATCTGTTCTGGAACTCAAGGTCGCCAAGGAGGATCTCGGGAAGGTGATCGGCAAGCAGGGCCGAACGGCCCGGGCCATGCGCACCATCCTGAGCGCGGCATCGGCCAAAGTGAAAAAACGGACGGTGCTGGAGATCCTGGAATAACGATATCGTGGAACCGGACCGACTGCTCTCCATCGGGAAGGTCGTGGGGGTCCACGGCCTGAAAGGGGCCCTCAAGGTGACGTCACACGCCGAATCTGCGGATACATTCGCAGCCGGACGGACCCTGGTCCTGATGGGGCCCGCTGAAAGCGGGTACAACGGAGAAGGACGGTCCTGCACCATCGAATGGATGCAACCCCACCAGCGGGGGATTCGGGTCGGTTTGGAAGGCGTGGCCGACCGAACCGCGGCCGAATCGCTGGTGGGGGCGCAATTTTTCATCCGTCGATCGGAACTGCCCCCGCCGGAAGAAGGGGCCTATTACTGGGCCGACCTCATCGGGCTGACGGTGGTGGACGCCGGGGACAACCGTCTCGGCCGGCTGACCGCCATTTTGCCCACCGGGAGCAATGACGTCTACGTCGTCCAGGGCGACGGGGAAGAGATCCTGGTCCCGGCCCTGGCATCGGTGGTGATCGACATCGATTTATTGGCGCAAACCATGCGGGTGGATCTGCCGGAAGGTCTGTAGCGGCCCGAACGACCGGAGGGTCCATGCAATTTGTTGTGCTCACCATTTTTCCCGAGATGTTCGCGCCGTTCTGGGACCACGGGATCATCCGGCGGGCCGTGGAGGCCCGGAAGATCGTCCCCGCCACGGTCAACATCCGGGAGTATGCGTCGGGTCGCCACCATGTGACCGACGACCGGCCTTACGGCGGCGGTTGCGGCATGGTGCTGAAGCCCGAGCCCCTGACGGCCGCCATTGAGGCGGGGCGAGCGGCGGCGCCCGGCGCCAAAACGGTGCTCATGTCCCCCCAGGGGCATGCGCTGGACAGAACAATGGCCCGCGAGCTGGCACGGCTTGACGGGCTGATTTTCGTTTGCGGCCGGTACGAAGGGGTGGACGAACGGGTCTGCCACCATCATATCGATCTGGAACTCTCCATCGGCGACTATGTGCTCTCCGGCGGGGAACTGGCTGCCATGGTGGTCATCGACGCCGTAGCCCGGCTGGTTCCCGGGGTTCTGGGGGGCGAGGACTCGGCGGAAAAGGATTCTTTCGAGAACGGACTGCTGGAGCACGCCCACTTCACCCGGCCCGAAAACTTCAACGGGATGCGGGTGCCCGAGGTGCTCCTTTCCGGCCATCATGGCAAGATCGATGCGTGGCGCCGGGAGAATGCCATGATCCGGACCTTCCTGAAGCGGCCGGAACTGCTGACGGAGCGGCCCCTGGCGGCGGAAGAGGTGGCGGTGCTGAAGAAATGGGGGCGGGAAATTGAGCGGATCATCGAGGCCCAGTCCGACGGCGGAGAACCTCTGGATCGCCTTGGTTCATCATCCGGTCGTCAATAAATCCGGAGATGTCATCGCTTCGGCGGTGACCAACCTCGACCTCCATGATATCGCCCGGGCCGCCAAAACCTACGGGGTTGGGGGGTATTACGTGGTCACCCCGGTCCCGGATCAACAGGTGCTGGCCCGCCGGATCATCGACCACTGGACCGAGGGACGGGGCGGTGAGTACAATCCGGTCCGCCGGGAGGCCCTTTCCCTGATCCGGATCAGCGACAGCCTCGAATCGGCGGCGGACGACATACGGCGGATCGCCGGCGCCGCACCGCGAACCGTGGTCACCTGCGCCCGGAAGGGGGAGGGGACCCTCCCTTTTGATCGATTCAGGGGGATGCTCGGGGACGGGGTCCCCTACATGCTGGTGCTGGGCACCGCCTGGGGGCTGGCGCCGGACCTGATGCGGGGGGCCGACCACAGGCTGTCGCCCATCGAGGGGGCGACCGCTTACAACCATCTGTCGGTGCGATCGGCTGCCGCCATCCTGTTGGACCGGCTTCTGGGAGACCGGTACGCCGGACAGGTTCTAACGTAAACATTTGCATTGTCCTTATTGGACGAGACGAAGAGGAGAAGACGTCATGGAAGCAGTCAAACAGATCGAACGGGAGATGATGCGCCTTGACATCCCCGATTTCCTGCCCGGGGATACCGTCAAGGTGCATGTGAAGATCAAAGAGGGGGAAAAAGAGCGGATCCAGGTGTTCCAGGGCGTGGTGATCAGCAAGCGCAAGGGGCTTTCCAACGCCAGCTTCACGGTGCGGAAGGTCTCCTACGGCGTGGGCGTCGAGCGGACCTTTCTGCTCCATTCCCCGGTCATCGACCGGGTCGAGATCGTCACCCGGGGCAAGGTCCGCCGGTCCAAGATCTACTACCTGCGGAACCTGCGCGGCAAAGCGGCGCGGCTCAAGGAGCGCCGGTAGCCCGGCGGGCGGCAGGCGTGGCGGGGGAGGATGCCCGGCGAACACCCGACACGCGGGCATACGAACGCACCGCCTACCAAAACGGATTTGTCCGCATTGCAGGCATCGACGAGGCCGGCCGGGGCCCCCTGGCCGGCCCGGTCGTTGCGGCGGCGGTCATCCTGCCCCGGCGGTTCAAAGATCCGGGGATCCTCGATTCCAAACAGTTGACCCCCGCCCGCCGTCTCAACCTTTACGCCGACATCTACCGGCTGGCGAACGCCGTAGGCGTGGGAATTGTGGACGCCGTGGAGATCGACCGCATCAACATCCTCCGGGCCGCCCTGCTGGCCATGTCCATGGCGGCGCGGAATCTCCATCCCCTCCCCGATTACCTTCTGGTGGACGGCAACACCCCAATATCGATGGATCTTCCCCAACAGTCCATCCCCCGGGGCGACACCCTGAGCCTCTCGATTTCCGCCGCTTCAATCGTTGCCAAAGTGACCCGAGACCGGATGATGGAACGGTACAACGACGATTACCCGCAATACGGATTTTCCCGTCACAAAGGCTACGGCACCCGGCTCCACCGGGAGGCCATCCGGCGATACGGGTGCTGCCCCCTCCATCGCCGGTCCTTCCGCGGCGTGAAGGAGTTTGTCCACCATGCTGAATGAACAGCAACGGTTCGGGCAAAAGGGGGAATCCCTGGCCGTGCGCCACCTGAAAGATCAGGGCTATGAGATATTGGCTCAGAACTACCGGACCAGGGTGGGCGAGATCGACATCGTGGCCCGGGAGGGCGGCGCCCTGGTCTTCGTGGAGGTGAAGGCCCGGAAATCGGACAAATACGGCGACCCCAAGTGGGCTGTCACCCGGGCCAAGCAGCGGAAAATCTCCATGGCGGCGCTGTATTACCTCAAGGCCGCCGGCCAGACCGGGGTCAAGGCGCGGTTCGATGTGCTGACCCTCAAACCCGACGCCGCCGGAAAAACCGTGGTGGAGATCATCCGGAACGCCTTTCCTCTCGCCTATGGATAGCCCGGACCCTGTCGCCGTCCGCGGCGGCGTCCTCTATGTGGTGGCCACCCCCATCGGGAACCCGCGGGATATCACCCTCCGGGCCGTCGATGTCCTCAAGGGGGTGGACCTGGTGGCGGCCGAGGACACCCGGGAGACCGGAAAGCTCCTGGCGGCCCACGGCATCGAGGCCCGGATGATCTCCTGCCACGAATACAACGAGTCCCACCGGGTTCGGGGACTCCTCGACCGGATCCGGTCCGGCGGGGCCGTGGCCCTGGTGTCCGACGCGGGCACGCCGTCGATCTCGGACCCCGGCTACCGGCTGGTCGGCGCGGCCATCGACGCCGGGCTTCCGGTGGTGCCCATCCCTGGCCCCTCGGCGGCCCTGGCCGGGCTGAGCGTTTCCGGCCTTTCCACCGACGCCTTTGTCTTCGTGGGGTTTCCGCCCAAAAAACCGGGAAAACGGGCGGAGGCCCTCCGGTCCCTGGCCGGAGAGACCCGGACCCTGGTCTTCTATGAATCCCCCCGGCGGATCCTCCAGCTCCTTGATGACCTTGCCGGGGCGCTGGGGGACCGGCGGGGGGTGGCCT
This sequence comes from uncultured Desulfobacteraceae bacterium, assembly GCA_964409085.1. Lineage (GTDB taxonomy): Bacteria > Desulfobacterota > Desulfobacteria > Desulfobacterales > JAABSP01 > JAABTD01. The sequence continues at coordinate 523 of CAYPCE010000184.1, read as the reverse complement.
GCCGGGAGATGACCAAGCCCCACGAGGAGTTTCTCCGGGGACGGTTGTCGGACATCCGGAACCGCCTGGCGGAACGGGACGCCGTCAAGGGCGAATTGACCCTGCTGGTGGCGGGGCGCGGGGCGTCGGCATCCGGCGACGGGTTCTCTGGAGCGGACCTGAAGACGGTGCTGCGGGACGCCCTGGGCGCGCCCGGGGCCACGGTCTCGGCGGTCGCAAAGACCGTGGCTGCCCGTTTGGGCCTGCCCAAAAAACATGTCTACGCCGTGGCCCTGGCCATTCAGAACGAGATGGGCCGGACATCCAACAGAAAAGGAGAGGACCATGGACAAGCTTGACGCCATTTTTTCCCCCAGTTCCGTGGCGGTGGTGGGGGCGTCCACCACGCCGGGAAAGGTGGGCCACGACATCTTCGCCAACATTCTGCGGGGCAACTACCAGGGGGTGCTCTACCCGGTCAATCCCGGCGCCCGGTCGGTGCTCAGCGTCCCGGCCTATCCGTCCATAGAGGCGGTCCCCGACG
>CAYPCE010000183.1:5840-7642 GCA_964409085.1 uncultured Desulfobacteraceae bacterium | reverse complement strand
CTGCTGGCGGCCGCCGAAACCGTCGAATCCCTCTACCAGGAGCTGGGAAGCGTCCGGAAGGCCGAAAAGGACCGGCGGCGTCTGGTCGCCCTGAAAGAGAGCGGCGAGACCGACGCCCGGGGGCTGCTCAAGGGCCTCCGGCGGGAGCTGACCCTGGAAGAGGCCCGGAACATGCGGCTGGACCGGGCCGAAGCCGTCCGCATCGGGGAACTGGGCGGGACCCTGGAACGGCTGCTGACCCAATCCGAGAGCAGACGGGAAGAGGCGGCCAAACTGGAATCGCGCATCGAACGGCTGCGGAGCCACCTGGCGGAACTGGGCGAGCCGCCGGATCCGACACAACTGAAAGAGGCCATGGAAGCGGCCCGGGCCGAGGGGAATCTACAGGAGATCTTCCGGTCCGAATCCGCGTCCCTGGAGCGGGACCGGGCCGAAGCGGCGGCCCTCTGCAAACGGCTGGGCGCGCCCGGCGAATCCCTGGAGCGGGTCGGCGAGATCCCCCTGCCCGAGGCGGAGAGCATCGATCTTTTCGAAACCCGGCTGGCCGAGTCCCAGGCGGCGTTGGACCATTCAAAGACCGCGATGGCCGACGCCCGTAAAGGGCTGTCGGAGATCGCCCACGACCTTCAGCAACTGGAGATGGAGGGCGCCGTTCCGTCGGAATCGGACCTCGCAACCGCCCGGCGGCGGCGGGACGCCGGGTGGATCTTGATCCGGGATGCATGGCTTCAGGGCGCGGACAGGCCGGAAGCGGTCGCCGATTTCCTGGCCGGCATTTCCGGGGCCGACGACCTGGCCGGGGCCTATGAAATGACCGTCCGGGAAGCGGACGACCTCTCGGACAGGCTGCGACGGGAGGCCGACCGGGTGGCCCGGAAAGCGGCGCTCCAGGCCGATGAAAAACGCCGGACGGAAGAACTGGCGCAACTCGAAGCAGCGGTTGATGCGGCCCAAACGGCCGACGCAGAGGCACGCGCCCAATGGGAAGCGCTCTGGACCCCGGCCGGGGTGACGCCCCGCACCCCCCGGGAGATGCGGCCCTGGCGTCAGAACATGGCCCGTCTGACGGAGACCGCGGCGGCCCTCCGGGAACGGGCCGCCAGGCGGGACGACATCGGCGCCCGCATCGCCGATCATGAGCGGACCCTCCGCCGCCGGCTCAACGAAATCGGTGAGCCGCCGAAAGACAAGGACATGGATCTGGACGACCTCCTCCGGCTGGCCGCCCGCCATGCGGCGTCGGCGGAAAAGCGCCAGACCGCGCGGGACGCCGCCCTGCGGGAACGCCTTGAACGGGAAGGCGAACTCCGGGAGATCGAACTCAAATCCGGCAAGACCGAAGCGGACCTCGCCCACTGGCGGTCGGAATGGGGCCGGGCCATCGCGCCCCTGGGCCTTGACGAGGGGGCGTCGCCGGCCCAGGCCAACGCCGTGCTGGAAGACCTCCGGGCCCTCATGGCCAAGCTCCGGGAGACCGACGTGCTCCGGAAGCGAATCCAGGGGATCGACCGGGATGCGGCGGCCTTTCACGACCGGGTGGCTGAGCTGACGGCCCAGGTCGCCCCGGACCTGGAAGCGGCGCGTCCTGAAGAGGCCATGATCGACCTCAACCGGCGGCTGACGGAAGCGCGGTCCGCCGCCACCGAACGGAAAGGGTTGACCGGCCGGCTGGAAAAAGAAGAGAAACGACATCGGGAGGCCGGCGACCGGTCCGCCGAAATCCGTGTCCGGCTGTCGGCCATGTGCGAAGAGGCCGGATGCCCGGACCCGGAAGCGCTGCCGGCGGTGGAGGGGCGGTCCCG
>CAYPCE010000183.1:0-5740 GCA_964409085.1 uncultured Desulfobacteraceae bacterium | reverse complement strand
CTGGCCTCGGCGGTGCTCCACGGCGCCATCGAACGGTACCGGGAAAAGCACCAGGGGCCGATCCTCAAGCGATCCGAATCCCTTTTCTCCCGGATGACCCTGGGGTCTTTCGAGGGCCTCCGGCTCGAATTCACCGAAAAGGGGGAGGCGATCCTGGTGGGGGTCCGGCCCGGCGGCAAAGAGACCGTCGGGGTCGGCGGCATGAGCGAAGGGACCGCCGACCAGCTCTACCTGGCCGTCCGGCTGGCGAGCCTGGAAGCCTACCTGTCCCGCCACGAGCCCATGCCCTTTATCGTGGACGACATCCTGATCCAGTTCGACGACCGGCGGGCCGCGGCCACCCTAGAAATATTGGCCGAGCTGTCGGAAAACATCCAGGTGATCTTTTTCACCCATCACCGGCATCTGGTGGAACTGGCGCAGGGGTGTCTGCCGGAAAAGCGGCTGTGGGTGCATTCCCTGTCCACCCCGTCCACCACGTCCACCCAGTCCACTCGGTCCATTTCATAGGAAACCCATCCATGCTCAACGAATTTATCGACGACGTAACCTCCCAGGGCGCCGAAGCGGTGTTGCCCCAGAACCTGAGCGACAGTTGGCTGGAAGAGCTGTATGCCGCCTCGGTCGATTTTCTCCGGACGGCCGCCGCCGACGAACCGCCGGAAGCGTCCGACGAAGAGATGTTCGAAGACGAGGAATCGATGATCCTGCTGACCGCCGTGGTGGAGATCCTCCAGCATCAGGGGGCCTACCATTCCGAGATGCGGTTTGACGAAGGGGAACTGTTCGAACCCATCTCCTGTTACGCCCTCTCCATCGTTTTCGAGTATCTGGCCCGGAAGGTCCAGATGGAGATCGATCCGCCCACCCTGGAGAATATCCTGGACCGGGACCGGGTGTTCGATTTCGAAGAAAACCACCCCGAAGTAACGGCCGCCCTCAACATGCTGGTGGGCGGCGAGGAGGGGGGGCGAAGACCCCCGGTAGCGCCGTTCAAGGCCCGGGGCCGCCTTCTGCCGGGAACGCATCATGTCGATTTTTGGACATTTCTTCCGCCGACTCTTCCGAAAACCGGATCGCGTCCCTTCTTCGGCGCATCCCGGCGACCCGAAGCGGCCTGAACCGACCCCACCCCATTCCTCCCAGCCCGATCCCTCACCAGAAGTTGCCGACAAATCGGACGACCTGGCGCCATCCCCGCAAAATGACGTTCGGAAAAGCGTTGTCCAGTCCCAGAAAGAAAAACACGCCCGCCGAAAGGCCCGACGGGCGGCGAACAAGCCCGGTGGAAAAGGGCGATCCACAAACCGGAACCGCATTCCCATCATCCCCGAGGAGGCGGACCTCTACGACGTGTTCGGACTCCGGGAACCGGAAGAAACCGACCCGGTCGCCTTTCAAGAAATGATGGAGACGGCCCTCTCCCAAACGGACATGGCCGCGGTGGCGGCGGAAAAAGAGGCGGGGCTGCGGCCGGAAAAACCGAAAAGCCTCAAGGCGCGGATCAAATCTTACCCGCCGCCCCAGGAGGCCCTCGACCTCCACGGCTGCACCGCCATGGACGCCGTCGCCAAGGTGGAATCCTTCATCCAGACTGGAAAGGGCAGGGGGCTGAAGACCGTCAAAATCATCGTGGGAAAGGGGCTTCACTCCGAAGAGGCCGCCGTGCTGCCCCGGGTCGTCCGGAGTCAGCTCGACCGGATGAAGCACCGGCGGCTGGTGCTGACCCATGAATGGGAAAAAGGGGCCGAGCGAAGGAGCGGCGCGTTAATCGTCTACCTGACGTGAAATCCCGGGTGCCGGCGCTTAATTGGCCACCAGCCCCGCCATCCACATGGTCAGGGGCGGGAAAAAGGTGATGATGAGCAGGTCCACGATGAGGATGGCCAGAAAGGGCAGAATCCGCCGGCTGATGGCCCCGATGGAGTCGCCGGAGATGGAGCACGAGACGATGAGGCAGATCCCCATGGGCGGCGTCAGCATGCCGATGGCCAGGTTGGTCACCACGATGGCCCCGAGCTGGATCAGGCTGATGCCCAGGGACGGCAACATGGCCGTGATCATGGGGACCAGCAGGATCAGGGCCGCGGTGGTTTCCACGAAGGTGCCGGCGATGAGGAGCACCAGGTTGATGAGCAGCAGCAGGAGGATCGGGTTGTCGGTGATGGACAGCAGCGCCCCCGCCAGTTGGGCCGGAATGTCCTCGATGGCCGCGATCCAGGAAAAGACCGACGCCGTGGAGATGATGAACAAAACGATGGCGGCGGTGACGGCCCCGTCCCGGAAGATGGGGAAGAGGTCCCGCCAGCCGATTTTCCGGTAAACGAACATCCCCACCAGCAGCGCATACATCACCGCCACGGCAGCCGATTCGGTGGCCGTGAAGATTCCGAACAGAATCCCCCCCAAAATGATGAGCGGCGCCCCCAGGGCCAGGATCGCCCGCTTGAAGGTCCGCCACACCTCCGCCATGGAAAAGGGCATGGTGGCGACATACCCCTCCCGCCGGGAGATGACCGTCGATACGGCGATGAGGGAAACCCCGATGAGGATGCCTGGCAGAATTCCGGCGGCGAAAAGCTGGCCGATGGAGGCGCCCGTCAGGAAGCCGAAGATGATCATGGGAATGGACGGGGGGATGATGACGCCGATGGAGCCGCCCGAGGCCTGGACCGCCGCGGCGAAATCCGACGCGTACCCCGATTTTTTCATGGCCGGGATGAGGATGGCCCCCACGGCGGCGGCGTCCGCGGCCGCCGACCCCGAGATGCCGGCAAAGAACATGGCCGACACGATGGTCACGGCGGCCAGCCCGCCGGGCAGCCACCCCACCAGGGCGTTGGCGAAGTCGATGATCCGCCGGCTGATGCCCCCGGTCTCCATGATGATGCCGGCGAACATGAACAGCGGCACCGCCATGAGGTGGAAGGAATCGACGCCCCCGAACATCCGCTGCACCACCATCATCAGGGGAAAGGTCCCCTGGATCAGAATGCCGATCACCGACGCCGCGCCGATGGCGATGGCGATGGGCGTGTTGATCGCAAAGAGCGCCAGCAGGGCGATGAGCAGGGCTTCAGCGGTCACGGCCGCCTCCCGTCAGTTCCGCCAGGAGGAACGCGACGCCGTGGAGGGTCAGAATCGCCCCGCTGATAGGGATGATGCTGAAAAGGATCCATTTGGGCATGTAGAGGGCCGGCGAGATCTGGAACCGGACGAAATGGGCGAACCGGTACCCGAACACGATCATCACGCAAAAAAGGCCGATGGAGATCAGATGGACGGCGACGGCGGTGGTCCGCTTCATCCAGGGCGGCATCCGGGCAAAGAGGACGTCCACCCCCGGATGAACCCGCCGACGGTAGGCCACCGAGGCCCCGAGAAACGCCAGCCACACCAGCATGAACCGGGCCAGTTCCTCGGACCAGAAGAGGGAGCTGTTGAGGGCATACCGGAAAAACACCTGAACCGCCACGATCAGGGACATGGAAATGCCCAGTCCGAACAGGATGTATTCGATGCCGGCGTTGAGGCGGCGGCTGATAGTGTCGAAAAACGCTTGTATGGTTTGCATTGTTCCCGCAACCCCATGTTCAGTTTATGAGATTGTATTGCCGGGGTCGCCGGAAGCCTCCATCACGACGGGGCGGATTCGGCGGGCGGTTGATAAAGATTCCGGACAGTTTCCCAATCTCTATTTGTGTTCATCGCGAGCCATAAATCATATTTCTTTTGAAGGTTCAACCAAAGATCGGGTGTCGTCCCGAAGGCCCTGGACAACCGCAAGGCCATTTCCGGCGTAACCGACTTGCGCTCGTTGACAATGGCGGATACGGTTTTCCGGGAAACGCCCAGCGCCTTGGCTAGTTCGGTAATCGTCAGGTGCAAGGGTTCTATATACATATTTCGTAAAATGCGTCCGGGATGGGCTGGTTTTCGCTGTATAGGCATCATGACTCTCTGACTCTTTGCAAGATTTGTAATTTTTCGTTGTGGTCCATTTTAGTGATAATTCAAATAATCCAAAATGTAAGCATCGCCGGCTTCAAACTTGAAAGTGACGCGCCATGCACAGGATACTTTTACCGCCCATACATTGTCTTTTTTGGGTTTGAGCGGGTGTAAATCGGCGCATGGAAAATTGATGTCTCCAACCACAGCGGCTGCGTCGATTAAATCCAGAATATCACTGATTTTATCGGCGTGTTTCGACTGAATGCCCTTTTTGCTTCCCGCATGAAAAAATATTTCCAAACCTTTGTGTTTAAAGGACTTGATCAAGGCGACGTCCACCGCTTTATCTATCGTCATGGAACATTAAGATCGCAAAGTCCGTAACTCTAAAGGTTACAATTCTTCTCAATTTACAATCACTGCCTGGCCCTGTCAATGGGTAAACATCAGAATGAGATTCAGCTACTTCTGCTGGTCAGAGTGTATTGTTGCCCCCAGACTGGAAGATGCCGCTATATGATCCCCACCATCCGGCATGAAAATGGCAGCAAAAAGGGGCTACGATCTAAACCGTAACCCCTTAATATCCTAAGTAGGCGGTACTGGATCTGAACCGGTGACTTCTATCGTGTGAATGTGTTTAATGTGAAAAACGAAATAAGTCAAGATAAAATAACCCACTAGAATATATAAAAAAATTCGATTTTTCTTTTTACCCTCTTCTGGGTTTTTTTATGCTGTTTTTGGGCATTATGGAGACCAAATGGAGACCTGGATGCCGCCGATTTTTGCCCTGTTTGACGGAAGTTGTGGAGGAAGTCGAATTTTGGAGAAAGTCTAATTCCCGGAAGAGATCATCTCGGCGCCCTCATATTCGGGAAGTTCGACTAAACCTCTTGCATTTTGGGCCACCAACTGCATGGCATCAAGTGTAATTCCATAAAAGCGAGAGGGTTCAAACTTGTCACAGGCCGATTTTTATTGGGAAACATTTAACATGAACGGGCTATCCATTTCGCTCAAGTTGCCTTTTATGACGGTGTCTCATGCTTGTACGCCCCATTAGCGATTTTTCGATACCCTATGGCCATCGCAGATGCATGAGGTGGCGGGCACAGCCATCTTCCGTTGCGAACCAAGCATCGAACTCCTGCAACTTCCCGGACAGTCTATGCCACCGACTGGGTGTAGCCTCTGCTCGTCCATAGCGAGCATAGCACATCAACTTGAGCGAAATGGATACCCCATTCAGGGGAAATGCCGATGATGGCATCGTGGTCCAATTCCAGCCGTTTTTTTGAGGCGTCGATTCTCACCGGACAGCCGCGTCATCGCCGCCTTGACGGCATCCACCTTTTCGATTTGGGGGAAATCTTCCAGTTCCAGGCTTACGTCCGGTATCCCCGCTTCCCGTGAAATCTGGATCAACCGGGCGTCGATCACCCCTCCCTTGACCAGAAAAATCCAGCAGGCATGCATGGTGGGCGTCCCGGATGTGAGCGATACCGTGTAATCGGCGTTTCCGAATCTCCCGGTGACGTCTCTCACCGCTTCGGCAAACGGTGAGATTACCGGGGAATCCGCCGTAACAAATGCAGCAGCAAATCCGCGGCCGACGCGTAAAAAATGACCACCGCCGTCATCAACCGATCCCGCATCTCCGTGATCCAGGGCGTCATCTCGGTTTCCGCGAAATCGGCGGCTTCCGCCAGATGCCCGGGCGACCCGCCGAATCCCTCCGCCAATAGAAAATACAGATACTCCAACTCGATGCCCAGATGATCCG
>CAYPCE010000182.1:0-7688 GCA_964409085.1 uncultured Desulfobacteraceae bacterium | reverse complement strand
TCCAATCGGAAGTATTGAGCAGCCGGGGCCGGATGGACATGGTCGTCGAGTTCGAGGACAAGGTCTACATCATCGAACTCAAATGCGATCAGAGTTCGGACAAAGCGATCCAGCAGATTCTCGAAAAGCGATATTACGAAAAATTCCTCGGAACCGGACGGACGATTTACCTCATGGGCGTCGATTTCGATACCGGCAAGCGGACCATCGAGGACTGGCAGTGCAAGGATCTGGTTGAATTTACGCCAGACCAACGTCCCTGACCGCCCGTTCCAGCGCCGCCAGCCGCGAGTCCAAATCCCCGGTGTACCCGATGGAAAACCGGAGCAGACCGGGCGACAGCCCCATGCTCTTCTGGTCCTCGGGCGGGATCTCCGATGAGGTTGATGACCCTGAACAGGACATGAGGGTGTCAAAATACCCAAGGGAGACGGCGATGAGACCGAACCGCTCGCGGTTCTGGAGGATCGCCATCAGTTCCTCCGCCTTTCTGCGGGTCTTGCAGTCCAGGGTGACCATGCCGCCGCAGCCGTACCCGTCGTTCATGATGGACGTCATCAATTCGTGCTGGGGATGGGACGGCAGGCCGGGATACCGGACCTCCGCTCCCATCTCTTCGAGAAGCCGGGCCACCGCCATGGCCCGGCGGCCGTGTTCCCGCATCCGGATGGCCAGGTGGGGGATCCGCTGGATCACGTCGAAGGCGGCGGTGGGATCCATGGTCGGTCCCAGCAGCATCACCCGGCCGGTGTGAAGATCCATGAGCTTGAGGACGAAGTCCCGGTCCGCGCAGATGCCGCCGGCGATCATGTCGCTGGCGCCGTTGATGAACTTGGTGAGGGAGTAAACCACGACATCCGCGCCCAGCTTGTGGGGTGACAGGACCATGGGCGAGAAGGTGTTGTCCACCACCAGGGTCAGACCCCGGTCCCGGGCGAGGCGCGACAGGGCCGGGATGTCGGCGATCTTGAGGGTCGGGTTGCCGATGGTCTCGGTGTAGAAGACCCGGGTCCGGGATGTGACCGAGTTTTCCCAGGCGGTCAGGTCCGTGGGATCGACGAAGGTCGTTTCGATGCCCATCTCCGGCAGTAGCTCCGCCAGCAGGGCGTGGGTCCCGCCGTAAACCGTCCGGCTCGACACGATGTGGTCCCCCGACCGGCACAACTGCAAGAGAACGCAGGAGATGGCCGACATGCCGCTGGCCGTGCCCAGGGCCGCCTCCGTCCCTTCCATGGCGGCCAGGTACCGCGCCAGGATGTCCACCGTGGGGTTGAAATGGCGGCTGTAGAGAAAACACCCGCCCTTGTCCGGACCCCGCAACCCCTCGAAAATCTCGGGCATGATGCCGGGCTCCATAACGGTAAAGGTGGCCGACCGGGAGATGGACGGACAGACCCCGCCGTGTTCGCCGAACTCCCGCTTGACGTCGCATATGGCCTGCTCGGGGTTGAATGGGGGCATGGGGGCTCCTTTCATGAATAAGAATGATGGCGCCGGCGCCTTCATCAAGGCCGGTCGCGAAAAATACAATTCGTCTATCGCGCCAGGTTATCGCGGTCAAAATGCCATTCAACACCGCTTCTGTGGGACGAATACAAAATCCGACCCGTCATAGGCGCTCGGCTCCTTCGCCGAATCTTCACGCCCACGGCGCGCAGCAGCCCGGCATGGGGCAAAATATACAACCGGAGGTCGTCGCTTGAGCGCCTCAACTGCCGCTTGGGAAACGACTTCGGTTTTGAGAACCACTATATCCGGGGCAAGGCGAAAATGAAAGCAAAAGTCGGGCTGGCCCCGGCGGTGATAATGGCCATGACTCTTGGCCATGTGAAGGAGGGGCGACTCGGCAGAATGAGATCGTTTGTCCGGCCGTTGAAAATGGCCTTATAGCGGAGCCAAAGACCCGACTCCTGAAATAGAAGTTCAGACCGGGATAGCGGTGAGGTGTGTTCTCTGGCATCCTGAATAGAGATTTCTCCAGCTTTCATAGCGTTCCGGCTGAAATTTCCCAGTAAACGCCTGTTGCGGCATCGAATTGGCGCAGGCAAATAGGCAGGGTAAAGACCCAATGCCGCCAAATATTCTTACAGTGCAAATGCCTCTCCCGATCCCCGATGCTTGAGAAAATCCATCGAATGTGCGATAGTTTATAGAGGTACAGGGTCGTTGACAAAGCCCTCTGCGCGGTCATTTTCTGGGAGACCGCGAGACGGATTCGCCACAACGGCGGCAACGACTCGCAACCCCAAGCGTCAGGATGGCATCATGATCTCAGCGGCAACGGCCGCGGCGTTCGTCCTTATCGGTTGCAGCATCGGGCTTTTCACGGGGACGGCCGACGCCAACATGGAAAAATGGACCGATGAGGAGGTCGTTGTTCATTGGAGCAACCGTCCACCGGGTCACCACGGTGCAGCAGAACCTTTTGGATGCGAACACCGCTCCCGGGATGAGTGCCTCCAGGGAATATGGCCCTTTGGACCCAACGGGACCCGCCATTGCGGGGATCGCTTTAAGTAACGCACCGGCCGACATGAAGACCCGCCTCAGCATCACCCGCGCCTTTCTCCTTACCTTTCTGACGCTGTTTCTCCTCAGCTTCGGTATCGTGGGATATGTCTGGATATCCGGTGAATACGCCTCCTTCCGGGCAGAGGCCGCGTCTCTCAAAGCGGCCTTTTTTCAGGACCGGAAATCCTTGATCGTCTCGGAAGTCGAGAAGGTCGTCGATTATATCCATTACCGGAAGAACCGGACCGAAAAGCGGCTTAAAGAGATCATCCGCCGCCGGACCGACGAGGCCCATGCCGTGGCCACGAGCATCTATCGTCAGTATCGCGACGATCACACCGGCACCGAGATCAGGGAGATGATCCGGAACGCCCTGCGTCCCATCCGGTACCGCCATGGCAAGGGATATTTTTTCGCACTGAATTTTTCCGGAGAGATCCAATTGCATGCGGACCGGCCCCACCTGGAGGGGTCGAACCTCCTCCACATCCTGGACACCCGGGGCCAGCCGGTCAACAAGCACTTCATCGAGATCGCCCGCACAAAAGGGGAGGGGTTTTACCGTTACACCTGGACCAAACCCGGCGAATCGGGCCGGGACTATCCCAAAATCTCCTTTGTCAAGCATTTCAAGCCCTACGACTGGATCATCGGTACCGGGGCGTACCTGGACGATGTGGAGCGGGACATCAAGGAAGAGGTGCTGGACCGGATCGCCGAGATCCGGTTCGAGGGGGACAACTACATTTTCGCCGGCGAATGGAATGGCATGAGCCTCACGGAGCCGAGCAAGGGAAAGGATATGTGGGAGGTGACCGATGTCAACGGGGTGAAGATCGTCCAGGCCCTCGTCGCCAAGGCTCGATCCGGCGGCGGGTTCGTCCGGTATGTCCTCCCCCGGTTTTCCAACCGGCGCAGCGCGCCCAAAATCAGCTATGTCAAAGCGATCCCCGACTGGCAGTGGTACGTGGGGGCAGGGGTGTACGTGGATGAGGTGGAGGCCATCATCGGCGACAAACGGGCCATACTTCATCGGACTGTCGAACGGCACATTCTCAAGATTGCCCTCATTCTTCTGGGCCTCACCGGGGCCATGTGCGGCGCCGCGGCCCTGATCCACCGCCGGCTGGACAACAGCTTCCGGTCCTTCATGGTCTTTTTCAGGAACGCCGCCCAGCGAAAAGAGGTCATCGACCCGGATCGCTTGTCCTTTTCGGAGTTTATCGCCATGGGCCGGTCGGCCAATGAGATGATCGACGCCCGGAACCGGGCCGAGGCGGACTTGAAGTGGAGCGAGGAAAAATACCGGCAGCTCTTCCGGCACGCCTCCGACGCCGTTCTGGTGCTGGATGAAACGACCCACGCCATTGTGGACGCCAACCGGGCCGCATTGGCCCTTTTCGGCTACACGGAAGGGGAGATCGCCGCCCTTTCGTGGGAAGATCTGTCCGAAGCGGACAGGCTGCCGACAATTCCCTCTCCGGACCAGCGGCCCCTCGACCCGTCGTCATCCCGGTTTCAATTTCTGCGAAAGAATGGCGGCCTGTTCGCCGGCGAGGTGTCAACGGGCCGGTTCGAGGCTGACGGACGCGCCCATCGCATCCTGACGGTCCGCGACACTTCGGAACGGGACCGGCTGGAAAATCAGCTCCGGCAGGCCCAGAAGATGGAGGCCATCGGAGCGGTCGCCGGCGGCATCGCCCACGATTTCAACAACATCCTGGGCGTGATCATGGGCAACGCCCAGTTGATGGAGATGGAGGCAGATGACCTCCCCAGAGCCCACTCCATCCGGAAGCGCCTTTCGACGATGCTGGATGCCGCGGAGCGGGCCCGGGAACTGGTGCGCCAGATCCTCACCTTCAGCCGGAGCGTGGAACAGGACAAGCAACCGACCCTCCTGTCGCCCATTGTCAAGGAAGCCCTGAAATTCATCCGTTCGTCCATTCCCTCGACCATCGGGATCGAACAGCGGTCGATTTCGGACCGGATTACCGTCCTGGCTGACCCGACCCAAATGTATCAGGTCATCTTGAACCTCTGCACCAATGCGGCCCAGGCCATGGGAGAGGCCGGAGGGAAGCTGACGGTCTCGATCGACATCCACGAGTCGGAAGCCCCCACCGCCAAAGGCGCGTTGGATTTGACACCCGGCCCCTATGTCCGCCTGTCGGTGGCCGACACCGGTCCCGGCATGGATGTGGAGACCCGCCAGCGGATCTTCGAGCCCTATTTCACCACCAAAAGCGCAGACGAGGGCACGGGGCTGGGGCTGGCGGTGGTCCATGGTATCGTCAGCAGCCATGGCGGGGCCATCCATGTCTACAGCGAGCCCGGAACCGGCAGCGTTTTCAACGTCTACCTGCCGTTGGCCGCTACTGCCACGGACACCGTTGCTGACCGGGGACTGCCGGACATGCCCCGGGGCGGCGAGCGGATTCTTCTGGTGGATGACGAAGAAATGCTGGTCGAATGGGGGCGGGAAGCCCTGGAGCGTCTGGGGTACCGGGTGACGGCCCTGTCCGACAGCCGGGCCGCCCTGGCGCTGTTCGTCTCCCGCCCCCGGGACTTCGACCTCGTCATCACCGATGTGACCATGCCGGGAATGACCGGCGACGCCCTGGCCCGGGAGGCCAAGGCCGTCCGTCCCGATATTCCCGTCATCCTCTGTACCGGTTTCACCGGCCGATTTACACCGGAATCGGTGCGGGAGATGGGGCTCGGGGAACTGATCTATAAACCGCTCAACATCCGATCGCTGGCGGAGACCATCCGGGCCGCCCTGGAGGAACCGGCCCAGCAGGCCTGTTCCACCACAAAAACCGGAAAGGACGACCCACTATGACGACAGAAGAAAAGGAAAAAGGCCACCTTCTGGTGGTCGACGACGAACCCGAGGTGCAGCGATCGATCCGGCGGCTGTTCCGGAAAACCTACGCCGTCCATACGGCCGGTTCGGCCGAAGAGGCCCTGGGCATCATGGAGGCGGACCCGGTGGACGTGGTCCTGAGCGACCAGCGGATGCCGGGGACCACCGGCGTCGAACTGTTAAGCGAGATCCGGCAGCGGTTTCCCCTGGTCCTTCGGCTCATCATCACCGCCTACACGGACATCGATTCGGTCATCGCCGCCGTAAACGACGCCCACATCTTCCGGTACATCAAAAAACCCTGGGATCCGGACCAATTGACCGCGGCCGTGGACGAGGCTTTTCGATTCCACGACGAACTGGTGCGCCAGCGGGACCTGCTGGAAAACCTCCAGGAACGGTTCGGAAACCTGGAAATTCGGGTCACCGAGAAGACGGAAAAACTTCTGTCGGCCAACGAAGCCCTCAAGGCGGTATACGAAGAGCGGGACGCCCTGATCCGGTCCCTGGAAGAGGAGATTCGGACCCGGAAAGGGATGGAGGCACGTCTCCGGCAGGCCCAGAAGCTGGAAGCCATCGGCACCCTGGCCGGTGGCATCGCCCACGACTTCAACAATCTTCTTTACCCCATCATCGGATTCACCGAGATGGCCCTGGACGATCTGCCGCCGGGCTCACCGGTCAAAGAAAATCTCGGCGAAGTGCTGACGGCGTCGGAGCGTGCCGCCAATCTGGTGCGCCAGATCCTCCATTTCAGCCGCCAGCGGGGCGGCAAACTCGCCCCCGTGGACGCCACCCCGGTTCTGGAAGACGTCCTGGCGCTGATCCGGACCGACGGCAACACGAACATCCGGGTCGTCAAGGAGATCGACCCGGTTTGCGGCGCCGTGCTGACCGACCCCGACCATCTCCATCTGGTCGTCATGAACCTCTGCACCAACGCCCTCCAGGCCATGGGGAAGGCGGGCGGGACCCTCGCCGTCTCCTGCCGCGAAACCGAATTCGGTTCCGACGATCCCCGGCCGGCGGACCTGGCGCCGGGCCGGTACCTCTGCATCGCCGTCGGCGACACCGGCCCCGGCATCGAAGCGGACATCCTGGAAAAGATCTTCGACCCCTATTTCACCACCCGCTCCCTGGAAGGCGGCGCCGGTCTGGGGTTGTCGGTGGCCCTGGGGATCGTCCAGAAGACCGGCGGCGCCATCGAGGCCACCAACTCGCCCGACGGCGGGGCCGTTTTCCGGGTCTATCTGCCCCTGGCGGGGGAAGACCGGCCTGCGGCGCCGCCGAGGCCCGCCAGCCCCTTTCCGCGGCGGAAATAGGCGAGCGGGCAACTTTATTTTCAACCGCAGGAATAGCGCGGCTATTTCGAGAAATGAAAAAGAGCGAGAACGCATCATGAGGCCAAAAGATGAGGTTTTATGATAAGCTTTAAGAATCATAATATATCTGTTCGAGAAAAGGCGAATCGTCTTGCTATCCATTTAATCTGTTAAAAGATTATCTTTTGACAGATTATCTATATTACGATAATCATTCATTATGAGCTTTTACGGACGAAAAAAGGAGTTGGATGTTATCAGCGCCTGGTTCAGGGCTGCGGAGAAGGGAGCGCTTTTCACCGCGATTATCGGCCGCAGGCGCATTGGGAAGACCCGGCTCTGGATAGAAAGCGCGGCGGCCCGGGAAGACAGTCTCTACCTGTTTTGCCTTCCGGGGACATTCGACAAGACGCTGGAGCAGGTGGAAGATCAGCTTTACAGTCTCGGGTTTACGTCGATTCCCGGTGCCTTGGACGAATTTTTTAAGGCGGCTGAGCTGATTCTCCGGAGGGGCCGTCCGCTCACCTTTTTCTTTGACGAAGTTCAGAACCTGTTTCTGAGCAGCCTGGACGACCTGATCCTTTTTCAACAATATATAGATGATTTCAAACGGAAGAAATACCCCTGCCTGGTGGTCTTCTGCGGCTCGGCCAGAACCCTGCTCCACCAGATGCTGTACGATGACCGGTCTCCGGTATATGGCCGGCTTGATCAAGTCATGCATCTCGAGGCTCTGCCATTTGCCGTGATACGGGAACTTTTGCGGGATCACGGCGTGCGTTCCCCGGCAGATCAGCTCCGGTTGTACACGATGTTCGGGTCCAATCCCAGGTTTTATGAAATCCTGATCCAGTTCGACCTGATCCAAGCCGGGACCCGTTCCCTGTTGGAGCGGGGTTGGCTCGGAAAAACCGGCCTTTTCAGCGACGAACTCAACAAGATGCTGTTGCCGGAACTGAAAAAATATTCCCATGTGTACGCCGGAA
>CAYPCE010000181.1:1516-7707 GCA_964409085.1 uncultured Desulfobacteraceae bacterium | reverse complement strand
GGCGAGTAACGAGCGAAAGGCTCACTTATTTCGAGACTTCTACCTCTGGATCTCTCTAGACAACTTGGGCAACTTGGACAGTGGCGAGTAACGAGCGAAAGGCTCACTTATTTCGAGACGATATGTATCCGGTAAAGAGAGTGGGGATAATCTAACTTGGCGAGTAACGAGCGAAAGGCTCACTTATTTCGAGACAAGTGCCCATGAGACACCCAAGAAACGATTTGGCCAACTTGGCGAGTAACGAGCGAAAGGCTCACTTATTTCGAGACACAGCTCCAGACTCAATCGAAGCGCCCTGAACGGCATTCTGCACGGCGGCGAGTAACGAGCGAAAGGCTCACTTATTTCGAGACACGTAGAAATAACGCTCGTCATCTGTCATTTGGCCATAATGGCGAGTAACGAGCGAAAGGCTCACTTATTTCGAGACCTTTTTCGTAGAGAGCTTTATCTTCGGGTGTAACTGGCGAGTAACGAGCGAAAGGCTCACTTATTTCGAGACCCCTGATTCAGATCACCAATGGACCCCTGATTCAGATCAGGTGAGAATTGAGCGATAGACTCGCTGAATGCAAAACCAAACCCTGACCTCCGAGGTTTTCAAAACCCCGGAGGTCTTTTTTTGGGGCTGGAGAAGAACGAAACGCCCACCAACGTCTGAACCCGGATGGCCGGGATGAAAGGATTTTCAGGATGAATCCCGGCCATCTGTAAATCCCGGCCATCCCGGTTCAGACGCCCCGACCCGAAAGACCGGCCGGGCCGGCCCCGAACCGCTCGCAAAACACCCGCCCCAAACGCAAAAAAGCCCCGGCGGCGCACGACATGGAACCATCGTCGCGCCCCACCGGGGCTTTTCTTTTTCCAACCGGCCCACCTCCCCCCGCCCAACCGCCTCGAACACCCCGCCCCTGAAACCCCTTGCGCCCGCCCCCCTAATTCGATACAAATCCTTCTGGCCGGCCGCGGCCTGCGCGCCGGACCATTCAACAGGCAAATCAGGGCGCTTTCGAAAGCCCCCTTTACGGCCAATGAACGGTGTCAACGCCCCTGCAGCGCATAGAGCAACGGAGGACCCCGATGACCCCAGACGGCATGCTCAAAAACATTCCCCTGTTTACCGCCTTGTCCGAAGGGGAACTCAAGGCCCTGGCCGCCATTTCCGAGGAGCGGACATTTTCGCCGGGCGACGCCATTGTGCGGGAGGGCGACCTCACCACCGAGATCTACCTGATGTTGCACGGCAGGGCCCGGGCCTTCTGCGCCGACGCGGACGGCATCGCCATCGTCTACAATACCTTCGGCGTCGGTGATTATTTCGGAGAGATGAGTTTCATCGACGGGGAGCCCCGGAGCGCAACGGTGGCGGCGGTCTGGCCGACCCGGGTCCTGGCCGTCCGGCGGGAGGGGCTGGAGACGATCATGCGGACCCACCCGGACACGTCCCTCAGAATGATGCGCCGCTTGTCGGCGAAACTCCGCAAAGCGACCCGGCAGATTGAAGATCTGGCGGCGCTTATCGGCGCGGGGACCCTCCGGAACGTCCACCTGGACACCATCCGGCGGCTGGCCACGGCTGCGGAGTACAAAGACCGGATCACCGGCGATCACATCGACCGGATCGGCGCCTACAGCGCCCGGATCGCCACGGCCTGCGGACTGGGGGCCCGGGAAGTGGAGCAAATCCGCCTGGCATCGCCCATGCACGACATCGGCAAAATCGGGATCCCCGAGGAGATTCTCGCCAAACCCGGCCCGCTGACGGAAGAGGAGTTCGAGATCATCAAAACCCACACCACCATCGGCGGCCGGATCCTCGCCAATCCCGGCTCGGACCTTTTGGAATGCGCCCGCCAGATCGCCCTCTATCACCATGAACGCCACGACGGCCACGGCTACCCCCGGGGCGCGGCCGGGGACGCCATCCCTTTTCCGGCGCGGATCGTGGGCATTGCGGACATCTACGACGCCCTGACCTCGGCGCGCCCCTATAAGGCCGCCTATCCCCCCGGAACGGCCGTGGAAATGATCCGGAAAGGACGGGGACGCCAGTTCGCCCCCGACCTGATCGACGGTTTCGTCGACGTTGCAGGCGACCTCGCCCGAATATGGAGCGGACCCGCGTCGGGGGAAGGCGACGCGCCCCTGAGCGAGCGGGACCGCTGCGATTGCGGGATGTGACCGGGCCGGCGCTTATTCCGCCGAAAACGCCCGCCCGCACTGGTCGCAGTACCGGGCCCGGAGGTCGTTGATCTCGTCGCAGGTCCCGCACCGCTTGCCCTTGAAGGCCGCGTCTCCCGGCCCCGCCGGCAGAGACGCGCCGCACCGGTCGCAAAACCGCGCGGCTTCGTCGTTTTCCTGGCCGCAGGCCGCGCAGGCCCGGACCCCGGCCCGCCGTTCTTCATAGTGCAAAAGGCGCTCCGCCAGGGCCGCCCCCGAAAGGCGATGGGCCGGGTCCCGCCGCAAACATTCCCGGACGTCCTCCCTCAGAACCGGGTCGGGCAGATCGGCGAGGTCGATGCCCGGCGGGCGGTGGGCGTCCCCGGCAAAGAGCTGGTACAGGGTGACGCCGAGGCTGTAGATGTCGGACGCCGGCGTGGCGTCGTGCGCCAACCGGACCCGGGTGGCCGCGGCCGAGCCCACCAGTTCCGGGGCGATGAAAAAGTAGGCGCCGGCGGCCTCGGCGAGGGTGTCGTCGTGCAGGGTGAAGCAGGCCCCGCCGCCGTGGAGACGGTTTCCCTCCCCGGCGACGGCCAGGGCGCGGTCCACGGCCGCCTGCCCGATGCCGAAGTCGGTCAGTTTGAGGGGCGGCGCCACATCCGGCGACGCCGGGGGAACCACCAGGAAGTTGGCCGGCTTGATGTCCCGGTGGACGATCCCCAAGCGGTGGATCCGGTTGAGGGACCGGGCCATGCCGACCGCCATTTGGATCCGGACTCTCAGCGGGGCCGTCCGGCCGTGGTCGGCGATCCATTGCCGCAGGTCCCCGCCCGGCACGTATTCGAGCTGGATGTAGTACGGCGGCGCGTCGCAGGAGGCGTTCCACACTTCGGCGATATCCGAAGGCGGTTTGCCGTCCTCGTCGCGCATGCGGTTGAAGATGTCCAGTTCCCGGCGCAGGCTCTCCACATCCGCCTCCAGGGCGCAGAACTTGAAAACGGACCGCCACCGCGGGTCCATGGGGTTCCGGGCCAGCCAGACTTCGCCGAACCCGCCCCGGCCCAGCCGCTTTTCCATCACCCATCCGGGACCGGGGAGCACCGCGTCGATCCCGGGCCGCCACCCCCGGACGCCGGGGTCGCGGCGGACCGGCCGGCATTTGGCGTTGCCCTCGGGAGGGGCGAAGGGGGCGGCCCCGGCTTCCCCCACCTCGCAGACGCCCAGGGGGACATCGCCCCGGCCGTCGATGCGGAAGGCCCCGTGGTGGCACCACTCCAGCCGCCCGGCGCCGGGAATGTCTTCGCCTTTGAGGGCCTGGCGGGCATCGTCGAAAACCGGCAGGGACAACAGGATCTGGCCCCCCGACGCCAGGCCCATGATCCGGGCCGCGAGGTCGGCGGCCTGGCCCCGGACGTCGCCGATCTCTCCGGGCCCGGACCGCCCGCCCTTCAGGTCCGGCTCCACGAACACCGTGCCGTAGTGCATGCCGACCCGGTAATCGAGAAGCCCGGAAAAGCCGGGGACCGTCTCCTCCGCCCGGTGCAGGGCCATGGCCCGGAGCGCGAACCGGACGGCGTCCGGCGGACGGTGGAAGGCAAAAAGATACGAATCCCCCTCCACCCGGATGGCGTCCCCCCCGCCCACTTCTTCCAAAGCGGCCAGCAAGAGTTCCCGGTGGCGGTCTTCCAGGGTTTTGGAGAACCGGTCGCCGAAATCGTTTTTGATTCGGCATCCCCCCACAATGTCGGTGAAGACCAGGGTGAGGGCGTCGGTCTCCGCGGCGGGCGCCATTTCGACGATGCGTTGAAGCTCTTCGGGCGACAAATGCGCCGGTCTTTCCTCGGTCCGGTGGACGGCTTCGCTCATGGCTTGACTCCTCATGGCTTTTGGGCTATGGAAAACATCGGGTTGCAACACGTGAATGCGTCCCCGATATCACGAAACCGATCCTTTGGAAAGCCCCTCATGGCCAGAACAGAAAACCGAAGCCTGTACGACGCGGTACGGGCGACGCCGCTTTTCTCCCAACTGAAAGAAGCGGAGGTGCGGGCCCTGCTGGACATCGGCCTGGACCGGACCTGCCCCGCCCGGAAGATCCTCCTCAGCGAGGGGGACGCCTCCACCGACCTCTACCTTGTGATTGAAGGCAAGCTCCGGGCGGTGGGCATCGACATCGATGGACGGCTCATCGTCCACAACGTGTTCGGGCCGGGGGACTATTTCGGCGAGATGAGCTTCATCGACGGCGAACCCCGCTGCGCCACGGTGGAGACCCTCCAGCGGACGCGCCTTTTCAAAATCCCCCGGGACCGGTTCCGGAAGGTCCTTTTCTCCAACCCCGACATCACGTTCAATCTGATGAAGGGGCTGACGGAAAAGCTCCGCGACGCCACCCGCCGGGTCGAGGAGCTGGTCTTCATGGACGCCTACACCCGGGTGTCCCGCCTCCTGTTGCGGCTGGCGCCCCCCGGCGACGGCCGCCGAACGGTCCCCGACCTGCTCACCCAGCAGGACATCGCCGAACGGATCGGCACGTCCCGGGAGATGGTCAGCCGGGTCCTCACATCCCTTGTCGGCGGCGGCTACATCACCCGCCAGAACAAGCGGATCACCATCCAGAAAGACCTGCCCGAAAACTGGTAGGTCTGCGCCCGTCAGATCTCCTAACCCACTCGGTCCCGTGAATGTTCACGGAATACGTTTGAACGCATCACATCCCACCGCCACCGCACCCCTGTATAACTGAACCACAACAACGGAACGGCCTACAGGCGCCGGCCGCCGCGACGGTCACGGCGGACCGGCCCGGCCAAAACGCGATTACAGGAGGTCTGCGATGAAAAGCACATTCAAAAGCCTTGTCTGCTTCGTCATGTTGACGCTGCCGCCCGCCCTGGTCCTGCTCTGCATGGGCGCCAACTGGCATGCGGCGACGCCCAGGGCCGAGGCCTTTCTCCGCGAGATGCACGTCGCTTGTCTCGTGGACGGTTTGACGGACGGCGCGTGCGCCGCCCGGCCCAGCGTTGCCCGCCGAACCCGGCTGGACGCCGGGGACGCGCTGTTCAACGCGGTCGCGTTTTTCATCGCAACCGCCTGCGCCGTACCGCTGTTTCTGGGGATATCGGCGGCCATCCTGCTGGTGGGCGCGCTGCCCCTCATGGCCTTTTTCCGGAGCGTGGGGGCGGCCGCGTTCATGGGCGTCTTTATCTTCGGCCTGTTTGCCTGCATGGCGATTTACATCGTCGGCGCCTGGGGGCTGCTCTTTTTCGAGCCCTGTACATCGGGGTACCTGACCACCTGGTTCCTGACGGGCATTCTCGCCATGGCCGGAGGGCTGAAACTGAATCTGTGGCTTTTCAAAGGGGTGGAACGGCATTTTCGGACGTCCGGTTCCAAGGAGCTGTTTCACGGCGGTTTTACAAAATGTTTTCAAACAGACAGGAGGTAACCAAATGAAACGCAATGCTTTCACCACCATCGTCGCTATTTTGCTGCTTCTTTATTCACTGACCAACTTCGGCGCCGCCCTCGCCCAGTTCTCCAAGGGCAAGGCGGTCAGCGGCGCCGCGTCTTTTACCGCCAGCCTGGGAGAAATGACCGGCGACCGGGCCGGGGCCGACCGGGTGAAACGGGAAGGCACCGCCGCCACACTGGTGATCTACGCCATCGCGGTTTTCATCCTGGCAACGGCGGTCCTCGACCTGACCTCGGCCGTCGGTCTGCTGGGCGGTCAGAAGTGGGCGCTCACCGCCGTCGCCATCGCGGCCCTGTGCGGCTTCGGGGTGGAGATCCAGGACACCATCGAAGACGGCTTCGGCATCGGCAAAATGATCTTTTTCATCATCAACGGCCTGGCGCTCATGGTGGTCTTCGAGATGAAAAAACAGCAGGCGTCCGAACCGGAAGTAACCGTGGAAAACGCCTAACCGCGGTTTCATCATCCCCACCATTAAAGCCGCCGCCCCTTGCCCAAACGTTCTCCCCCCGATCATTGCCGTTGGGGGGAGAACATTTCCATTATTCCCATA
>CAYPCE010000181.1:0-1416 GCA_964409085.1 uncultured Desulfobacteraceae bacterium | reverse complement strand
CTGCTCAAGCGGTTCACGGAACCGGAGGAAATCGCCAGCATGGTGGCCTACGTTTGCAGTCCCCTCTCATCGGCCACCAACGGGGCGCCGCTGCGGGCCGACGGCGGGGTGGTGCGGTCGATGGCCTGATATGGGAATCGGGATGTCTCAATTCTTTCTCTAAAAAAGAGACAGTTTTACCTTGATCTTTCTCTAAAAAAGAGATAGTTTTCCGCCATGAAAGAGATTCTCTCCCAACTGATCGATGACTTTCATGAGCGGGATCTGCCCGAACCCGTGCCCCGGGACCGCACGCTGGCCGAAATAAAAGGCAAAGCCGATGTGGTGATCGGGATGCGCCGGGCCGGCAAGACCTGGTTTTGCTGCCAGAAGATGCAGGCGCTCCTGGAAAAGGGAGTTCGGAAAGAAGAGATCCTCTATCTCAATTTCGAGGACGACCGGCTCCTGGAGTTCGAGGTCGCCCACTTCCAGGACATTCTCGATGTCTATTTCGGCAAATACCCGAATCACCGGGAGGGCCGGTGCTGGTTTTTCTTCGACGAAATCCAGCGAATCGATGGGTGGGAACGGTTTATCCGGCGGCTCCTGGACACGGAAAACCTACAGATCTATCTCACCGGTTCATCGTCGAAACTGCTGAGCACCGAAATCGCCACCAGTCTGAGGGGGCGCTCCCTGACGGCCGAGATCTTCCCGTTCAGTTTTCCGGAATTTCTGCGATATCACCGACTGTTTTCAGAAAAACCCCGAACATTTGGCGCCAAGACTGCTGCCGCGCTCCGGAAGGCGGTGCGGGATTATCTCGACATCGGCGGGTTTCCGGAAGTGCAGGAACTGGACCCCGCCCTCCGGATCGAAGTGTTGCAGGGGTATATCGATTCGGTGCTGTTAAAAGATATCGTCGAACGCTACCACATCGGAAACGTCACGGCCCTGAAGCATCTGGTCCGGCACATCATGCACTCGGCCGGGGGCAAGTTCAGCGTCAACAAATTCTACAACACGATGAAACGCATGGCGGTCAAATGCACCAAAAACAACCTGTATGAGTACCTCGATCATCTGATCGACGCCTTCGTGTTTTCCAAAGTTCCTATCCACAGCCGTTCCGAAAAAACCCGCATCATCAATCCGGTCAAACTCTACGCCATCGACACGGGGCTTCTGAGCGCCGTGACCTTCCGACATGCGGACGATTACGGGCCGCTCCTGGAAACCATGGCGTTCATGGGGTTGCGCCGCCAGGGGTTCGAGGTGGAGTATGTGACGACCTCAGACGGATATGAAGTGGACTTTTTCGCCCGGGACAAGGCGTCGGGCGAGGCCTCATTGATCCAGGTCTGCTGGGATATGTCGGACGAGAGGACCTTTGATCGGGAGATCCGGGGATTGAAAAGCGCGATGGCTGAATTGTCG
>CAYPCE010000180.1:0-7732 GCA_964409085.1 uncultured Desulfobacteraceae bacterium | reverse complement strand
TCATCCAGAACATCGACAAGCCCGGCGTCATCGGCAATGTGGGCACCACCCTGGGCCGTCACGATATCAACATCGGCCGGTTTCAGCTGGGACGCCGCGGCGACCGCGCCATCTGCATGGTCAACATCGACACCCCGGCCGATGAGCCGGTGCTGGAAGCGATTCGGGCCCTGCCCAACATCCTCAGCGCCCGCCAGGTCCGTCTGGGATAACCGCCGGTCTCCGGGAACCACCATGGCCCATTCGGATGCCCGTATCCTGATTGCCGACGACGAACCCTATGTCCGCGATCTGTTGCGCATTTATCTCGAAAAAGGCGGCCATTCCGTCATCGAGGCGGATGACGGAATGGCCGCGGTGGAGCGGGTCCGCCACGACGCCGTCCACCTGGCGATCCTCGACATTCAGATGCCGCGCCTCGACGGCATCGAAGCCCTGAAAACGATCAAGGCGATCGATCCGACCATCGAGGTGCTGATCGTCACCGGCAATGCGGATATCGAGAGCCTCCGGACGAGTATCGTCGACAACGGGGCCTTTGACTACATCCTGAAACCCTTCCACCGGGACGAACTCCTCAACACGGTCCGCAACGCCCTGATGAAACGGGCCTACATGGTCGGGGGGCAAACGGATCTCGGCCACCGCCTGGCCCGGCTGGAGGCCGAATTCGAGGAACGGACCCGCCAGCTCCGGGAATCCCAGATCCAGTACCGGGAAATCGTCGAAAACGCCGGGGACAGCATCATGATCTTCGGCGACGGCCGGCTCCATTTCGTCAACACCAAGATGCGCGGCCTCACCGGCTACACCACGGCGGAGATCCGGGAACTGCCCTTTGAAGACCTCATCTTTCCCGAAGACCGGGAAGCGGTCCGGCACTATGTCACCATGCTCATAGAAAGCCGGCACACCCCCGCTGTCTGCCGGTTCCGGTTTTTGAGAAAAGACGGCGGGGCGGTGTGGGTGGAGGCGGTCAACAAACGGACCCAATGGTGCGAACGGACCGCCGTCCTCAGTTCCTGCCGGGACATCACGGAGCGGAAACAGGCTGAAGAGGCCCTGGAGAAAGCCCACGAAGAACTCGAATTCCGGGTCCGCGAGCGGACCGCCCAGCTGAGCCGGGCCAATGCCCGCCTCCGGGAGGAGATCGCCGAACGCAAGGAAATCGAAGCCGATCTGAAGGGGCTCCTGAAAAAACAGGACCTCAACATCGGACTGGCGAAACGGATCCTCACCCTCGTCAACGGGGCCTCCGGCCGCCATCTCCCATTGCCCCATGACCGGTCCCTCTTTGTCCAGGAATTCACCCTTCCCTGCCAGACCCAGGGCGGGGATCATTTTTTTCTTCGCACCATCGGCGGACCGGAAGGGGACGGCCACGCCAAAACCGTGATCAGCATCAAGGACCAGTCGGGCCACGCCGTCAATTGTGTGTTGCGGTCCATTGCCACCGACTTGATGCACCAGCTGCTACTCCATCGGCATGGGGACGCGTCGCTGGAACGGACCATGGCCGCCCTCGACGACCGGCTCGTTCGCTCCCGCCTGTTCGACCCGGAGGATTTTGTCACCGGTATCACCGCCGAAATCGACCACCGGTCCCTCCGCCTCCGGTATGTCTCTAACGGTCACCCGCCGTTTCTCTTGATGCGGGGCGCCACGGTCCGGCTGTTGGGGGATGCCGATGACGACGGCGTCCACATGCCCCTGGCCTGGGGGCACCGGACGGCGATGGCCGCCGCGGAAATTCCCCTCCGGACCGGCGACCGGCTGCTGTTTTTCACCGACGGTCTTAATGAAATGCCCCACCGTCACCGGGACCGAACCCTTCGGTTCGAGGAGTTGCGGGAGATGGCGGCCGAGGCCATGTCCCCGGAGGCCCCCGTCACCGAAATCATGGAACGATTGCTGGCCCGCATCGCCCGGATGAGCGGCGTGACCGCGGACCCAACGGGCGAAAACACCTCGGGCGACGACATCACCCTGGTGGGGGTGGAGGTGGAAAACGCCCGGTTCACGGAAACCGAGATGCTTCGCCCCCGTAATTTCGAGGAAATGGCCTCGCTGATCACGACCGTCTTCCACCGGATGGCGGGGGAATGGGACGAGAGAGGCTTCAGCGGGGCCGACATGCGGCTGTACAATGTGCTGGAAGAAACCCTCTGGAACGCATGGAAACACGGCAACGGCGGTGACCCGGAAAAATCCATCGCGGTTCGATGGCGGTACGGCAACGACTTCGTTCTGGAGGTGGAAGACGAAGGCGTCGGGTTCGCCCATTGCGCCGTTCCCGACCCCCGGGATCCGGAAAACCGGACCCGGGCCTGCGGCCGGGGCATCTTTTTCGTCCGCCATTTCGCCGATTCGGTTTCCTGGTCGGCGGAGGGCCGGATCATCCGGGTCACCATGGGCCGACAACCCCCCTGCCGGCCCCGGACCGACCCCGGAGAGGACCTCAGCACGCTGGACTTGTGGGCCCCATACCAATAAACCCGCTAAACCCGTTTCACCAAGGAGTTTCGCTCATGAAAATCAACGTCCACCAGGAAAAGGACCGGGCTCGGATGACCATCGCGGGAAAAATCGACGAATACGGATCGGAGACCCTGAAGCAGCGCTTTTACGAGCTGGACCTCACCGCGATGGGGGAACTCGTCCTCGATTTTTCCGGCGTCACCTACATCGGCTCCGCCTGCATCGGCAAGCTGCTGCTGTTCTACAAAGAGCTGTTCGACAAGAACGGCAACATCCGCATCGTCAACGTCTCCCCCGCCATTTACGAGATGCTCCGGGTCGTGAAGATCGACGGCATCATGGAGGTCTCCACCGCCTGACGGTGCCCCCCACTGTTGACGCGCGTCGGCCAATGAGTATAACTGAATACTGACGCGAACAAACCGATTCAAACACCCCGCCTGGGAAGGAGGCACGGTGGCCATCAATACCCGCATTCTATGGATGATCTCCCTTTCGCTCATCGTCGTCAGCCTGCTCATCAGCATCCTGGCGATCCTCCAGGTCCGCTGGACCGGTGACATGGCCATCGGGAGCCTCGAACAGCTCAACCGGGAACAGATCGAACGGATGCGGGCCGATGGCCGGCAACGGATGGCGGCCTACCGGGCGGAACTCCTCTCCCGGAAGAAGGAATACCTCCGGTCCCAGGTCCAGACGGCCATGTCCGTTCTGGAAAAGGGCTACGGGGACGCCCACCATCCCCAAAAGCTTCAGGAAGCCTACAAGACCCCGCTTCAAAACGCCGTCAACACCGCCTTCGGCGTTCTGGAAGCCCTGCAATCCCGGGACGACATCCCGCCGCCGGTCCGGAAAGAGCGGGCCGCCGCCATCGTGGAAACCCTCCGGTACGGTCCCGAAGGCAAGGATTACTTCTGGATCAACGATCTCCATCCCACCATGATCATGCACCCCTACAAACCGGAGCTGAACGGCCAGGACCTGACCGATTTCGCCGACCCCAACGGCAAGCACCTCTTCGTGGAGTTCGTCAAGGCCTGCGAGGCATCGGGGGAGGGCTTCGTGGATTACGACTGGCCCAAATACGGGGCCGACGAGCCCCAGCCCAAGCTTTCCTTCGTCAAACTTTTCGACCCCTGGAACTGGATCATCGGGTCCGGGGTCTACCTGGAGATCGCCGAAGAGGCATTGAAGGCCGGTGCCGCCGACATGGTTTCGACGCTCCGTTACGGACCCGAAGGCAAGGATTATTTCTGGATCAACGACCGCCATCCGACGATGATCATGCACCCCTACAAATCGGAGCTGGACGGCCAGGACCTGACCGATTTCGCCGATCCCAACGGCAAACACCTCTTTGTGGAATTCGTCAAGGTCTGCGAGGAATCGGGGGAGGGCTTCGTGGACTACTACTGGCCCAAATACGGGGCCGACGAGCCCCAGCCCAAGCTCTCCTTCGTCAAACTTTTCGACCCCTGGAACTGGATCATCGGTACGGGGCTCTACATCGACGACATCGACGCCCTCGTGGCCGAACGGGAAGCCCAACTCGATGCGCGCGTCAAGGCGGCCATGGCGGCCCTCAACGACCGCATCGCCGAGGTGAAAACCGGGATCCGGGAACAGATCCGGGACGTGATCCTCTGGACCGCCGGGATGGCCTTTCTGGCCCTGGTCGTAGTGCTCCTGTTCTCCACGGTCACAGTTCGGAAAACGATTCTATTCCCCCTCAACCGGTCCATCCGGGAATTGTCCGAAGTGACCGAAGGGGTTTCCGCCGCCGCCGGGCAGATCGCCCAGGCGAGCGGAACCACGGCTCAGAACGCCAGCCAGCAGGCCGCCGCCATTGAGGAATCGTCGGCCTCCCTGGAAGAGATCGCCGCCATGAGCCGGCAGACCGCCTCCCTCACGGAAGGTGCCGAAGACCTGATGCGCCAGAACATCGAAAAATCGGGCAGGTCCCTTAAGACCCTTATGGAACTGTCCCGGAGCATGACCCGGATCGAATCGGAGAGCGGCCAGATGGGAAAGATCATCAAGACGGTGGACAACATCGCCTTCCAGACCGGTCTGCTGGCCCTCAACGCGGCGGTGGAAGCGGCCCGGGCCGGGGAAGCCGGCGCCGGTTTCGCCGTGGTGGCCGAGGAGGTAACCAAGCTGGCCCGGGAGACCACCACGGCCGCCGACGACACCCAGGCCCTGCTGGGCAACAACCTGGAGCAGGTCACCCAGGCCGCAGCGGCCATCCGCGGCGTCAACGAAGATTTCACCGCCATCATCGAATCCGCCACCCTCATGGGTGAGAAAACCAGCGCCGTCACCGCCGCCAGCAAAGAGCAGTCCAGGGGCATCGAGCAGGTCACCGTGGCGGCCCAGGAGATCGACCGGGCCACCCAGCAGGTGGCCGCTTCCGCCCAAGAATCGGCCGCCGCCTCGGCGGAGCTCTCGGAGCAGGCCGGCCGAATGGCCCAGATCATGGATACGCTGGTGGTGATGGTGCGGGGGAAGACCGGGACCGCAGAGAAAAGGGTGGCCGCCGCAGTCTTGCCAGAGCCCACGAAGTTTGATAAAGATGGGGATGGCAAATCGCATTAAAAAAGAAACGCTGACGCCAATTCCCCAAATTAATATCGGCAGGATAGAGAAATGATTAGCGAAGCCGAGGTAAAGCAAATGCCGTTGCAGGATAAGCTCAGGTTGATGGAGATCATTTGGGACGATCTTCATCGAGCACCCGAGACCTTCGAATCGCCCGAATGGCACCGCGAGGAGCTGATGGCCACAGAGGCGCGCCGCAAGGCCGGGCTTGAAGAGCCGATGGACTGGGACGAAGCCAAACAAAAAATACTGAACCGGTAAAGCGATCCCGAGGATATTGCCAACAGGCATCCCGATTTTCAAAAAGAAAAGTGAGGAGCACTCCGATGGCCGTGGCTAAACAAGTCTTCCCGTTTTTGGTCTCCTGCTTCGTTGCGCTGGTGGGCGGGTTTTTCCTGTTCCTCACGCTGGTGGAGACGCCGATTCTCCAAACCGAAGCGCCGGGCAGGTTCTATTTGATGGGCATCGCGGGCCTTTTCGTGCTGGCCGGTTTCTACTTCATGATCATGGCCCGGCGGGGGGAACTCAAAAAACAGGGCAAGACGATCCTGGAAGTGCGGTTGGAGGCGGTGGAAAGGCTGAAGGACCCCATGCTTCTGGAAAAAATCGTTCTGGACGACGATGAGCCCCAGGAAGTGAAGGACCTGGCCAAAAAGCGGCTGGCGGAACTCGCCAAATAAATTCAGGGGATCGTGAAGAGAAAATCGGCCCGGAACCGGTCTGCGGCTTCGGCGGCCATCCGGCGGTGTCCCGGCCGACCGGGGTGGAGGCCGTCTTCCAGGTAAAGATCGGCGCGGACCCGTTCGGTCCCGTCCAGAAACAGCGGATAGAAATCGATGACCGGGATGTCGCTCCCCTTTCCATAGGATATCAGGTCATCCCTAAGCCGGCGGATTTCGCCGCAGCATTTCTCGAACCCTCCCATGGGCGGCGTGATGGCAGCCGCCGTGGCTTTTTCCACGCTGACCGGCAGCGGCGTGGCGATCAGCGGCGTGATGCCGTGGTACTGGGCCTGAAACACCATGGCGAAGGTGTTGGCCAGGATCTGCCGGACGTCCAGATCCCACCAGAGGTCGTTGGTCCCACAGAGGATGACGACAAAATCGGGGCGTTCATCCACCACGTCCCGGTAGAACCGGCTCAGAAGCCCGGCGCTGGTATCGCCGCCGATGCCCCGGTTGACCACATTCACCCCCAGGGCGCTGCCCATTAGGGCTGGCCATACCGCCTGCCGGTCCAAATCCGATCCTTCGGTGAGACTGTCGCCGTGGCAGACCACTTTTTCCATCGAATCCTCCCCGTTTTCTCGCTCCCCGTCATTTGCGGACCGGCTGATAGCTGCACAGCGGCTCTTCGGCCAGATAATCGCCGGTGGCCTCGTAGGCCCGGGCCCGGCATCCGCCGCAGACCCGCTTGTACTCGCAGGCCCCGCACTTGCCCCTGAGGTTGTCGTAATCCCGCAGGGCCAGGAATACCTCCGACCCGCGCCAGATGTTGGCGAACGGCCGTTCGGTCACGTTGCCGCAGTCCAGATCGAGAAACCCGCAGGGCTGGACCCGGCCCCGGTGGGAAATGAAGCAGAACCCGGTGCCTCCCAGGCATCCCCGGGTGACGGCGTCGAGGCCGTGGGACTCGAAGGTGACGGTTTGCCCCTCCTCCCGGGCCCGCTGCCGCAGGATCCGGTAGTAATGGGGGGCGCAGGTGGCCTTGAGCTGAAGGGGCGAGTACTCCCGCTGGTCGTAGAACCAGTTGAGGGTCTCTTCGTATTCCTGGGCGTCGATCTCCGCATCCAGGAGATACTTGCCGCGGCCGGTGGGCACCAGCAAAAAAATGTGGTGGGCCACGGCCCCCAGTTCCACGGCCAGGTCCTGGATCTTGGGAATCTCCCCCAGATTGGCCTTGGTGATGGTGGTGTTGATCTGGAACTCGACCCCGGCCTCCCGGGCGTTGCGGATCCCGTTCAATGCCCCGTCGAAGGCCCCGTCAACGCCCCGGAACGCATCGTGTCGTTCCCGGGTGGCGCCGTCCAGGCTGACGCTGATGCGCTGGATTCCGGCGTCGGCCATTTTCCGGGCCGTTTTCGGGGTGATGAGGGTGCCGTTGGGCGCCATGACCATCCGGAGGCCCTTGTCCGTCCCGTACCGGGCCACATCGAAGATGTCGGGCCGGAGCAACGGCTCGCCGCCGGTGAGGATGACGATGGGGCTGCCGGTGTCGGCGATGCTGTCCAGCAAGCCGAAGCAGGCGTCGGTATCGAGTTCGCCGCTGTAGGGCCCGTGGGTGGCCGCCGCCCGGCAATGGACGCAGGAGAGGTTGCAGTTCCGGGTGATCTCCCAGGCCACCAGCCGGGGACCGCCGGGTTTTCCATGGCCGTGACCGGCGTGGGGATGGGCCGCAGGGGATGGTG
This sequence comes from uncultured Desulfobacteraceae bacterium, assembly GCA_964409085.1. Taxonomy (GTDB): domain Bacteria; phylum Desulfobacterota; class Desulfobacteria; order Desulfobacterales; family JAABSP01; genus JAABTD01. The sequence goes on along the minus strand of CAYPCE010000180.1, from coordinate 249 downwards.
TCATTGGCTCGCCCCCTACCCTTCCCGAAGGGCCCGGGCCGCGTCCAGGGCGAAATAGGTGAGGATGGTGTCGGCGCCGGCCCGTTTGATAGCGGTCAGCGATTCCAGCATGATCCGGGGTCCGTCCACCCAGCCCTTCTCCTCGGCGGCCTTGATCATGGCGTATTCGCCGCTCACATGGTAGGCGGCCACCGGCAGGTCGCACTCCTGGCGGATCCGGTAGATGATGTCCAGGTAGGGAAGCGCCGG
>CAYPCE010000179.1:4098-7744 GCA_964409085.1 uncultured Desulfobacteraceae bacterium | reverse complement strand
CGGCGCTCCATTTCGTGCCCGAACTGGAAGAGGAAAAGACCGAGCACATCACCTACCAGGAGCTGTATGTCCGGGTCAACGAAATGGCGGCCGTTCTCCGGGATTACTGCCATCTCAAGGCGGGGGACCGGGTGACCCTCCATCTGCCCATGACGCCGGAACTGCCCATCACCATGCTGGCCTGTGCCCGGTTGGGGGTGATCCATTCCCAGGTGTTCGGCGGGTTCAGCGGCAAGGCGGCGGCCGATCGGGTTGTGGACTCCGGCTCCAGATACCTCATCACCATGGACGCGTACTACCGGGGCGGCAAACTCCTGGACCACAAGGTGAAAGCGGACGAAGCCGTGGCCGAGGCGGAGAAGGACGGGCAGAAGCTCGAAAAAGTCCTCGTCTGGCAGCGGTATCCGGGGAAATATTCCGCGGACACCCCCATGGTCGACGGCCGGGACGTCTTCATCAACGACCTTCTGAAAGACTACTACGGCGTCCGGGTCGACCCGGTCCCCATGCCGGCGGAAGCGCCCCTGTTCCTGATGTACACCTCCGGCACCACCGGCAAGCCCAAGGGCTGCCAGCACGGGACCGGCGGCTATCTGGCCTATGTAACCGGCACCTCCAAATACGTCCAGGACATTCATCCCGAAGACGTCTACTGGTGCATGGCCGACATCGGGTGGATCACGGGCCATTCCTACATCGTATACGGTCCCTTGGCCCTGTGCGCCTCGTCCGTGATGTACGAAGGGATTCCCAACTATCCCGATGCGGGCCGGTGCTGGCGGATCGCCCAGGACCTGGATGTCAACATCTTCCACACCGCCCCCACCGCCATCCGGGCCCTGCGGAAGATCGGACCGGACGAACCCGCGAAGTATAATTATCACTTCAAACACATGACCACCGTGGGCGAACCCATCGAACCGGAAGTCTGGCGATGGTACTACGAAGTCGTCGGCAAGGGCGAAGCGGCCATCGTGGATACCTGGTGGCAGACCGAGACCGGCGGGTTCCTCTGCTCCACCCTGCCGGCCCTGAAACCCATGAAGCCCGGCAGCGCCGGCCCCGGCATGCCCGGCATCCATCCCATCATTTATGACGAGGAGGGCAAAGAGATCCCGGCCGGCACGGGCAAGGCGGGCAACATTTGTATCCAGAACCCCTGGCCCGGCATGTTCCAGACCATCTGGGGGGACCGGGACCGGTTCGTGCGACAGTACTTCGAACGGTACTGCAAAGACCCCAAGTCCACCGACTGGCGCGACTGGCCCTACCTGACCGGGGACGCGGCGGTGATGGCCGAAGACGGTTATGTTCGGATCCTGGGCCGCATCGACGACGTCATCAACGTCTCCGGTCACCGGCTGGGCACCAAGGAGATCGAATCCGCCGCCCTGGTGGTGGAGGAGGTCGCCGAATCGGCGGTCGTCCCGGTCAAACACGACATCAAGGGCAAGGAACCGGATCTGTACGTCTCCCTCAAACCCGGTTTCGAGGCCTCCGAGGCCCTGGAAAAGAAGATTATCGACGCCATCGTCAGGGAGATCGGGGCCATCGCCAAACCCCGAAAGGTCTGGATCGTGCCCGACATGCCCAAGACCCGGTCCGGGAAGATCATGCGGCGCGTTCTGGGCGCCATCTCCAATGAATCGGATGTGGGGGATGTCATGACGTTGGCCAACCCCGAAATCGTCGAGCACATCACCAAAATGGTGCAAAACAAGTAACCAACGGTCAAGGCTCTGAAGATGTCCCGCCGGGTGGCCGGCTGACGGCTGGCCGCCCTGCGGGGCGGCGAAGGGGCTGAATGGATATACTAACATCACAACTGGGTAGACGGAGAAAGGGGGTGGGAAAAACCGCTGGCGGTCACGGTGAGAGGGGCCGGCGAAATTGTGGCATCATTGTAGGGGTTCTTTTCAACACTGAAAAAGCGCTAAAGAGGATAAAGGAGAAAACATTATGGATCCGAAAATCTGGGTTTATATCTTTCTGGGAATATACATCATTTACTGCTTCTGGTGGGGCCTGAAGGGGTATTTCACGGAGAAAACCTCATCAGGCTACTCCATCGGCGGGCGGTCCATTCCGTTTATTGCCTTTCTCATGGCGGCGACGGCGGCGTCGTTTTCCGGATGGACGACCGTCGGCCACCCGGGGCTGATCTGGCGTGACGGCCTTGCATACGCCTTCGCCTCGTTCTATGTTCTCACCATTCCCATCACCGGGGCGTTTTTCGCCAAACGGAACTGGTTGATGGGCAAGCGGTACGGCTTTGTCACGCCGGGGGACATGTATGCCTATTATTATAACAATGAAGCCGTCCGGTGGCTGACCGTTCTCGCAGCGGTCCTGTACTCCATGTTTTACTCCGGGCTTCAGTTGATCGCGGCGGCCAAACTGTTCGAGATCGTGGCGGGCGTGCCCTATACGGCCGGTCTGTTGTTCATGGCGTTTATCGTCTGGTTCTATGTGGTGACGGGCGGTCTCAAAGCCAGTACCTGGGTCGGCGTGATCCAGTTCATCTTGCTGGTGTTGAGTATCGTTTTGCTGGGCTACTTCACCATCACCACCGATGCTCTCGGCGGGTGGACGGAATTCACCAAGGCGATCAGAGGGCTTGAAACCAAATACATTGAGGTGCCCAAACTGATTCACTTCGGACTCGGCACCGGCGGCTGGACTGCGGTCATGATCCTGACCTACATGTTCGCCCTCATGGGCATCCAGTCGTCGCCCGCATTCACCCTCTGGAATTTCGGGATCAAATCCCCCTCCCCGCTGGCCTGGCAGCAGGTGTTCATGTCCACCTTTGTCGTCGGCATTGCGCTCTTTTTCTTCACGGCCTTCCAGGGGATGGGCGCGCGGGTTCTCCAGGGAATGGGCGAGATCGCCCCGCAAACGGACGGCGACGTGGTGCCGATGCTGATGAACTACGTGCTCCCCGGTCCCATCATGGCCATCGTGTTCCTGGGGATCATCGCCGCCATTCACTCCACGGCGGCGCCGTATATCGGCACCGGCGGCACCATCGTCCTGCGGGATATCTACTGGCGGTATGTTAAGAAAATGGAAGCCGGCCACGCGGAACAGATCTGGGCCAACCGGGTATTCGTTACGGTGATCACCTTGCTTGCCGTTATCGTGAGCCTGACATCGCCCGGCGCCATCGTGATGATCGGCGGTTTTGCCACGGCCTTCGGCTTCATCATGTACCTTATGCTCATGGGCGTCCACTACGGGTTCAAGTTTCCGAGCGTCGGCGCCGCCCTTGGCTTGGTGGGTGCCATTATCGCCTGTTTTATCACCTACTTTTTCTTCAAATACCCGCTGTCCATGCATACCGCGTTCTGGGGCCTGTTCACGGGCCTCGTCATCGCCTACCTCTGCCGCGGCCTCGGCATGAAAGACAGTCAGGAGACGCTGGATCGACAGGCGGAGATGAGAAAATGGATCGACGACATCGACGGCCCCACGGAGAAAGGCCGGAAATGGCGGAACGCCATGAAATGGGTGGTGCCGCTCTGGTACCTGTTCGCCATCGGCCCCTTCTGCCTGCTCGGAAATTCGGCCTTTGAATTCTGTGGATTCCTGCCGATCTGGTCCTGGCAGATCGTATGGTGGATCCTCGGTATCGTCATGATGTGGG
>CAYPCE010000179.1:0-3998 GCA_964409085.1 uncultured Desulfobacteraceae bacterium | reverse complement strand
CCGCGGCGCCGGATTGACCCGCCGGTCCCCGAGGATCGGCGGGTTTTCTTTCACTGCCGCAGCATGTCCAGGCGGGAGGGTTTCCAATGGCCCAAAAGATATTGATCGTGGACGATGAGCCGAGCATTGTCGTCCCCCTTCAGTTCCTGATGGAGCAGAATGGATATGAAGTGAGAACCGCCGCGACCGGAGAAGAAGGGATCGAAGCCCTGTCTACTTTCGGTCCCGACCTGGTATTGCTGGACATCATGCTGCCGGGCATGGACGGCTTCGAGACGTGCCAGCGGATCCGGGAAATTCCGGAAGGCCGGAACGCCAAGATCATCTTCCTGACCGCCATGGGCCGGGAGATGGACATCGCCAAAGGCATGTCCCTGGAGCCGGACGACTACATTACCAAGCCCTTTGCCAACGCCGATGTGGTGCGCCGGGTCCGAAAGATCCTGGAAGCCTCATGATCGATGCGTTTCCTGCGCCCCGATGAGACGGCACTGACCCATCCTTTGGTGCCGGAAGGCGGATCCTTGACAGGGATGCGGACCGGCGGAATCTTCGCCAGCGCAAAGAGAACGATGCCGAATCGATGATGAATCCAAAAAACAAATTCTGGTGGTTCGCCGGTGTGTCCATTGGCATCACGTTTCTGTTCGTTGCTTTCCTGACGGTTCTTTTCTGGCGGCAACTCTCCGCCCAGGAAAAGATCGTTTTTCTCGATCTGTTAAAAAACCACTTCGCCTACATCTTCATCGCGCTGTTTGTGGTGTTGACAGGATTCGTCTTCGCCATGGACGCCATCTTTCACAACTACATCATTCCCTTGAGCAAAATCGCCGAAGAGACCCGGATCATCCATTCGGTCAACCCCTCCCACCGGATCGAGATGGAGGGCAGCCGGGATGTTGTCCGGCTGGTCCGGATTATCAACGAGGGGGCCGACAACGTCGAGTCGCTCCGGCGCAACGTATCCCAGAAAGTGCAGGCGGCCAAGTCCGAGGCCGAAGAAGAGAAAAACCTCCTGGCTTCTTTCATGTCCGAACTGCCCGAAGCCGTGCTCATCTGCAATGCCGACGGCCGGATCCTCTTTTACAACAAACGGGCCCGGGAGTTTCTGGAGACCAGCGAGGGCGCCGCCAGGACCGACGCCGGCGAGGGACAGTTCATCGGTCTGGGCCGTTCGGTTTTCAATGCCATCGACGAGCACCTCATCCTTCATGCCCTGGACGAGATCGCCGAAAAGTTACAGCGGCAGGAGCCCAAAGTGGCCGCGTATTTTGTCCTTGTCGGCCGGGGCGGACGTTTGTTGAGAGTGGAAGCCGTGCCCATCCTGGAAAAAGCGGGCACCCGGCAGGTGAGCGGATTTATCCTGATCCTCTACGACATCACCGACCGGATCGAGACCGAGCGCCAGGTCGATTTTCTGCTCCAGTCCCTGGTCCGCCGGTTCCGGGCCTCGCTGGCCAGCATTCGTTCCGCCATTGAGGCCATCATGGAATACCCCCGCATGGCCGAACACCAGCTGGACAATTTTCGACAGATCATCCACCAGGAGACCCTGCTGCTGGGCGACGCGCTGGACCGGTCGGCCGATGAATACGACCGGTATGTACGGACCCACTGGCCCCTTGTCCACATGCGGGTGGACGATCTGTTTGCCACCATCCGCCGGAAGGCCAAAGAAAAGCTGAATGTCACCCTCAAGACCTCGGCCCCCGATGCGCCATGCTGGGTGAAGGTCGACTCCTATGCCATGGTGCTGGCCGTCCTCTATGTGCTGCAGCGCCTCACCGAGATAACGGGCCGAAAGCGGTTCGAGTGCCGGTTCGACCGGAAGGAGCGATTCGTCAACGTCGATCTGACCTGGAAGGGCGAACCCATCAGCATCGCGACCCTGCGGCAGTGGGAGGCCGATCCCCTCGTGCTCAAGGCCGAGGATCTCGGTCTCTCTCTCCGGGAGGTCCTGGATCATCACGACGCCCAGATCTGGTGCCCGTCGTGTACCGAAGATGGGAAGCGGTCCGCCCTGCGCCTGTTCCTCCCCTTGACGGACGAACCCGATGCCGACCGGCCCGTGACTGCGGGCGTCGTACCGGAGAGCCGGCCGGAGTTCTATGACTTCGACCTCTTCAACCAGCCCGGCCAGACCCCTGAGCTGGACAGCCAACCCCTCCAGTCGCTGACCTATACCGTCTTCGACACCGAAACCACCGGTCTCAACCCCAAGGCGGGGGACGAGATTATCGCCATCGGCGCCGTCCGGATCGTCAACGGTCGATTGCTCCGGGGGGAGGTGTTCGATCGCCTGATCGACCCCCGGCGTTCGGTGCCCTATGAATCGATCAAGGTGCATGGCATCCAGCCGGAGATGCTCAACGGGCAGCCGACCATCGACCAGGTGCTGCCCAGGTTCCACCGGTTCGCCGAGGATACCGTGCTGGTGGGCCACAACGCCGCCTTCGACATGCGCATGCTCCAGATGAAGGAGGACGGCACCGGTGTCCGGTTCATCAATCCGGTCCTGGACACCCTGTTGCTCTCGGCGGTGGTACACCCGGCCCAGAGCGATCACAATCTTGAAGCCATCGCCCGGCGGCTGGGCATCCGAATCAAAGGGCGGCATACCGCGCTGGGCGACGCCATCTCCACCGCAGAGGTGTTTTTGAAGCTTGTTTCCCTGCTGGAAAAAGCCGGAATCCACACATTGAAAGAGGCGCGGCTGGCGTCTCAAAAGACCTACTATGCCCGGTTGCGGTATTAATCAGGAGTTCTGTGGGCTATGAGCAAGGAGACCTACCAATACCTGGCTACCGTTCCCCCGTTTTCCGACCTGCCCAAAGGGGAACTCGGCAAGATCATCGACAAGACCTCCGAGATCACCTATCCCGCCGGTGCGACACTGGCGGTCCAGGGAAGAACCCGGGTCGAGAAGGTGCTGGTCATCCGAAGCGGGGTGCTGAAACTCTATTACGACCGGGACGGGGAGGAAATCCAGGTCCGGTACCACAAGCGAGGCCAGATTTTCGGCGGGGTTTCGATCCTCATGACCGGCGGTTTTTCGGTGCGTACCGTACAAGTGGAACAGGACGCCGTGGTTTACGCCATTCCGGAGGCGATGTTCCGGGAGGTGTGTGACCGATACCACCGATTTTATGAATTTTTCGTTCAGGAATTCAGGAACCAGATGGATGACGAATCCTATGCCGGCATCGTAGCCACCAATCAGGCCCTCCGGTTTTTACGGGATGTGCCGCCGTTTTCCTTTCTGCCGGAGCATGAGCTGGAGGCGGTGGCCGGAAAAACGATCCGGGCGCACTATCCGGCGGATACCGTCCTGTTCGTGCAGGGGCGGTCCAAGGTCGATCACCTCTATATCATCGAGAAAGGGGCCGCGGAGCGGTACTTCGAGGAAAAGGACAAGAAGACCCTCCGCGGCGTCCTCAGCGAGGGCGATCTGTACGGCGGCATCTCCATGCTGATGAATAAGAGCGTGGCGGTCCGCACCCTCAAAACCAACGAGACCACCTATTTCTACCTGGTTCCCCGGCCGGTTTTCCTCGATCTGTGCCAGCGGGACGAGACTTTTTCGGAATATTTCTCCGACACCTTCGGCAAGCGGATGCTCGACCGGTCCTACGCGGAGATCGTGGCCAAAGCCATGGAGCCCCAGGAGTCGGCGCTCCAGTTCTTCAACCGGCCCGTCTCCAGCTGCTACAATCCCCATGTGCTGTCCGGCAGAACGGACCTCTCCATCCAGGAGGCGGCCCGGATGATGAGTGAGCGAAAATGTTCGTCCATCCTGATAGAGGACGCGGAGGGGAATTACGAAGGCATCCTGACGGACAACGACCTCCGGACAAAGGTGATCGCCAGGGGATACGATATCCAGAAGCCCGTGAAGAACGTCATGACCTCACCGCTCAAAACCATTCCCACCGGTGCCCAGATCTTCGAAACCTTCATGATGATGATGCGGGACGGGATCAAACACCTGGCCGTCACCG
>CAYPCE010000178.1:0-7761 GCA_964409085.1 uncultured Desulfobacteraceae bacterium | reverse complement strand
TCGCCTGCTGGTTCATCGACACCGACTACAACGAAGAAAGCTTCTTCGTCCGCCATGCCTACTTCCTTGGGGCCAGCGACCCCTACAAATCATTAAAAACCACCCTCAAAGCCGAAATCGACAAAGATGCCTGGGAGACGCTCTACAGCGATGTATCGCGACCGTTCGATAAACCGAAATCGGGACGGATCGCCGTGAAGGTGATCAATCATTTGGGGGATGAGGTGATGAAGGTGTTTGGGGTGAACTGATGGCGAATCCAGAGCATTTGCGGATATTGAGAAGTGGTGTTGGAGTTCGCTTGTAATATCTACTTTGGCGATTAGAGAAGAATAAATATAGACATCTACTTTGCCTGAAGAAGCAGAAAAGTTGAAACTGTCACATGACCTGTCAAGGGCGCGGTGCGCCCAAATCTGATAATATTAAAAATAAATGAAATGTTAGGAGTTTGGCTCTCCACCCCACAGCCATCCATGAATAAAATTTCTAAAATCCTTCCTGGTCAACACAGTATGAATGTTTCTTATTTTTACTTTGTATTCAGTTATTCCCAACATATGATTGCTTTTACTGTCTATGGGAGGTAATGGGGATTTTAAGATTTCCACATAAATTTCTTTCTTTCTAGGCCATAAAATCCAAATTTCCATTTCTTCTATTGACGAACCAAATGACCTATAAGGTTCATGCGTTAATTCGATTTTCCTTTTAGAATAGTTCCAAAATATAATATTTATTTCTTCAGGTCTTTTTGCTTTCAACTCCCCAGAAAGAACACCGCTAAAATGCGGTGGCACCCCTGCGAGAGCAACACCTTTCCCTTGGTGATAATTCTCGCCTTCAGGCTCAATTCTTTTCCATTCGGCCGAATCGAATGAATTAATCATGGTCGTTTGTAACCATTGTTCCATCTCTTTTGCTAGCCGCCTTTCTTTCCTTGTCTCGAATTCACTATGAATGACCATAAAAAACATATAAATCAATATAAAAGCAAGAAAACCGAAAAAACCCATAGTGCCTATTGACATAGGAGGTGATACGCGGAGTTTCGGAACCGCATGTTCCGTCGAATATTTGGATAAGTCTTTCGATTTATCTATAAACTGACCACACTGGATGCATCTGGTCCGGGGCTGCTGCTTTCGTCTGCACTTAGGGCAGGATACGGTCAAATCGTCCTCTGGAATTTTCTGCTTTGCATTCGTATCATTTTCATCCAAATTTAGGAGACGCCCAAGACCGGTAGCGTATGATATTACGCTTTCTGTGAGAGTATAGGGCTCATCGTTTTTTAAAAATTGATGTGTGTTTTGATCAATAATTAGATTTGGATTCTTTTCCAGAAGGAAGAGAATAAACTGTTTCAAGCCTTCTCTACTAGAAGAAATGTTTTTTGTGTTTATAAAATCTCCATAGCGAATTACATCGAAACCGAAAGAATAGGGCCTGCGTGAGCCTTGAATAAAAAACCAAATGTGGAGTTTTTCTCTATCCTCAATCTTGGCGACAAAGGTGGATACTAGCATGATTTTGCCGTACTCGATATGTTGCGCGTCTGCCCTGTGAAAATTAACGCCGCCTTCCCACCCCGTGAGCTGTTTACTTGGTAATGGACCGTGTCGGAGGTCCTCGGCATATGGCTTGAAGGTTACAACCTGAGATTCTATTCTTTTGTCATATTCAAAATTTCTGATCGGTTGAAGCTGCTTCCGACTATTGCTGACCGATTTCTCACTGTGAACTCGGTTTTTTGCTTGTTTTTCATTTTTCTTCTTAGGACCGGAATATTTAGCGACAATTATTCCGCAACTTGGACATTCCCCTAACCCACCATGGGCAGTGAAGAGTGGATCTTGTGAATTGTTTGAACTGTAACCACACTTAGGACAACTACCACTATTGAGACAATTTTTCATATTTTCCCTTTATTTCCCCTTAAGTAGACTTTTTTCCTTAAAAAACAAATCGTTGAAAAGGTAATACCTCGGTTTTCAGAGATGAAATCGCCCTAAATTTTCCGCAAATTAAACCCCACTGTTATCTGATTTGAGTTAAAAATCAAGATTTATTTTACTACTAAGTCAATGGTACTACTATTTCAATGGAAGAATGATCATGAACGACATCGTGGAGCACATCAAAGAAAAACCCCCATATTCGAACTCACCCTCAACAGTCTCCACTCCCGCGGCAAACCCCACGCCAAATTCACCGTCACCTACAAAGAGTTCGTGGACCAGGTCGCTTCCAAAATTCAATCCGGCTTCGAAACCCAAATCAAAGTCCTCGAAGGCCAGCGCGACCAGCTCATGCATGTTATCTCCACGATCACCGGCATCCTCCACGCCCAGCTCGTTGGGGCGGTGGAAGGCATCGTCCAACAACTCATCGACAAACCCCGGATTCAACCAAAATGATCCAGGGCCTCAACCTCGTCGAACACATCGACACCCTCAACCAGCAAGGAGGAGACATGGCAAACGACCATATCAACATCAACGCCGGGGGCGACGTCGCCTTCGCCAAAGACCAAGCATTCGCCCAAATCAACAAAACCATCACCGAATCCGCCAACCGCCCCGAAACCCTGGAGACCAAACTCAAGGACCTCTCCGACGCCGTCCAAAAAATGACTCAGGAGATGCCCGACGCCCAAGCCAAAGAGGTGATCCAAGATCTCCAGACCCTCACCGAAGAAGCCGCCAAGGACGCCCCCCGAAAGAAATGGTACGACCTCAGCGGCCAGGGCATCGTCGATGCCGCCATGGCCGTGGGCGTGGCCGGCAAACCGGTCATCGATCTGACCCGCGAGGTGATGAGGCTTCTGGGAAGAAAGATATTCCACTACAGGAGACGATAAGTGAGTCGAGACCTTAAGCGCGGGCTTATGCCTGTGGCGAAAATCGTTTGACAAATATAACTAATAGGCTATATTTTCAATATGTGGGAAGTCGAATTCACCGATGAATTTGAACGATGGTGGGATACGCTTACCGCCGACGAACAGGCATCTCTGACCGTCGGCGTCAATTTGTTGCAAGTACTCGGCCCGGCCCTAACCCGCCCCCATGCGGACACCATTCGCGGTTCCCGGCATAAAAACATGAAAGAGCTGAGGACTCAACATCTGGGACGGCAGTTGCGCACGTTGTTCGCATTTGATCCGCGACGGCACGCCATTCTGCTCATCGGAGGTGAAAAAACCGGCGACAAAAGATGGTATGATCGAATAATTCCCATCGCCGACAAATTGCTGGATGAACATTTGCAGGAAATCAAAGACTCAGGAGAACTGTAATGACCCGCAACTTCAAGGAACTGGAAGCACGCATGCCGCCTGAAAATCTGGCCCGCGCCAAGAAAAGGGCCAAAGAAATCTTGGCGGAGATGTTTCTGAATGAAATTCGGAAATATACGGGGTTGACGCAAGAAGAACTGGCAAAGACATTGGCCATTCGCCAACCCAGCCTTTCAAAACTGGAAAACCAGGACGACATGCAAATCAGCACACTGCAGCGCATCATCCAGGCCCTTGGCGGCGAACTGGAATTGATCGCGCACATGCCGGGCGGGGACATTCGTTTAAGGCAGTTTGACCGCACAGGAGAAGGTTATGCCAGATCAAACCATAAGATACGGCGTCATACCCTATGACCAATTCAAAGAACGAACCCTTAAAATCGCCAAAGGAGAATACAAACCCGGCGTGTGACGAACCGAAAATCTGGTTCGAATCGCTGAACGCCGCCGAGCAAACTCTCGATGAAGAGGAAATGCGGTTGCTGAAGCAGCGGTAGCAACGAACCCATTCGCCATTGCGGTCATGGCCCATTTGAAAACCCGGGAGACGCGCGGAGAGCCGGAAAACCGCCGGAAATGGAAAATGCACCTGACCAAGCGGCTCTACCATATCGGATATCAAAAACAGGATATCCTCAACCTGTTCCATTTCATCGATTGGATGATGCGTCTCCCCGAAGAAGCGGAAAAGGCTTTCTGGGAGGAGATGCAATCGTTTGAGGAGGGGAAAAAAATGAAATATGTCACAAGCGTGGAAAGAATCGGGCTTCAAAAAGGCAAAATGACGTTGATTCAGAAATTGCTGAACAAACGTTTCGGCCGCATGTCGCCAGAATTGGAAAAAAGACTTGAAGACTCGAACTCGGAAATGCTGGATCAGTTCGGTTTAAGCATTCTGGACTTTGAAAATTTGAAGGATGCTGAGAACTGGTGGGAACGGCAAGGCAAGGAAGGCAATGCCTAACAGCCGCAAAAAAGGGGCTGCGATCCAAATCGCAACCCCTTATATTTTATGGTAGGCGGTACTGGATTTGAACCAGTGACTTCTACCGTGTGAAGGTAGCACTCTCCCGCTGAGTTAACCGCCCGTTATGTTGCTTCCATTTATAGGGGGAAACGGGGGCGGCGTCAAGCATTTTTTCCCTCGTCCCCTTCCGGGGTTTCGGACGTGGATTCGGGGTTTTCGGCCGCAGCCGGGTCGTCCGCCGCCTCCCGCCCGAAGGATGTGTCCGTCGCGTCCGCATCGCCTTCAACCGGCGCTTCCGCTGCATTTCCCGCCATGCCGTCGGCCGCCTCCCCGCCGGGAAGCGCGATCTCCTTGGGGCTGGGGAGATCCTTGATGTCCTTCAGGTCGAAGACTTCCAGGAACCGTTTGGTGGTGGCGTAGATCAGCGGGCGGCCGGGGATCTCTTTCCGTCCCAGGACCCGGATGAGTTTCCGTTCCATCAGGGCGCGGATCACGCCGCCGCAGTCCACGCCGCGGATGTGCTCCACGTCGGCCCGGATGACCGGCTGTTTGTAGGCGATGATGGCCAGGGTCTCCATGGCGGCCTTGGAGAGGCGGCCACTGCCGGGCTGGAGGAGTTTTTTGATCCACTCGGCGTATTCGGGCCGGGTCCGGATCTGGTAGCCGCCGGCCACCTCCCGGAGGAAAAACCCGCCGCCCCGCGCCTCGTATTCGGCCCCCAGGCGGTCCAGGGCCTCCCGGACCGGCCCGGCGTCGTCCAGTTCGAGGACCGTTCTGATCCGGTCGACGCTCAGGGGCTCCTTCGAGACGAACAGGAGGCTCTCGACGATGTGGCGAAGGTCCGGCATGCGTCGCATTCACATGTAAATGAGCCGGATCACCCCGGTGGGCACGTGCTGGTGGATTTCGATGAGGCAGATCCGGGCCATCTCCAGGATGGCCAGAAAGGTGACCACCACCTCTCCCCTGGCGGGAACGGCGCTGGCAAACAGTTCGTCGAAGGCGACTGATCCTTTCTTTTCGAGGATGTCCACCAGTTCCGTAATCCGGTCCTTGATGGAGATGCGGTCCTCGCTCAGGTCGATGCGGTGGTGGCCGGGCAGGTTTTCCAGGACCCGCTGGAAGGCGTCGATCAATTCGAAGAGGCCGATCCGGATCGATTCCTCCTCCGGCGCCACGGTCGCTTCTTCCCGGGTCAGTTCCCGCAGAAAGATGTCCTCGCCCAGAAAATGGCGGCCGGTCAGGGCTTCGGCCGCCGCCTTCATCCGCAGGTATTCGGCCAGGGGGCGGGCGATCTCCAGCCGGGGGTCTTCTTCCGCTTCGTCGGGATCATGGGCCGGCAGCAGCATCTTCGACTTGATCTGGGTCAGGGTCGCCGCCATGAGGATGAAATCCCCGGCCACGTCGATGTTCAGGGCCTCCATGAGCGCCAGATAGCCCAGATACTGGTCGGTGATCAGCGCGATGGGGATGTCGTAGATGTCCACCTCGTTTTTCTGGATGAGGTAGACCAGCAGGTCCATGGGCCCTTCGAAGATGTTGTCGAGTTTGACCTCGTAGCGCTCCGCGTTCATGGAGACTGTATCCCATCAAATTTTCAGGGCGGTCCGGACCTCCTCCATGGTCCCCCGGGCCTCCTGCCGGGCCTTGTCGCCGCCGGCGATGATGATGTCGGCCACCTCTTTGGGCCGTTCCTCGTAGTAGATCCGCCGCTCCCGCATGGGCGCCATGGCCCCGATGAGGCTTTCGGCCATGATCTTTTTGCAGGCCACGCAGCCGATTTCGGCGGACCGGCACTCGGCGTCGATCCGGCGCACGGTTTCGGCGTCCGAGTACATCCCGTGGAAGCTGAACACGTTGCAGATGTCCGGGTTGCCGGGGTCGCTCTTCCGGGCCCGGTTGGGGTCGGTGATCATCTGGGATACCTTTTTCGCCACTTCGTCCGGCCCGTCCGACAGGAAAATGGCGTTGTTGTAACTCTTGCTCATCTTCCGGCGGTCGAGGCCCAGCACCTTGGGTGTCTCGGTGAGGATGGCGTCCGGTTCCGGGAAGACGTTGCCGTAGAAATAGTTGAACCGGCGGGCGATTTCCCGGGTGATTTCGACGTGGGGAACCTGGTCCACGCCCACCGGCACGCCGTTGGCCTTGTAGATGATGATGTCGGCGGCCTGGAGCACCGGATAGCCCAGGAAACCGAAGGTGGACAGGTCCTTGCTGTCCATCTGGACGATCTGGTCCTTGTAGGTGGGGTTCCGCTCCAGCCAGGGCACCGGCGTGATCATGGAAAGGATCAGGAAGAGTTCGGCGTGCTCCTTGATGTGGGACTGGACGAACATGGTGCATTTGTCCGGGTGCAATCCGGCGCTGAGCCAGTCGATCATCATGCTCTTGACGTAATCGGAGATGCGGCCCGTGTCTTCGTAATCGCTGGTCAGGGCGTGCCAGTCGGCGATGAAGAAAAAGCAGTCGTAGGCGTCCTGCATGTTGACCCAGTTATTTAGGGCGCCGTGGTAGTTGCCGAGGTGGAGGGGGCCGGTGGGGCGCATGCCGCTGAGTACGCGTTTTTTGTCGGTCATCTGAAACGCTCCTATTTTCCGAGAAAAAAATTGACAAACGGATGGATGAAAAAGGTGAACACCTTATCGAGGACCCCGGACATCAACAGAAAAATGATGATGATAATGCCGAAGGGCTCGATGCGCTGGTAGGATTCCCGCAGGTCTTCCGGCAGGACCATGGCCAGAATCCGGCTGCCGTCCAGGGGCGGGACCGGGATCAGGTTGAAGATCATCAGCACGGCGTTGATGATGACGCTGTACTGGAGCATATAGGCGAACCCCAGGACAGTGGACCCGATGATGCCGCCGGACCAGAAGCCGTGGGTCATGACAATGCCCTGGTAGAGCAGCCCGGAGAGGACGGCGCAGATCAGGTTGGCCGTCACGCCGGCCGCGCCCACGAGAATCATGCCCAATTGATAGGGTCTGAGGTTGAAAAAATTGACGGGGACGGGTTTGGCGTATCCGAAGATGATGGGCGACCCCGACAGGGCCAGGATGCCCGGCAGCAGGAGGGATCCGACGGGATCGAGATGCTTCAGCGGGTTGAGGGTCAACCGGCCCGCGTCTCTGGCCGTGGGATCGCCCATCCGGAGGGCGACGGCCCCATGGGCGACCTCGTGGATGGTGACCGCGAACAGGAGCGGGACGATCATCAACAGGAACTGATAGGCGGCGGATTGCGAGAACATGGCGTCGATTAGCCCTCAACCATTAATAAGTATTGACATTATGGGCGATGAATAACTCTGGCAACTCTTTGAAGCCTTGCTGAACTTCCATGGAACTGTCTCCTCAGGTAATCCACGGCCGCGACTCTTTCTTCCGGGGGCTTGCTCAACCAATACGTCAAATCGTCCAGAATCATTCGCTCGTTGTCCATGTCTTTTACACTGACCACCTTTTCGATCATGATGTCCATCCTCATCGTCG
>CAYPCE010000177.1:0-7764 GCA_964409085.1 uncultured Desulfobacteraceae bacterium | reverse complement strand
ATTTCGGGTCGATCCGGAAGATGCGGGAGGCCGATGTGGAGGATCTCCGGGCCGCCCCCGGCATGACCGCCAAGGCGGCGGAAAGCCTCAAGGCGGCCCTGGACGCCGCGGATGGGCTGTAGGGGCGAAAAATCTTTCGCCCTTTGGCATGGGCGATCTGCAGGGGCGAAAAATTTTTCGCCCCTACAATTGCGTCCGAAAACGCCTACATCACCTTCTTGATGGTCTCTTTAAGTTCCTGGACGGCGTCGGCGGATTTTTTCAGGGCCACCTTTTCGTCGTCGGTGAGGGTGATCTCGATCACTTCCTCGATGCCGTTGGCGCCCAGTTTCACCGGCACGCCGATGAACAGATCCTTGCAGTCGTATTCTCCCTGAAGGTAGGCGGCGCAGGGGAGGATTTTCTTTTTGTCTTTGAGGATCGACTCGGCCATTTCCACGGCCGCGGAGGCCGGAGCGTAATAGGCGCTGCCGGTCTTGAGCAGGCTGACGATCTCGGCCCCGCCGGTGGCGGTCCGCTGGACCAGGGCGTCGATGCGCTCTTTGCTCATGAGTTCGGTGATGGGGATCCCCGCCACGGTGGAAAACCGGGGCAGCGGCACCATGGTGTCGCCGTGGCCCCCCAGCACGAAAGCGTGGGTGTTCTCCACGGAGACGTTGAGTTCCATGGCGATAAAGGCCCGGAACCGCGCGGAGTCGAGGACCCCGGCCATGCCCATGACCCGGTTTTTGGGGAATCCGCTCACGTCGAAGGCCACATGGCACATGGCGTCCAGCGGGTTGCTGACGATGATGAGGATGCTGTCCGGCGAATGCTTGACCACCTGTTCGGTGACGCTCTTCATGATGCCGGCGTTGGTGCTGATGAGGTCGTCCCGGCTCATGCCCGGTTTTCGCGGGATCCCGGCCGTGATGATGACGATGTCCGAACCCGCCGTTTCTTCATACCCATTGGTTCCGGTCAAACGGGCATCATGTTTTTCAATGGGGGCCGCTTCGGTCAGGTCGAGGGACTTTCCCTGGGGAACCCCCTCCACCACGTCCACCAGCACCACGTCGCACAATTCTTTTTCCGCCAGCCGCTGGGCCGCGGTGGCGCCGACGTTGCCCGCCCCGACAACGGTCACTTTCTGTTTCATGGATAGCCTCCTTTTGGGGATATGTTAATTAAACTATTAATAAAGCGGTCGATTGTACCGGCATGGGAAAAATTCATTGCACCGAGAGAGAATAGATAGCACAATCTCCTTGGTTGTCAAATCATTTATCAGATATTGACAGGCCGAGCATAAATGGAGTAGAGAGTATAAAATATTGGTATATCAATGCATAGAGTTATGCATCCGATGGATGCCCGCCAAGGCCGCTGCCGGAAGCGCGAACGAGGAAACGGATGGACATCAAAAAACAGATCAAATCCCTGCTGCAGCATGCCGAACTGTACAAATCCCAGGGACTCCTCAACGAGGCGTTGGATCAGTATGTCCAGGCCGGCCGGATGCTCAAAAAGCATGCCGCGGCCATTGGCAACAAAAAGCTGTTGCCGGCGGTGGCCAAGCGAATCAAGGACCTGAAGGGGGAGATCGACCGGATCGAGGCATCCCCGGACATGTCGGAGGTCACGGAAAAGGCGCAAAACATCATCAAAGAGAAGTTCGCCTTTGCCGAACGGGAGGAGACCCGGGACCTGGAAGGGGCCATCGCCCTGGCCAAATTCGGCCAATACGACCGGGCGCTTCGCGAGTTCCGCCAGCTGATGGACCGGGAGGAACTCCGGGTCGATGCCGCTAAAAACATCATCCGGTGCCATGTGACGTTGGATGCCATGGCGGATGCTGCCGGCCAGTACCGGGAATGGTTCGACAACGACATCCTTACCGCCGAGGAACTCCATCGGCTCCGCGTCTTTCTCCAGTCCATCCTGGACAAAAAAGGGATCTCGGAAGTCCTGCCGGAAAAGGAACCCGAGACGGCTGTACAACCGGCGGTCGTGGAAGAAGGGGGCATCATGGACGGGGAGATCATCCTTCCGGAACCGGTCGAAGGCGAGGTCATGGGGGATGAAGTCTCCGAAGAAGAGATCATCGATATCAGTTCCGTGGAAATTACCCTGGAAGAAGGACCTGACAAAGGGCGGACGGTCGAGTACGATGTCAGTTTTCAGTCGGGCCGTGTCATCAACCTGCTGATCGCGTCGTCGGACAAGGCCTTGATCGAGACCCTCCGCACGGGCCTGGAATTGAAAAAGGTCCATTTCTACTCCCCCATCGCCATGTTCAACGGCGAAGGGGTGGTCTTTTCCAAATCGCGCATTGAATCGGGCCCCAAACAGGGCGACTACAGCCTGGACATCCAGATCAAACGCATCCGCTAACGGCACCAACAGAAAACGGAAAATGGCCAACATCAATCTGAAAAAGCGGGAAGTCGAATGCAAAATCGTCTACTATGGGCCGGGCCGGTGCGGAAAGACCACGAATCTTGAATACATTTTTAAACAGTTCCAAAAACAGGTGACCGGCGAGATGGTCACGACCGAAACGGACGGGGACCGGACCCTGTTTTTCGATTTCCTGCCCATGGGGCTGGGCAAAATCCGGGGATACGATATCCGCCTTCAACTCTACACGGTGCCCGGTCAGGTGAAATACAGCGCCACCCGCAAGATGGTGCTCCGGGAAGTGGATGGGGTGGTGTTCGTGGCCGATTCCCTGGCGGTCCGCCGGAAAAAGAACATCCTTTCCCTGAAGGATTTGCACGAAAACCTCAAGGAATACGGGCTCAGTATCTTCAAGATCCCACTGGTCATGCAATACAACAAACGAGACCTGGCCGAACAGGGGATTCCGCTCATGCCCCTCAAGATGATGGAGAAGGATCTCAACCGCCAGCTCAAGGTGCCCTCCTTCCCCGCCAGCGCGGTACGGGGCGATGGGGTCGGCGATACGTTGAAGGCCTGCATCAAGCTGACCCTGAAGTCCCTCCGAAAACAAATGGGCTGGTAAGGGCGATATCCGATGGGAAAACCCGTATTATCCGGCAGTCTTGACTTTCTCGCCCTCGGCGATGTCATTCAGGTGATCGGCCCCAACGGCGGCACCGGCGTGCTTCGGATCATTTCCAAATATGCCCACGAGCCCGGATTTCTCTACTTCGTCAAAGGGAACATCATTAATGCCAAAGCCGGGGACAAGACTGGTTTGAAGGCGGCCTATGCCCTGTTCGGCTGGTTGGAGGGCGAATTCGAATTCATCGAAGAGGACGTCACCATCCCGAAGGTGATCAACGAAAACCGGATGGCCATCATCCTCGACGGCAACCGCATGCTCGATGACGGGCAGATCGAAAAACTGGGGCCGGTCTCTTTTGAAGAACAGATGGCGGCCGCCGCAGACGATGCCACCCACTACGACAAGCCCCGCTCCACCCCCCTTATCAAGGGGCAGCTGGTCGATTATATGTATGTGGTGAGCGAAGATGCCTTTTCCAAAGGTCAAACCATCGTGGAGGAGAACACCCACGGCTCCTGGAACTGGACCGTTCTGGAAGGGATCGTGGATGTCGTCAAGGACACCACACAAGGACCGGTCAAGCTCTACCGGATGGGGGACGGGGCGTTTTTGGGGAGTCTGGATGCCCTCTCCTTCAAAGGATGCCCCCGGAATGCCACCGCCGTGGCCGCATCCGATGTGCAACTCGGCGTCCTGGATACCCAACGCCTCACCTCGGAATACGCCACATTGTCCCCCGTTTTCCGCCGGTTGCTCAGAAGCCTGGAAAACCGGCTCCGGGAGGTGGTCGAGCACGCCATCGGCATCCACCAGAAGACGGACAGTACCAAAGAGCGGCTGCAAAACACCAAATTGATCATCCGCCAGAGCAGCAGCGAATTGAGCAATTTTTTCACCATTGCCGAGGGGCGGGCATTCATCGTCCAACACACGGACCTCGGCCACCTGCTGCTGGCGGAACTTGGACCGGGCGATTTTGTGGGAAAAATCCCTTTCCTCGATATCGGCCACGAACCCCTGACGGCTTCGGTGTTTGCCACCAAGTCCTTTCAAGTGGACAAACCGGACGTGAAGCGGCTCAAAGCCGAGTTCGACGGGCTGTCCACCATGTTTCGCGGGTTGATCGAAAACGTTTCCACCAGCGTCATGGTCGCGACCCGGCTGGCCTATGATTTTCAGCGGCAGAACGCGGCTCAGCAAGAGCCGAAACGGTCAAAATCCAAAAAATCATCATCATAAGGGTGCCAGGACGATATGAGCATTGAAAAACGAAGACACATCCGGATCGATTCGGAAAATCTCTCCCACGTGACCGTGAAAGATGATGACGGACCCGTTACGGAAGGGATCGGGAAAACCCTGAACCTGTCGGAATCGGGGATTCTCCTGGAGACCCATTTTTCCATGGAGCGGGAACAGGGGGTGGATGTCACCCTCGCCCTGGGCGATGAACTCGTAATGGTCAAAGGCCAGGTCGTCCACTCCCGGATCGATGAACAGGGGCTCTCCCGCACCGGGATCCAATTTGCCGATCTGGACGGGGACGCATTGCGGATCATGAAGCAGTTTGTGGTGATTTTCCGGCAACAGCAATCTCTGGACGCATTATAGGAGTCGATACCGTGGGGGATGCCATTTTCAGGACCGGGTTTAGCGACTTGCAGTTGATCAAACGGGGCAAGGTCCGGGATCTGTACGATCTGGGGGACGCCCTGCTCATGGTGGCCACCGACCGGATCTCCGCCTTTGATGTGGTGATGCCGGACCCCATACCCGATAAGGGGAAGGTGCTGAACCGCATCTCTCTTTTCTGGTTCGAACAGATGGCGGCTCTGGTGAAAAACCATGTGATATCAGGGGATGTGGCGGATTTTCCTCTGGTATGCCAGCCCTATGCCGAAACCCTGGCGGGCCGGAGCATGCTGGTGGAAAAGACCGAGCCCCTCTCCATCGAATGCGTGGTGCGGGGGTATCTGTCGGGGTCCGGCTGGAAATCCTACCGGCAGGACGGCACGGTCTGCGGCATCCGCCTGCCCGACGGGCTGAAGGAGTCCGACCGGCTGCCGGAACCCCTCTTCACCCCGTCCACCAAAGAGGAGGGGGGGGGCCACGACATCAATATCGATTTCGAGGAGGCCGCCCGGCGGGTCGGCCGCCCCCTGGCGGAAAAGGCCCGGGATCTGAGTCTCCGGATCTACGGACGCGGGGCGGAACTGGCCCGGGAAAAGGGGATCATCATCGCGGACACGAAATTCGAATTCGGGCGCAAGGACGGCGATCTGATCCTCATCGACGAAGTGCTCACCCCCGACTCCTCCCGGTTCTGGCCCCAGGATGCCTACCGGCCCGGCGGTGGCCAGGAAAGTTTCGACAAGCAGTACCTGCGCGACTATCTCGTCTCCGTCGACTGGGACAAGCGCCCCCCCGCCCCCGCCCTTCCCCCAACCGTTATCCGGAACACCCGGCAAAAATACCTGGAAGCGCTGGAGCGGCTCACCGGCAACACCGATGACATTTGACGACGCCGTCGTCGACCTGACGCACATCCATGCGGCCGACGGCGTCTTCCGCATCACCACGAACACCGACAGCGCCGGCCTGGAAACATCGATTCAGGGAGTGGGGCTGCTGGCCCCTCCCCTCCTTCTTCGGAAATCCACGGAAGGGGGCGAAGCCGGTTTTCGCATCGTCGCCGGGTTCCGCCGGGTGGCGGCGTGTACCTCCCTGGGGTGGCGCCGGCTCCCGGCCCGAATCCTCCCCCCGGAGACCCCGAGGCGGACATGCATCCGGCTGGCGGTGGCGGACAACGCCGGCCAGCGGACCCTCAATCCCATCGAGATCTCCCGGGCCCTGACCCTGCTGTCGGAGGAAATCGCCGATTCCGGCGACCTGGCCGCCGCCGCGGCCGGGCTGGGGCTTCCGGACGCCCGGGGTCCCATCCGGAAACTGCGGCCCCTCTGCACCCTTCCCCCGGAACTCCAGGCCGGCATCCTCTCCGGTGACATCTCCCTTTCCATGGCGGAGGCCCTCGCCGTCCTGGACCGGGATCTCGCCGTGACCCTGACCCACCTCTTCTGCGACCTCAAGTTGAGTCTCAACAAGCAGCGGGAGGTGTTGACCCTGCTCCAGGAGATCGCCCTCCGGGAGGACCGGACCGTGCAGAACCTGTTGCAGGACGCGGCAGTGCAAACCATCATTGGGGACACGAATGCGGACCGGAACCGGCGGGCCGCAGCCCTGCGCCGCTCCCTCCGGCGGCGGCGGTACCCGGCCATCAGCCGGGCCGAAGCGGCCTTTGCCGAAACCGTCAAGGACCTCCCCCTGGGCGAGGGGATCCGGCTGACGCCTCCCCCCCACTTCGAATCCCCGGCGTACTCTCTTTCTTTGACGTTCACATCCCTCTCCGAACTGGCGGAAAGGCGCCGGCGCCTCGGCGAAATCCTTTCCCATCCCGCCGCCAAAACCCTCTTTTCCTGACCGTCGCCGGAAACAGAACCACGCAAAAAAAACATATCTAATTACTTGATTAATATAAAGATATTGTAATTTTAGAAAACGATTTTCCATAAATTCCTTTTTTAATGTCAAAAAAATGAATTTTTTTCCTTGACTAAAGAAAAAGTATATCCCATAGTGTGCTCAAACAAATAAATTGAATTCATTAAATTATGGGAATACAGGAACGGAAAAAGCGGGAACGGGAACGACGGCGCCAGCAGATCATGGTGGCGGCAAAGCGGGTTTTTTCCGAAAAGGGCCTCAACAAAGCAACCATGGAGGACATCGCCAAGGAAGCGGAGTTGAGCCCCGGAACGCTCTATCTGTATTTCAAGAACAAAGACGAGCTGTTTTCTTCGCTTTCGATCCGGATTCTCCAGTATTTGAATATCCGGCTCGAACACATTACCGCCACCGATGCGGAAAAAAAACCGGCGGACCGGATCGAGGCGCTCAAAGAGGCCATGTACGATGTCTACGAGTTCGATCCGGTGATGCTCATCAACATGTTTCATCTCCAGTCCAGCGAAACCCTGAAAAACCTCTCTCCCGAACTCCTGGAAAACATCAAGGAGTTGTCCCAGAGTTCCATCCAGACCACGGCCAAACTGTTCCAAAGGGGCATCGAGGCGGGGGAATTCATCGATGAGCATCCCGTCGCCCTGGCGGGAATCGCCTGGGCGATTTTTTCCGGTGTGGTGCTGTGGGAGGAGAGCAAGCGGATCATCAACGATGAGAAGAATTACCTGAAAGGGACGCTGCAAACCGCGTTCGAGATCTTCGAACGCGGCATCCGGAAACACCCCAAGGAAAAAGGGGATGTCCGGGAGGCCGATGGTTCGACATAACCCTGTAAACGTAACAAACCCAAAAAGGAGGACGTAAGAGATGGCCGAAGAAAAAGAATACGGCGGCTCGGAAGCTGAAATCGCGGTCCACTGGCAGGAAGAGGGGCTGGTGATGCCTTCCGTGGATTTCATCGCCCAGGCGAACATGGCGGACAAGACCGTTTATGACCGGTTCAGCCTGGACAATTTTCCCAACTGCTTCAAAGAGTATGCGGACATGCTCGACTGGTACGAGTACTGGGATGAAATTCTGGATACCAGCGACGCGCCCTGCTTCAAGTGGTTCAAGGGGGGCAAGCTCAATGCCTCCTACAACTGTGTGGACCGCCACCTGAAGAAGAACAAAAACAAGGCGGCGCTCCATTTCGTGCCCGAACTGGAAGAGGAAAAGACCGAGCACATCACCTA
>CAYPCE010000176.1:0-7778 GCA_964409085.1 uncultured Desulfobacteraceae bacterium | reverse complement strand
CCCAAACTCTTTCACATATTCCGAAATACGCCCATCGGACGGGAAACCCTGCTCCAGTCCGTCTATTTCAGCAAAACCATCGGGGCCGACATGGAAGTCTACATCCCGGAGCACACCAAATTCCTCATGTATTTCGAAAACGACGTGGTGCAGATCGATCTGGATTCGTCCTATCTGACCGATCCGGAGACCGCCCGGGCCCATGCGACGGCGATACTCGACGACTGGAAGGAGCGGTATACGTTCCTGGCGCCCAAGCACTACACAGCCTCCACCCTGCCCGATATCCCCACCCATTTCGATTTCATGTGCTGCCCGCGATCCATCAGCGACCTGTCGTCCAAGATGGGGCTGGGGTATCTCGGGCCCCGGGTCCGGCGGATCGTCAAGTCGGCCCGGTTCCCGGTGCTGATCACCTCTTCGGTGTTCAAGCCCTGGCACTCCATCGCGGTGTTTTTCGGCGGATCGACCAATGCCGTCAAATCCCTCAAGCTGGGGCTCCGTCTGGCGCGTCTCAGCGGGCTGCCGCTCAAGATGTACACGCAACTGGCCAACCACACCCAGGCGCATTACGAAGCGGTAATCGCCGAAAGGGGCCTGGCGGACGCGGTGGCCAACGAGGTGACCGAATGGCGGCTGTTCGAAACCGGCGACCTGAAGGTCAATCTATACGACGTGGACCACGACGCCCTGGTGATCCTGGGTGCCTTCGGCCACGGCGTGGTCCGCGACGTGCTCTTCGGCAGCAAGATGGAGAAGATCCAGGGGACCATGCCGAATAATTTGCTGATTGTCGGTCCGAGGTATGCGGCGATTCATTGAGGGGGTTGTCATTTACATCGGTTTTCCAGACCCCTTGCTCACCGCCGGCCATGCCGGCGAAGCCTTCACTCCCGTCTCGGCCGCCCTGAAAAAACCCTTTTAGCCTGATCCACCCCGTATGCAAGGCGATACCGAATCTTGCGGAACAGGGTGGCCCACCGTTCGCGGGGATTGGTGAAGACGGTTTCGTTCTCCGCGTCTTTCAACATTTTTTCCAAAGGGCGTATGTAGGGATTCATCGCCCGATCTCCTCGCGCCGATATCAACGGCGCATTGCCCCCGCGCTAGACGGTGGCGGCGTCCAACGCCGGCGAGCGGGCATCATCATGTTCGAGGGAATCGATCGCCTTTTTGAGGGTCTTTCGGATTTCCTTCAGCTTGAAGGGCTTGGCGATGAAATCGAACGCGCCCTTGGTCAGGGATTCCCGTGCCAGTTCCAGCGTGGCGTATCCGGTAATCATGATAACCCGCGTCCGGGGGGAGTTTTCCAGGACGGTCTCCATGACCTGGATGCCGTCGATCTCCTTCATGCGGATGTCGCTGATCACGATGTCGAATGTTTTGGCCTTCAGACGATCCAGCGCCGCCCCGGGATCGACGAACATCTCCACGCGGTGCCCGTCCTTTTCCAGAAAAGCGCCCAGGCGCTCCCCGACGATGGTCTCATCGTCCAAAACGAGAATGTTGTATGAGTGGGTCATGCTGCCTCCTTACAGTTTCATCTCTCAAATTCGACGGGCCGGAAGGGAAGGGCGCATCATCCGGTTGCCTGTTGTTGGACCTGCTGCGCAAGACCGCTTTTCCCCGGCTCATCCTTTTTGACCAGCAGCAGCGTCTTCCGTATCCGTCCCCTCTGGCGATAGGCGCGAACGATCTGCATGATGATGATCAGCGCGCCGCTGAGGCCGCTGGCAAAGAGGAAGAACTTGCTCGCACCGTTGAAATACCGGTCCCAGCCGGCGTCGAACGATATCATTCCCAGTTGGCGCAGATAGACCGGGATCGCGATGATCCGGCTGAAGACGCACAGCAGGATGATGATGCTGGTGACCCCGCGGATATACTTCTCCTTGACGACCTTGACGCCGTAGACGCCGAGATGAATCCCGACGAGGGAGCCGAGATAGAGCAGCATGGTCAGGCGCAGATCGACAAACCCCTGGTAGGCGTAGCTCAGCGCGCCGTAGGCGCCCATGAACAGCGCCAGGAAGAGTTCGGTGCCCGTGGCCACCGCCGTGGGGACGCCGAAGACGTAGATCATGGCGGGCACGCCAATGAAGCCGCCTACGCCGATGGTGCCCGCCAGGTAGCCGGTGGCGATGCCTGCCGCCATCAACACCCAAAGGCTGACCTCCGTGTCGGCGACCTCGAAATGGATGACCGGCGGGATGTTCAACCGGGAAAAGAATTCCGCGATTTTCTGGGAAGGCCCCCCGTCGCCGTCCCCGCTGCCGTTGGAGGAGAGCACGTCCCGGAGCATGGAAACGGCCACCGCCGACAGGATAATGGCGAACACCAGACTGATGTAAAGGTTGGCGCCGGCGCCCGTGGCCGCGCCGTGGCCGTCGCCGGCCCCCTTGAACAGGTAGCTGTTGATGCCCACCGCGATTTGAATGCCGACGATGGCCGTCACGAGCATCAGGGCGGCCAGTTTTTTATCCACGTTGCCGGCGGCGGCGTGCTTGCGGGACCCGACCATGGCCTTTCCGAATTTGTGGGTGATGTTGCTGGCCACCGCTACAACACCGCCGACGCCCAGGTTCATCATGCCCGGCGTCATGAAGAAAGCGCCGCCGCTGCCGATGAACCCGCTCAGGATGCCGCCGATGAATCCCAGCAGCACCACCTGCAATGCGGTGAGCCAATTGATGTCGATGTATTGAATTGCGATCAGTTCGTGCATGGTTCCCCCCGAATAGTGTGAAGGATCAATCGATGTTGATGATTTTGAGCATCAGATCCGTGACCGTCCCGTAAATGTAGGCGATGGCCGGGACGAAGGACGCGACGACGATGGGCGCCAGCCAGGGATGTTCGGCATGGGGCGGGCCGCTTAAAAAATTGAGCACGGCGTCCTGGTGCGTGAATACGACCTCGTAGATCAGTGCCACCAGGGCCGCAAATCCCACCAGTTTCACCGCCTGTCGCTTGCCGAACAGCAACTTCGATTTCAGTTCATCCGCCGTGATGACCGGCGCCTTGAGCCGGTCCCGGATGGTCATGGCCAGTTCCCGGGTCCGGCGGGTCCGGGTGGAATGCCCCTTGGACAGGAACAGGTTGCCGATGACCACCAGTGCATACCGCCCCTTGCCCTGGGCGCTTTCCAGGATTTTTTCGTGCCCGCCGCAAACCGTATGGAGACCGCCGCTTCGCCCCAGGTCGACCAGGACCTCCTGGGTTTTGGCGAGCCCCCCGTCGTCCACCTCGTCGGCGGGCCCGTCTTCCTGCACGCCGCCGTCCCCGGGAAACGGGCAATCGCGCCCGCCGAAGCCGTAATCGGCGCCGGCCGGATCGGTGGCCGGCGGAATGAACCCCAGCTCGGGCGGAACGAGGCGCATCAACTCGACGGCCGCGCCCCAGCGGTTGGACAACTGGACGATCTGGTCGAAGCTTTCCGACTTCGGATCGAAATGCTCCTGAACCCAGAGGATGTTCGTTTCCGCCATGGTACACTGGATCTCCCGGCATCCGTCCAGCTCCGACAGCAGTTGGGGGATGTGATCCCGGACGCTCTCTTGGTGCGGGGGATAGGTGACCGTGACGACGCCGTTGTCGGTCCGGACCTGCAAGTCCACCGCCTGGGTGCGCTCGTCCCGGGCCAACCGCAACTTGGCCTGGGAGGTCAACAGCAGGTCCTGCAGCATTCGATTGCCGGCGATCGTGGGCTGGAAATCCGGGAGTTCCGCCATGTTGCACAGAATCGCGGCCGCATTGGTCAGGCCCAGTTGCTCCAGGTTGAACACGGCATCGAACCGGGAGGGGTCGGAGCCGTCCACGCCATGGATGTACCGCATCCATCGCTCCACATCCTCATCCAGGGCGTCCAGGTAGGTCTCCGCTTTGTCCGGCGCCATATTCAGGGCCCGTGCGGTGCGTTCCAGCCGGATCTCCCGGGGCGCCGTCAGCCCCACCCGCAGCCGGTGGCCGACGCCGGGCAGCAGCAGATGCCCGGCGCGGCCGCAGTAAATCACATCGCCCTGAAGCGCTTTTTCGCACAGGGACGCCGTCACGAACGCCAGATACAAGTCCTTTTCCCGGGCCAGCTTTTCGGATGACGCTGGCCGTTTGATGACGGACATTTCCAGTCGCCCGACCTTGATGCCCCACTTCCGGGCTTCCTCCTGCAGTTCCTCCCGGCTCACCACGGCCCAGTTCGTCTTCCGGGCCAGGGCCCGCGCCAGTTCCTCCCGTCCGGCCTGATACCGGCTTGAAATCAGTACGAGTGCCATTGAAGGTCGTCCTTTTTTCCGGGTTTCTCGATGGGGGGGTGTTTTTCCCCGACTTGAATAATCTGACTCGTGATCAACGGGCTGATCTGGTGCATCAGGGGATCGGGCTCGCCGTCCGCCGTTCCCAGGATCAGCAGATCGATCTTTTCTGTCCGAATCACATCAACGATTTCATCTTTCAGTTCCCGCCGCGCAATGTGCCGCGTCACCGCCATCCCCGCCCGGCGGGCGCTGTGGATCAGATCCAGCAGGGCCTCGTCCAGCCATCCGGCGGCGTCGCCATCATGGGCCTGTTGAAGGATGCAGACCCGGGCCTGCAACCGCTTGGACAGCGCCAGGGCGTAATGGACGCTTTTGAGATTCGTTTCGCGCCGTCCCAATGGGACCAGGATTTTATTCACCCCCATGGATCATTCTCTCCTCCGGGCGCCGTGAAGGGCCCGCCACAAGTCTATCAAGTTTCATGCCGTGCTTTGATTATGCTTTGGTTTCAGTGGGATATGGATTCAACGTCCTAAAGCCGCCATGATTTTGTTTCTAAATGAAACAAAACGCACCCCCAAGACCAGGGCGCAATGCATAAAAATAATCTTGAATTCGGAATATTAGGGCGACTGTTTCGGATCGGAACATTGAAGGGCCCGCCGGCGATGGCCATGGGCCAGGACCGGTCAAATACCGGCTCGGCGTCACAACCGACGTTGCCGGGGGTAGGTCCGACCTACATTGCCCATGCCCCTAAAATACCCCCTTGCCCAATTGCATTCTCCCCAGCCATGGTTACGTTCCACTTGCGTTCGGTTATTCCGAGGCAAATTCCGCCGCCGCCCCTGCGATGAGACGACGGTTCACATGAAGGAGGCATCATCATGGAACACAACGTCGACCCCAGCCAAGCTATTGGAGATCACCCCCCCGTAACAACACCCGTTTTCGCCTGACGTAAATCATCTGGCCAGTCGGCAGCATTTTTACGCCACCAGTGCGCCGCGACGGTCCTTTGGATCAATCCAATCGCGGTCCATGGAAACTACGACCGGTTGAGGGAAAATGGACCGCGTCAAAAAGGAGACTGCATCATGGAAGAAACCATCGAAACCGATCAGAAGAGCGATAGACGCCCCGCAGCGTCGGGGGGCGACCCTTCCGAAGATTCCATGATCCTGGACAAAGAGGAAATTGAAGCGGCGTCGCCGGAGGCCCTGTTTTCGGATCTGGACGCCAGCGAGGACGGGCTGAGCGAGGAAGAAGCCCATGCGCGCCTGGAGACCCACGGCGCCAATGCCCTGGAGGAGAAGAGACGGAACCCGGTGCTCAAATTCCTGGGCTACTTCTGGGGGCCGATCCCCTGGATGATCGAGGCGGCGGCGATCCTGTCGGCTGTCCTGCGGCACTGGACGGATCTGGCGATCATCTCGTTCATGCTCGTCTTCAACGCCGTGGTGGGCTTCTGGCAGGAATTCCAGGCCGACAACGCCCTGGAGGCCCTGAAAGGCGAACTGGCCCTCAAGGCCCGGGTGCGCCGGGACGGCGAGTGGCGGGACATTGAGGCCCGGGATCTGGTTCCCGGCGATCTCATCCGGTTGCGGCTGGGGGATGTCGTCCCGGCGGATCTCAAACTCGTCTCCGGCGACTACGTCAGCCTGGACGAGTCGGCCCTGACGGGCGAATCCCTGCCGGTGAACAAAAAGCCGGGCGATTTGGCCTATTCCGGTTCCACCGTGAGACAGGGCGAGATGACCGCGCTGGTGGCGGCCACCGGCGGCGACACGAAATTCGCCAAGACCGCCAAGCTGGTGGAGGGCGCCGGGTCGGTCAGCCATTTCCAGAAAGCGGTGCTCACCATCTTTTTGAAGTCAAAACCACAAGCGGCCCCGACAGCCGAACCGCTTGTGGTTTGAGCGACAACTCTGTTCAAAAATCAACCTAAGTTAAATCGTCAAGTCCTTCCAATGGGCCGCCTCGACGAAAAGCGACAGGTGATCCACATTTTCGGTCGCAACAACGCCTTTTACATGTTGGGCCTGCGCTGCTAAGATAACGTCCCCGTCCAGCGCTTGAGGATCTGCCGTCGGTCTGCCGATTTTTCGGGCATAGGCCCACAGTTCCGCCGCTTTCATCATTATATCGGTGGTTATGGGCTGATAAACGAACATTTGCTTCAGCTCATCAAGCCTGAACAAAGACTTTTTTTATCAGCATGCAGCAATCCCCGGCGAACTTCGTAATCCGTAATCTCAGGGATGACAACCGTCCAATTGCGTTTGAGAACATCCAGCAGCCACAGGGAAATGTCGGGGTTCGGACGCGGATGCGCCAGTCTGCCCAACGGCCCTGAATCCAGCAGAACGGGTTTATCCATCGAAGCGCTTCCGGCTCGAAAGACGGTTTTCTTCTATGGTGTTTTTCACCGTCTCCCAAACAGCCTCATCGTAGCCGGACTCATCCGCCAGCCAGGATTCAATCAGCCGGATCGCGGCCTCATTTTTCGTGGCCCGGATTTCAGCAAGATACCCTTGCAGCTCAATAGGTCCGTTGTTCACGGAAGATACGGGGTTTTCTTCTGCGTCTCTAATCGGCATGACTTTATCTCCTACACCACCCCATGATCCATCATCGCGTTCACCACTTTCGTGAATCCCGCGATGTTGGCCCCGTCCACGTAGTTGCCGGGGCTGCCGTACTGCTCGGCGGCGTCGATGCAGGTTTTGTGGATGGATTGCATGATCATCCGGAGGCGTTCGTCCACCTCTTCACGGGTCCAGGACAGGCGCATGGAATTCTGGGTCATCTCCAGGCCCGAGACCGAGACGCCGCCGGCGTTGGCCGCCTTGCCCGGGCCGTAGAGGATGTGGCTGTCGAGGAAGAGATGGACCCCCTCCGGCGTGGTGGGCATGTTGGCGCCTTCACTGACCAGGAGGACCCCGTTGTCGATCATGTTTTTGGCGTCCTTGCCGTTGATCTCGTTCTGGGTGGCGCTGGGGAAGGCGCAGTCGGCCTTGTGGGCCCAAAGCGGGTTGTGGTCGTCCCCCGGGTCCAGGGGCGTGTAGACGGCGTCGGGGTATTCCTCGGCGTATTCCTTGATGCGTCCCCGGCGGATGTTTTTCAGCTTCTGGACAAATGCCAGCTTGTCGGCGTCGATGCCGGCTTCGTCGTAGATGTAGCCGGTGGAGTCGGACAGGGTCACCGGCTTCGCGCCCATTTCGATGAGCTTCTCCGTGGTGTACTGGGCCACGTTGCCCGAGCCGGACACCAGGCAGACCTTGCCTTCCAGGGTCTTGTCCTGGGTCTTGAGCATTTCGGCGGCAAAATAGACCGAGCCGTAGCCGGTGGCCTCGGGCCGGATGAGGGACCCGCCCCAACTGATGCTCTTGCCGGTAAGGACGCCGGTGAACTCGTTTTTCAGCTTCTTGTACATGCCGAAAAGGTAGCCGATCTCCCGGGCGCCCACCCCGATGTCGCCGGCCGGCACGTCGGTATTGGGGCCGATGTGGCGGTAGAGTTCGC
>CAYPCE010000175.1:0-7884 GCA_964409085.1 uncultured Desulfobacteraceae bacterium | reverse complement strand
GCCAGCTTCAAGCCCTGCCCGCCATGAACCGGGCGATGGCGTCCGCCAAACGCCAGGCGACGGATTACGGCGGCATCCTGGAAAAACGCCACGGCAACCTCCGCCTGCGGAAATACGCCGTCGTCTCCCTCGGGTTCGAGCGGATCTGGTGGACGGAGGTCGCGTAGAGGTCCCCATGATGACATCCCACCTCCCCTTCGCCGTCGGCGCCCTCGTCCACGCCCGGGACCGGGAATGGGAATGGGTCGTCCTCCCCGAATCCACGGACGACCTCCTTGTTCTGCGCCCCTGGGCGGGTCCGAAGACGAGACCGCCAGGATCTACCTGCCCCTGGAGCCGGTCCGATCCGCCCGGTTCGCCCTGCCCGACCCGAGCCGGCCCCTCGTGGAAGGATCGGCAGCCCACGCCCTGGAGAGCGCCTTCGACCCGGAAATCCCCTCCCCGGACCGGCGAAACCGAAACCGCCCTGCTGGCCGAAGACAGCCGCATCGTCGGCTTCCGCGGGGCGCCCGAAGACGCCAATGGCTCGACGACGCAGAGATCGCCCCCCCTGACGGCGGCTGGGCCCGACGCCAACGTCTCCCTTGACCGGGGCGTCCATTTCCCCCGAACCCGGAACCTGCACCGCAGACCAGCAGGTCGCCATTACCTGCGCCACGGCCGGAGCGATCATCCGGTACACGCTTGACGGCACCGAGTCCACCGGGACGGCCCGGATCTACGTGGATCCAATCCCCGTCACCCGGCCCACCACTGTCAAGGCCCGGGCCTTTCTGGTGGATTCGCTCCCCAGCGTCGTGGTTTCGGGACGATTTGCCATCATTCATCCCGGCGATGTTACCGGCGACGGCAATGTGAAATTGGACGATGCGGTTCTGGCCCTGCAAGTCACGGCCGGAGTGACGCCCGCGGCGGCGGTTTATGCCGAGGCTGATGTGGATGAGGACGGGAAGATCGGGATGGGGGAGGCGTTATTCGCTGTGCAGACGGTCGCGGGCTTGCGATAGACACCGCGGATCCTAATGAACCAGCTACACCCAAACCTGCCATAAGCGTGTGCGGATGGCCATGGTTCCGCAAGAAAAGGAGGTATGGATATGGCTTGTCCAAAAAACGGTGCGGTCATTGCTTTGGTTGCCATACTCTTCTTCCTTCCGGTTTGCCTTGCAACGGCCGGGCCGCTGGAAGACGCCGAAGACGCGTTTCGAAACAAGGACTATAAGACCGCTCTTCAACGTTTCAAACCCCTCGCGGAACAGGGGAACGTGTTTGCGCAATACCGTATGGGCGAGATCCACCGTCTTGGGCTGGGGGTGCCGGTGGACAACCAAACGGCCATGAAGTGGTACGTGCAGGGGGCGGATCAAGGGCATGCGGATTCGATGTTTGTCGTTGGCTGGATGTACGAAATGGGATGGGGGGTTCCCCAGGACGATGCGCAGGCGGAGAAATGGTATGAAAAGGCCGCGGAAAAAGATATCGGGAAAGCTTTGGAATTGGGCTTGGGCTATCGAGACGGCCTCACCCGAAAGAAAGATTGCGCCAAAGCCCTCAAATGGATCCGCATGTTTGCCGAGCAGGGACAGGAAGAGATCGGGTATGTCAATGTGCTTCACGATCTGGGCGCCATGTACCGTCGCGGCTGGTGCATCCCGGTGGACAACCCGGAAGCCGCCCGATGGTTTTTGAAAGCCGCAGAAAAAGGACTGCCCAGGGCCCAGTACGAAATCGGGCTTATGCATGCCCTGGGCCAGGGGGTCGCACAAAATACCCGGAAGGCGATCGATTGGTATCGGAAAGCCGCCGACCAGGGATATGCGGATGCGGAATTTGCCCTCGGCCTGATGTTTTTTAAGGGGCAAGGGGTCGATCAAAGCAATGACGAAGCCTTCAAATGGTTCCAACAGGCCGCAAGGCGGCGGCATACCGATGGAATGTCCTATTTGGGATTTATGTATGACAATGGATACGGGGTGGAACCGAATCCCGGAAAAGCGGCCGACTGGTTCCGGAAGGCGGCTGAGAAGGGAAGCGCTTTTTCCCAGTACCGTCTGGCAGAGATGTACCAATTTGGCGTGGGCGTGGAAAAGAGCCTGGCTGAAGCCGTAAAGTGGTACCGTATGTCCGCGAAAAACGGGTATGCTGCGGGGCAATATCGTTTGGGCAACGCCTATGCCCAGGGAAAGGGCGTGCCACAGGATTTCCGGAAAGCCGCCGAATGGTACCGGGAAGCATCGGAGAAGGGCTATGCCGCGGCGATGTGCAACCTGGGGTACATGTATTTGGTCGGTGATGGCGTGCCGCAGGATGATCTGGAGGCGTTCCGGCTGACCCGGCAGGCGGCCGAAAAGGGTCATACGGCCGCTCAATCCAATCTGGGGGAAATGTATGCCGATGCCCTGGGTGTTGAGAGAGATTATCAGGAAGCCGCCAAATGGCTCCAGCTGGCCGCCGACAAGGGCCATGCCGGCGCGCAACAATACCTGGGGGCTCTGTATGCGGAAGGCAGCGGCGTCCCCAAAAATGCCGTTATGGCCTACATGTGGCTTTCTTTGGCCATCAAGGGGGGCAACGCGGACGCCATCGAAGCCAGAGACAGGATTGGCGCATCCATGACCTCAAACCAGATTGCCGAAGCCCGCCAAAAGGCCGACGAGTGGTCGCCCGTCGTGCCGGCAAGATGAATACGTTGCAACGGCACAGGAAAGACGGCATCGAATACAAAAAACCGTTCTTTCCGCCCCGGAAAGGGCGGTGGCCAGACATCGCTAGCGTGAAAGCCAACGAATCGATGTCGCGGCTCGAACTCAGAATGCGCGCAGATGACGACGTCCGTCTGCCTACCCAGCTGGTGGGCTATATCCGAATCGTGAATGCGATTCGCCGCCATCGCCCGGATCTGTTCACTGCCCCGAGGATCACCCGCTTTCAGCGGAAACGCATCACTGCCTTCGCGATGCTGGCGTGTGGCGTGATGATGTTATGCCTCGCGTTATTTTTGCCCGGCGAGGCGGATGATCAATGGGCGCGGATGGTCCTTTTGGGGTTTGCTTTGTTCGGCCCATGCACCCTTCTCTTCCAACTCAGCGAGCTGGTAATCGAGGATCCATATCTTCCTTTTTCATCCATCCTTGCCGCTTCCCCACCCCGGCGCCCCCGTCCTTGCATCGATCCTCGCCGTTGTCCTCTTCGTTTTGGGGACAATCGCCTACCGGAAGGAGGCGGCCCGGGTGGAAAAAAGCCTCAAAATCTGCCGGCACTGCGGGAAACCCATGGAAGCCCATGTCGTCGAATTCCAAAAGAGTCAGCTCGACAGGGCGGCCCTCTCGCGGACGGCCCTCCGCCATAGGTTCATCGTCAAGGACCGGCTTTTCGAGGGACAGGACCGACGCATCTACATGGCGGGGAAGAAAAGCCGGTCCCCGGGGCAGGGATATGCGGCATGGAAACGGACCGGATTTTTGCTCAAGGCCAGGTGGCTCGCCTGTCCCGATTGCCGGTGTTCGTATATTCATGGCACGGTTTTTGAGACCATCGCCGAGGGCGACGCGGAGATGAAAGCCTTTTTGAACGGCAAGAAAGAGATCAGCCGTTCGGGGCGCGCCAATGGTGATCGGCGCGTCCGGATGTAAGGGGCGAACCTGATGAGGAAATCGGCCCTGCTGCTTCTGAAGGAGAATGGTCATCCGATCCCAACATGTTATGGAGGTCGAAGATGAGCCCACGCAAATCCACTCCAGGCGCCGCCAAAAACCGCGTCGCCATCCTGATCCTATCCTTCTCCCTCTGCGCGGTTTTGGCGGACGGCGGCGCTTCCGGAAGACGGCCGAAACATGCTCCCCCTGGCCGACTATCGCATCTGGGTTTTTCCCGTATCCGCCGTGGTCGGTCCTTTGGGCCTGTCCGATCGGTAGGCGAACGGGGTTGACGCGCTGATGGCGTCCGCCTTGCTCGATGTTGCGTCCGGGGCGGAATTTCCCGGCGCCGTGGTTTCCGTTGCCGCCAGAGTCGTCGAACCGAAGGCGGGCTGGGAGGAACGGATCCTGAACCAGCCCGCCGTCCGGGAGGCGCCCCTGGCCGGGATGATCGTCGGCGCCGGCATCGGACTTTTGTCCGAACTCATGGAACCGCTTCAAGAGATCGACGCCCTGGCCCTGGCCGGGGGCCTGTCGGGGACACCGTCCGGAAAATCACCTATGTTCACCATTTCAGGGACCCGGATGCGGGATGCGGTGTCATACAAGAAGCGGAGGACGGCCCGCCTGGGGACGGACGGGGGGTGATCGACCATACCCTGGCTCCGAAGCTGAAAAAAAGCCTGCCCGTCGGCTCCCTCCGGGAAAAACTGAAGGAGAGGATCGAAAGGAGCGTTTTCCCGACCATCTTCGGGCCTATCGGGGAGACGCCCCGCATGGATCTGGCACTGGACCCCGTCCAACTATATCGACGAAAAGCTGTTGACACCGGTGTTGTTTTTATTGGTGTGACGTTGCTTTGCTTGGGGATGGTCGGGGGTAAGAAACCGGAAAGCCATCATCGCTTCGTAAAAATCTTTTCGCTTCCCGGCAAGCCGCTCATATTCTTTAACAGACAGGAGCATGGCCACGGGTTTGCCGCGACGGGTCAACTGAATGGCCGGTCCGGTTTCCACGCTGTGGACAATGGCCGTCAGCTTGTTTTTCGCCTGAGCGATGGAATACTTTTCTGGCATATCGCCAATCTCCAAATGGTAAGCGGGTTATCGCCTGCTTCTACCTCGTCAGTATAGCCATCTTTATGGCCATCTCCAAGGAATTTTTACACCTGCTGATTAATCCAAGGTTTTCGGACAGGCTCTAAACCCCGCGGCAGGCGTCGGCATAAGGCGCCAGGGCCGCCTGGATGCGGCGGCGGATCAGGGATTCCGGGGCCCCGTCATGGACGCCGGCCCCGATGCCGGGATACACATCCGGAAAATACTGGCGGATGGGTCCCGGCGGTATGGGGCGCGACAGGTTTTGGAAAAGCCGCGACAACGCCGAAAGGACGGCGGGATGACGCCAGTAATAGCGGATCCGGTCCCGATAGCTGAAGGCCCGCATCCAGCGTTGTTCCTCGGGGGGGCCGGTGTAGTGGGCCCGCCAGTGGCTCGGATTTTCCAGCATTGCACTTTCCAGCGCGTCCCGGAGGCCCGAAAGCCGGACCCCCTTCCGGCCCCCCAACCATTCCGTTTCAATATGGGCAAGGGAGAAGACCGCCTCCCGGAAAGCGAAGGTGAGGCAGGGGCCGACCTTCAGAAGCGCAAAATGGTCGCGAACCAACGCCTCTAAGGCGTCGGGCGGTTGGAAATCGGTGGAATGAATTTCGTAGGTCATCCGGCCGGGCAGGTGGTCGTGAAAGGTGGACAGGGCTTGCGCCCGTTCGGGGCGGTAGACGGCGACGTCGGCGTCGCCGAATTCCACGCCGGGTTGAACCACGATCGCGATGATGCGGTTCCAGGCTTCTTCCAGCCCGGCGGATCGGAAGCGGCTTCGGGTCAGTCTGATGGTTTCTTTAACCGCTTCAAGGCGCGTAGGGGCCAAATGATCGGCGTCTTTAAGGTCGCCCCCCGGCGCCGGGACTTCCGTGCCGATCACATAAACCGGCCGCGGTGCGTTATCGGACCGATCATCGGCAGCGGCTTCCGCGGCCCGGCAGAGGGCTGCGGTACGGTCGGCCACGACCTCCGGTGAAAGCCCCGACGCCGGATCATCGGCACAGCGCGGATTCAGATCCAGATGGATTTTGCGAAAACCGGCGACGACGCATTCCCTGGCCATCTGTGCGGATTTGGCCAGCGCCGTTTCGGAGGACTCGTTTTGCCAGACAACGGGACCCAGATGATCGGCCCCAAGGATGAGGCGTCGGCGGGGAAACCCCGACTCATCGGCCAACCCAAACACATAATCGCGAAATTCGGCCGGGGTCATGCCCGAATAGCCGCCAAAAGGGTTGACCTGGTTGGGCGTAGCCTCGATCAGCAGGTCGTCCCCTTCGGCCGCGGCCGTCGCCATGGCGGCCTTAAGAACCTCTCGGTGGGCTGAGCAGACGGCGTACATCCCGCCGCCGCTCGCTTTCAGGTCCTCGATTCGCCGTTGCTTTTCCTGCATGTGAACCATAAAACCCTAAAACATAGACAAATATTCTTAAAAGGTTTGACGCTTGCCGTCCTGGATCATCATGCACATCGAAATCGGAAAAATCAACCGGCCCCTTACATCCCGCCCACAACCGGGGCGAACGCCACCCGGTCGCCCTACGCCATGCCGATATTCGACCTCAACAGGGCGATCCCATCCTCCCGCGCCTTGAGCACGGTCTTCAGATCGACGCCGGAAAACTCGCTGCGCGGGAGAACATGCGACTTGAGGGCGTTTCGGTACAGCAGGTATTCATCCTTGCCCGGGATATTCGCCTCGACCTCGGCCGTGTAGAGAAATCTGTCGATGCGGCCGTTTTTTCCGTTGCGGTTGCCTTCGGACAGATCCACACGGTGATCCTCATAGACAAGGAAACAGTGCACCATCGGCAGATACGGCAGCCCATATCGCGCCAGGATGTCGTCCGTTCCCGTCACAAGGCGTTCCGTCATGGCATAGATGCCGGCATGCTTGTGGATGGGGATCCCCAGCTCGGCCGCCAGCGTAGCGATGACGGCGTGCTTTGTCGTGCAACTGCCCATTTTTTCCTTGAACAGGATCATCAGGTCGTCCCGGTCCGAATTGTAGCCGTAGGGCAGTTCATGCACGAACCGGCAGGCCGACGCAAAATCGGCGACGCCCAGGTCGATAAACGTCCTGGAGATCGGGCCGGCGTCTTCGATGGTTTTGTTTGGAAATACCGAATACGGTTCCATGGCGCGCCTCATTGGATATTAACATACGGATCTTTGGAGGAAGGCTATGGCCGGCGCTCTTCCATCCCTCGCGGCCGGTGGCGGACATGGCAGACGCCGGTCACCGTATTGACCGCGTATGGAAAATTACGCCGTTTCAGCCAGAAGGCCACATTGACCAACGCGATCAGCACCGGCACTTCCACGAGGGGACCGATTACGGCCGCAAAGGCTTCGCCGGAGTCTATCCCGAACACCGCGACGGCCACGGCGATGGCCAGCTCGAAATTGTTGGAAGCGGCGGTAAACGACAGCGTTGTGGTCTGCTCATAGGTGGCGCCCAGTTTCATGGACATGAAGAACGTGATCAGGAACATGACCAGAAAATAGACGCACAACGGGACGGCGATTCGCACCACGTCCAGGGGCAGCTTCACGATGTATTCCCCCTTCAGCGAAAACATGATCAGGATGGTGAACAGCAGGGCGATCAGGGTGATGGGGCTGATTTTGGGGATAAAGCGCTCATGGTACCACTGCTCCCCCCTCGTCTTCAGACCGATGATGCGGGTGATCAGCCCGGCGAGAAACGGGATGCCCAAATAAATGAAGACGCTTTCGGCGATCTGGCCGATGGTGATGTCCACGGCGGCGCCTTCCAGGCCGAACCACGCCGGCAGGATGGTGATAAAAAACCAGGCGTAAACGGAGAAGAACAGCACCTGGAAAATGGAGTTGAAGGCCACCAGCCCGGCGCAGTACTCCGCGTCGCCCCTGGCCAGATCGTTCCAGACCAGGACCATGGCGATGCACCGCGCCAGCCCGATGAGGATCAGCCCCACCATGTACTCGTTGTGGCCGGACAGAAACGCGATGGCCAGCAGAAACATCAGGATCGGACCGATCACCCAGTTCTGCACCAGGGACAGCCCCAGGACCTTGAGGTCGCGGAACACAAAACCGAGCTTTTCATATTTGACCTTGGCCAGGGGCGGGTACATCATCAAAATGAGACCGATGGCGATGGGAAT
>CAYPCE010000174.1:0-7916 GCA_964409085.1 uncultured Desulfobacteraceae bacterium | reverse complement strand
GTGGTGTATGGGATTTCCCAGACCGCGGTCGGCGGCATTCCGCTGGAAAGAATCTTCCGGGGCATCCTGCCCTTCCTCGTCGCCGTGATCGTCGGGACCCTCATCATGATGATCTTTCCCCAGATCATCCTGGTGCTGCCCAATCTGATGTATTGATGGTGGGCGATAAAATCAGGAGGTTTTTTTATACTTGATCAGACGGGCGTCTTTATGGCCCACGCTTCCCAGCAGCGTTTCCAGATAGGACCGTCCCAGGGGACCCAGGAAGCGGGCGGTCACTTCCCTGAGCGTCCGAACATCCACCTCGACGGTTTTTAGCAGTTTTTTGATGTCTTCCTCGTCTTTTTTGGTGTGGGCCACCATTTTCATGGCGATGAGGTGTTCGGCGGAAACCAGCGGAATGACGTTTTCGCCGACCGCTACGGTTCTTCCGGAAGCCGCCGCTTCTTCGACAGCCGCCTCGAACAAGGCGCTGAAGTCGCCGAAGTCGTCAGCCGACCGGTCGATGAAATCGACGTTGATGTTGTCTTCCGGGCTGGAAATGTTGATCCCGCCGATGGGCAGGTCGGCGGTTTTGAACGGCTTGCCCGAGGCAAAACGCCGGATGTCGTATAGAGACGCTCCGGAGACGGCGACGTCTAAATCCTTTGTAAAGGCATGATCCGCTGTTTCCGGCAGCCACGCCCATACCGCCAGCCTGCCGATCAGCGCGCCGGATACCCCTAACTCCCTGAAAATCTCCGACACCAGTTCTCCGCTCGGACCTGGATTGAATTCCGGCAGGTTGCGGCGGCCCGGCTCGGACTGTTTGCTGCTCAAAGGGTCCTCCTTCGTCGAGTGAACGCCCACGCTGTTTTATCATGAACCGACATGGCATTTTAGAGCTATTCCAGTCCTGCAGGGACGACGCATAATCGCGTGGGAATCTATTCCCGCGCGGTCGGGCGGGATCAAATCGGGTGTAATTCTTCCAACAATCCGCCTCAATGAAACGGCAACTTCTCCCACATCACCCGGTCGTTTTCCAGCCACTGGGGGCCGAAGGTCCGTTCGCAGTAACGGCCCATCCGGTCCGTCCACCGTTCCCAGGGGCTTTTCCGCTGCTCCACGGCTTCGAAGACATCGTTGAGAAACACGGCGATGTTGGCCATTTCCTCCTTGGGCACGTAAAAGGCGGCCCCGTCCTCGAAGGATTTGACGATGTCCTCGGGTGCGACGGCCCGGGCCGTGAGCATCACCGCGATCACGTTCCGCCGGACGGCGATCTTGAGCAGGTCGTACCCCGAAACGCCCATGATGTCCAGCACCGCTGCGTCGTAGAGGCGGGTTTCCAGCAATGTTTTGGCGGCATTGAAGGTAGATGCCACATCGATGTCGCATCCGTCCAGGAGATCCTGGAGGGTCTCCAGCACGTCGGGGTCGTCGTCCACCACCAGGATCCGCTTGTTTTTGAGGAGATTCCGATGTCCCATATCTCCCTCCTTTTTCCCGTCAACGGGTTATGGCCGGAGGCCGGTGTTCCCATAAGATAGGGCGGTTCGGGCGGTTTTCAAGAAAAAGCGCGCTGCCGGCTCGACCGGACGTTCCGGCCGAAGGGGATGCCCAGTTTCTTCATTCGTTTTCGCAGCGTCGAAGGGTGGATATCGAGGTGTTTCGCCGCCCCATGGTCCCCTTCCACCCGGCCGTTGCAGGATTCCAATACCCTCCGGATGTGAGCGGCCATGACAGCGTCCAGGGATTGAGGCGCCGCGTCGCCGCCGCCGGGGGGGGGGCATGGAGCGTCTCCGCTGGAAATTTTTCCCGCGCCGATGTCCCCGAAGAGCAGCGGACCCTGCTGGTTCAGGATCAGGGCCCGCTCCACGGCGTTCTCCAGTTCCCGGACGTTACCGGGCCAGGGGTAGGCCATGAGCCGGTCGATGACCCCGGGGGCCAGGGTCGGGACCGTGCCCAGTTTCATCTCCCGGGATTTTTTCCGGATGAAATGCTGGAGGAGATCGGGGATGTCGGCCCGGCGCCGCCGCAAGGGGGGAATGGCGATGGGGAAGACCTTGATGCGGAAGTAGAGGTCCTCCCGGAACCGGCCTCGGGCAATCCGCTTCTCCAGGTCCCGGTGGGTAGCGGCGATGATCCGGATATCGACGGCAACGGGTTCGGCGCCGCCGATCCGGTCGATCTCTTTTTCCTGGAGGACCCGCAGGAGCCGGACCTGGGCCTCGGGCGGGAGTTCCCCGATTTCATCCAGAAAGAGCGTTCCGCCGTGGGCCCGCTCGATGCGGCCCCGTTTCTGGGATAGGGCTCCGGTAAAGGCCCCTTTTTCGTGGCCGAAGAGTTCGCTGTCGATAAGGGTCGGGGGGATGGCCCCGCAGTTGACCTTGATGAAGGGCGCTTTCCGGCGGGACGAGGAATTGTGGATGGCATTGGCGATGACCTCCTTGCCCGTACCGGTCTCCCCCAGCAGGAGCACCGGGCTGTCCAGGGGGGCTACCCGCCGGACCCCGTCCATGGCCTCCCGGAGGCCGAAATCGGCGCCGATGATCTCCTCTCCCGCCAGCCGCCGGAGTTCGTCCTGAAAATACCGGTTGTCGTCGGCCAGGAGGTCCCGGAGTTTCTGGAGTTCCCGGTACCGGTGGCTGTTGGCGAACGCAATGGCAAAGGGTTCGTTGAGCAGACCCAGCAGACGGGAATGGTCGCTGGTGAAAGGCCGCTCCCCGTCATCGAAAACCGACAGGATGCCGAGAAAGGTTTTTTCGACCACCAGGTCCATGACGATGGCGGACCGGTCCAGGGCCGCCAGCTGCCGGGCCACCGGTCGGGTCACCGCATCGTCGCCCAGACGGGAAATCAGCCGGACCCGGATGGATCGCTGGGTCTCGATCCGGTTCCGGGCCCGGGCCGACAGGGGGGTGCGCAGGGAGAGGGGCTGGCCCTTTTCCGGCGTGGCCCGGGCAACGGTCTCGACGATCCCCAGATCCCGGTGGTACATGTGGAAATTCATGGAACCGACCGGGATAAACTCCCGGAGGTACAGGAGGCAGGCCCGGAGCGCCTTTTCGATCTCCAGGCTGCCGCAGATCCGGAGGGTCGCTTCTCGGAAAAAGTCGTTGTCATCGATGGCGTGAACCATAGTCTCCTCGGGGCGTCAGGCGAACCTTTGAACGGACGGGACAAGCTATCCCAGGAGACAGTTTATGCTCTGTCCGGAAAATAGTCCAGTTTTTCTTTCCCATGGCGCGGTTTTTAACGCCCGGCGGTTGCGGAACCGGCCATCAGGGCGGATGGAGAGAAATGGCATGATTTGTGCTACCAGTTTAGGAGACGCTTTTGCCGGTATGCAGCATCAACTTTTTGACAGGAAAGGGGAGGACGCCATGAGCCAAACGTCGTTCGCGCCGGGGGCGCACTACGAGTACCCGTTGATCATCAAAAAGCTGTTGAACACCCCGTTGATCTTTTCACCGGAGCGGGAGATCGTCTACCGCGACCAACAGCGCT
The DNA here is from genome assembly GCA_964409085.1 of uncultured Desulfobacteraceae bacterium. Classification (GTDB taxonomy): domain Bacteria; phylum Desulfobacterota; class Desulfobacteria; order Desulfobacterales; family JAABSP01; genus JAABTD01. The sequence continues at coordinate 4,424 of CAYPCE010000174.1, read as the reverse complement.
TTACCTACCGCGATTTGAATGAACGCATCCACCGGCTGGCCAACGGGCTCCAGCGGCTCGGCGTAGCGCCCGGCGATACGGTGGCGGTGTTCGATTACGACAGCAACCGGTTTCTGGAGGCGTTTTTCGCCGTCCCCATGATGGGCGCCGTCATGCAGATGGTCAACTGGCGGCTGTCGGCCGAACAGATCCTCTACACCCTCAACCACGCCGAGGCCAAGACGATCCTCATCAACGCCGACTTCGTGCCCATTCTGGAGAGCATCCGGGGCAAACTGGGGGGCGTCCAAAAGGTGATCGTGATCTCCGAGGACGGCAGCCGGCCGACCACAAAAACCCCCTTCGACGCCATGTACGAGGAGATGCTGGCGGAGGCCGAACCTCTCTACGATTTTCCAGATCTGGACGAAAACACCAAGGCCACCACGTTCTATACCACCGGCACCACCGGCGACCCCAAGGGGGTCCATTTCACCCACCGCCAGCTGGTCTTGCATACCCTTTCTGTGGCCCTGGCCGTGGGCGCCTATGACGCCATCGGCCGGTTCCGTTCCGACGACGTTTACATGCCCATCACGCCCATGTTCCACGTCCACGCCTGGGGAATTCCCTATGTGGCGACCTTTCTGGGCGCGAAACAGGTCTACCCCGGCAAATATGAGCCGGAGATGCTCCTGAAGCTCATCATCGGCGAGAAGGTGACCTTTTCCCACTGCGTGCCGACCATCCTGCAGATGCTCGTCAACAGCCCGGCGGTGAAGGGGCTCGACCTCACCCGGTGGAAGGTGATCATCGGTGGCTCCAAACTCTCCAAGGGATTGGCCAAAGCGACCCAGGATCTGGGGATCACTGTCTATACCGGGTACGGCATGTCCGAAACCTGTCCGGTGATGAGCCTGGCCCAGCCCAAGCCCCACATGGCCGACTGGGACGAAGACCGGCTGCTGGACGTGGTCTGCAAGACCGGCCTCCCCATCCCCCTGGCGGAGTTCGAAGTGGTGGATACCGACGGCCGGCCGCTGCCCCACGACGGCGTCTCCACCGGCGAGGTGGTGATGCGCTCGCCCTGGTTGACCCAGAGCTATTTCAAGGCCCCGGAAAAATCCGCCGAACTCTGGCGCAACGGCTGGCTCCACAGCGGGGATGTGGGCCACATCGACCCGGAGGGGTATCTCCAGGTGACCGACCGGATCAAGGACGTCATCAAGAGCGGCGGTGAATGGGTTTCCTCCCTGGATTTGGAAAACCTCATGAGCCAGCACGAGGCGGTGCTGGAGTCCGCGGCCATCGGCATTCCCGACGAGAAGTGGGGCGAACGGCCGCTCATGCTGGTCGTCCTCCGGCCCGAATTCAAAGGCACCGTCGGGGAAGAAGACCTGAAGGCCTACATGAAGGCGGCGGCCGACGCCGGCAAACTCCCCCGGTACGGGGTGCCCGACCAGTATCGGTTCGTGGACGAGATCCCCAAGACCAGCGTCGGAAAACTGGACAAAAAGGTGATGCGGCGGATGTTCGACGGCCAATAGGTCGGTCGTGCAGCGCGGACGGCGGCCGAGGATGGAGAGCGTCCATGAAATGGCTGGAAATCATTAAATTGCGAACAGAGCGGCCGGGGTCGCTGTCGGACGAACTGCTCGAACAGATCGCCGCGTTCCCCCGGCCGGCAGCGCTGGAGGAGGCACGGGTCTACACCCACGGGACGGTCTCCAACGATCTGATGATCCTGTTGCGGTGGAATACCGACGATCCCCAACCGTGGGGAAGCGACGTGGCCCATGGGCTGTCCCGGGAGCTGCGCCAGTACGGTCTTGTGGATTATTCCGTCTGGTCCGAGAAATCCCCCGCTGCTTCTTTTTGAACCCAAAAGGGAACCCCATTCCCATCGCCCACGAGGAGATTCTTTATGAAAGACGTTGTCATCGCATCCGCCTGCCGGACCGCCATCGGCGCCTTCGGCGGGACCCTGCGCGACATGAACGGCGCGGTCCTGGCCAGCGTCACCATGAAGGAGGCCATTCGGCGGGCCGGCATCGCGCCGGACCTCATCGACGATATCCGCTACGGATGCTGCGTCGAACACCACGACACCCTCAACGTGACCCGGGTGGGGGCCCTGATGGCGGGTATTCCCGACCGCATCACCGCCGTCACCATCAACCGGGTCTGCATTTCCGGCATGGAGGCCGTGGTCTCGGGAATGGCCATGATCCAGGCGGGGATGGCCGACGTCATCCTGGCCGGCGGCGTGGAGCACATGTCCGGGGTTCCCTACGCCGTTCCGGGCGCCCGGTGGGGGCTGCGGCTCCAGGACGGCGCCTTGGTGGACGCCATGATCCACGCCCTACACTGCGGGTCCCACCTCATCCCCTTTGACGAGAGCAGTCCGGTGGATACCGACCAGGCCCCGGCCAGCCATTTTCTGGGCAAACCCTACATTATGGGCCACACCGCCGAATTCGTGGCCCAGTACCTGGACATCAGCCGGGAGGAGATGGACGAGGTGGCCCTGCGCAGCCACAACAACGCCGAGCGGGCCAACGACGACGGGTCCTTTGCCGAGGAGATCGTGCCGGTGGAAGTCCCCCAGCGGAAAAAAGATCCCGTCGTTTTCCAGCGGGACGAGCATTTCCGGCCCGGCATGACCCTGGAAAAACTCCGGGGTCTGCCGCCGGCGTTTGTTCCCAAGACAGGAAAGGTGACCGCAGGGAATGCCTCGGGCATCAATGACGGATCGGCCGGCATGGTGATCATGTCGGCGGACAAGGCCAAAGAGCTGGGCATCCGGCCCCTGGCCCGGATCAAGGCCACGGGCCGGGGCGCCTGCCACCCCTCCGTCATGGGGCTCTCGCCGGTGCCGGCGGTCCAGAATCTGACGAAAAACAGCGGCCTAAAGGTCTCCGATTTTGAATCGATCGAGGTCAACGAGGCCTTTGCGGCCCAGTACATCGGCTGCGAAAAAGAACTCGGCCTGAACCGGGAGATCACCAACATCAACGGGTCGGGCATCGGCCTGGGCCACCCCGTGGGCGCCACCGGCTGCCGGATCATGGTGACCCTGGTCCATGCCATGAAACAACAGGGAAAGACCCTGGGGCTGGCGACGCTCTGCGGCGGCGGCGGGGTTTCCATGGCCTGCGCCCTGGAGATGATGTGACCTGTCTTCCGCAAACCCCGCAACGGGTCGGTATTTGAAAAGGAGAACGTGATGGAGTTTGAGCTGACAACGGAACAGAAAGACATCCAGAAGGCGGTCCGGGATTTCGTCAAGGGCGAGTTCAAGAAGGATCGGATCCACGATCTCATCGAAAAGCACGAATACCCGGAAAAGCTCTGGAAAAAGGCCGGTGATCTGGGGTTCATCGGCATCCATTTTCCCGAGGAATATTCGGGCCAGGGGCTCGGGGTCATGGAGAACATCCTGGTGGCCGAGGAACTGGCCCGGGGCGACAGCACCGTGGGCACGTGTCTGCTCATCGCCGATTTCGCCTCGGAGTTGATCCTCCATTTCGGCAACGAGGCGCAGAAGGCCCAATGGCTGCCCAAAGTGGCCGAGGCCGAGATCCTCTCCTGCGGGGCCTTTACGGAGCCGGACCACGGGTCGGACATCACCCGGATGGAGACCACGGCGGTCAAGGACGGCGACGAGTGGGTGATCAACGGATCCAAGATCTTCATCACCAACAGCGGCCCCCTGGCCGGCTTCTATCTGGTACTCTGCCAGACCGATCCGGACGCCCAGCCCAGCCACCGGGGCATGAGCGTCATCCTGGTGGAGGCCGACCGGCCCGGCGTGGGCTCCACGGACGTGGGGCACAAAATGGGCATCACCCTCACCTACACCGCCGAGGTGACCTTCAAGGATGTCCGGGTGCCGCTGGAAAACCTGGTGGGCAAAGAGGGCAGGGGGTTCTACCAGGTGCTGGAGTTCTTCGATGAAAGCCGCATCCTGGTGGCGGCCCAGGCCTTGGGCACGGCACAAGGGGCCTTCGACCGGGCTCTTGCTTACGTCAAGGCCCGGGAGCAGTTCGGCAAGAAGATCGCCCAGTACCAGGCCACCCAGCACAAACTGGCGGACATGGCCACCAAAATCGAGATGGCGCGGCTGCTCACCTACAAGGCCGCCTGGAATTGCGACCAGGGGCGCATGGATCCCAAACTCACCTCCATGGCCAAGATGGCCGCGGCCCGGACGGCGGTGGAAGTGGCCGACGAAGCGATCCAGCTCATGGGCGGCTACGGCTACATGCTCGAATACGAGGTGGAACGGTGCTACCGCGACGCCAAGATCACCGAGATCTATGAGGGCACCAAAGAGATCCAGAAGAACACGATTGCAAGTTATTTGATCGGCAAAGTGAAATAAACAGAGGAAAGGAGCGATTGCATGAACATACTCGTCTGCGTGAAGCGGGTCCCCGACACCG
>CAYPCE010000173.1:0-7922 GCA_964409085.1 uncultured Desulfobacteraceae bacterium | reverse complement strand
GCTCGGCCAGCCGGCCGTCCTCCTCCATGATGAAGGCATCATAGGGGCTGGAGACCAGCAGGATCTCGCTCACCCGGTTGGCCATCATCTCTTCGTAGACTTTGAAGGACAGATCGAAATCGTCGGTGATATGGATGGGTCCTTTGTGCATGCGGTGCTCCCCGGTTGCGGTATTGTCTCGGATGGATGATGCCCCGTGGCCGTCCCCCTGTCAACTGCGAATCACAAAAAGGGGTTGCAAAAAATGACGGTTTCGATAAACGTAGGCCCGAAAAAGGGGGAGCGGCGAAGCCCGACCGCCCCGCCGGCATAAAGGAGTAATGATTCATGGATTATCGCGGCAATATCATCCGGCCGCCCAGCGAGGCGGACAGCATCCTGCTCCAGGTCACCCTGGGGTGTTCCCACAACAAGTGCCGGTTTTGCGGCACCTACCCCGACAAACGGTTCGCCATCAAGCCGGACGAGACCATCATGGCGGACATCGCCTACGCGGCCAAACATTTCAAGCGGCAGCGTCGCGTCTTCCTGTGCGACGGCGATGCCCTGATCATCCCCCAGCAGCGGCTCCTCAAGATCCTGAAGGAAATCGAAGCCCAACTGCCCTGGGTCACCCGGGTGGGCGTCTACGCCAATACCAAGAGCATCAAGATGAAGACCCCGGAAGAGCTGGCCGAACTCCGGGACCACGGCTTGGGCATCGCCTACATGGGCCTGGAGACGGGCGACGACGAAACGCTGAAAGCCATCCACAAAGGCGCGTCGTCAGAGACCATGATCGCCATGGGCCGCAAGATCCGCGAGCCGGGGATCAAGCTATCGGTGACGGTGCTCCTGGGGATCGCCGGCCGGGAGCGGTCCGAGATCCACGCCAAGGAGACGGGCCGGGTCCTGACGGCCATCGATCCGGAATACGTGGGGGCCCTGAGCCTCATGCTCATTCCCGGCACCCCCATGTACGAGGATTACGACGCCGGCCGGTTCGAACTGCCGGGGCCCATGGAGATGCTCCGGGAACTCCGGACCATGATCGCCCATACCGACATGTCCCGGGGCCTGTTCCACGCCAACCACGCATCCAACTACCTGCCCATCCGCGCCCGGTTTCCCAAGGAAAAGGAAAAGACCCTGGCGCTCATTGACGACGCCCTCCAGGGCCGGGTCAACCTGAAACCCGAATGGATGCGGGCCCTCTAACCCGCAACGCGCAACACACCCAAAGGAGAGACCGATCATGACCACCGATCAGCCGGAGAGCCGGATCACCCTCGAAAACCACTATGTCAACACCATCCGGGCGCTGTGCATGGACGCCGTGGAGAAAGCCAACTCCGGCCATCCGGGCGCGCCCATGGGCCTGGCCCCGGCGGCCTACACCCTCTGGACCCATTTTCTGAAACACAATCCGGCCGATCCGGCCTGGCCCGATCGGGACCGTTTCGTCCTCTCCGGGGGCCACGCCTCCAGCCTCCTGTATGCCATGCTCCATCTCACCGGTTACGACCTGACCATGGACGACATCGAAAATTTCCGCCAGTGGGGGAGCAAAACGCCCGGCCATCCCGAATATGGGCTCACCCCCGGCGTGGAGACCACCACCGGCCCCCTGGGACAGGGGTTCGCCAATGCCGTGGGCATGGCCATGGCCGAACGCCACCTGGCGGCCCGGTTCAACCGGCCGGGCTTCGAGATCGTCGATCATTACACCTACGTCATGTGCGGAGACGGCGACCTGATGGAGGGGATCTCCTACGAAGCCGCCTCCCTGGCCGGCCACTGGGGCCTGGGACGGCTGATCTGCATCTACGACGACAACGAGATCTCCATCGAAGGCGACACCGACATCACCTTCACCGAGGACGTCCGCAAACGGTTCGAGGCCTGCGGCTGGCACGTCCAGCGGCTGGAGGACGGCAACGATGTGAGCGCCATCATCAAAGCCCTGGAAGCGGCCAGAGCGGAAACGGACAATCCCTCCATGATCCAGCTCCGGACCCACATCGCCTTCGGCAGCCCCCACAAGCAGGACTCGGCCGACGCCCACGGCGCGCCCCTGGGCGTGGAAGAGGTCAAGCTGGCCAAACGGACCCTGGGCTGTCCGGATGATGAGGATTTCTGCGTCACCGATCAGGCCGGCCTCCACTTCCAGGAAGCGGTTCCCCGGGGCAAGCGGCTTCAGGCGGAATGGGAATCGCTTTTCGCCGGGTACCGGAAGGCCCATCCGGATCTGGCGGCCGAATGGGACGTCGCCATCAGCGGCGAAATGCCCGAGGGATGGGAGGCCGACCTGCCGACCTTCGCGCCCGAAGACGGGCCCATGGCCACCCGGGCCGCGTCGGGCAAGGCCCTCAACGCCCTGGCCGGCCGGGTTCCGACCCTCATGGGCGGGTCCGCCGACCTGGCCCCTTCCAACAAGACCATCATCGACGGGGCCCATGACTTCCAGAAAGGGGCCTACGACGGCCGCAACATCCGGTTCGGGGTCCGGGAGCACGCCATGGCGTCCATCATGTCGGGCATGGCGCTGCACAAGGGGATCCGGCCCTACGGCGGCACCTTCCTGGTCTTCGTGGACTACATGCGCCCCTCCATCCGCCTGGCGGCCCTCATGAAGCTGCCGGTGATCTACGTCTTTACCCACGACAGCCTGGCCGTGGGCGAGGACGGCCCCACCCATCAGCCGGTGGAACACCTGCCCAGCCTCCGGATGTTCGAGGGGGTGACGGTGATCCGGCCGGCGGATGCCGCCGAAACCGTGGAGGCCTGGCGGGCCGCCATGACGGCCATCGAAGGGCCGGTGGCCCTGATCCTGAGCCGCCAGAAGCTGCCCATCCTCGACCGGACGGTCTATCCGCCGGCGGACAACCTCCGCAAGGGGGCTTATGTGCTCAAGGAGACGGACGGAGCGCCGGACATCGTCCTCATCGCCACGGGCTCCGAAGTGAGCATCACCCTCCAGGCGGCCGAAAGCCTGGCGGCCGACGGGATTTCGGCCCGGGTGGTGAGCATGCCCTGCTGGGCCCTGTTCGACAAGATGGGCCGGGAGTACCGGGATTCGGTCATGGGGGGAGAAGAGACGCCCCGTCTGGTGGTGGAGGCCGCCCACCCTATGGGATGGTACAAGTACATGAACAACCGGAGCGATGTGCTGGGCATCATCGGGTTCGGGGCCTCGGCGCCGGGCAACGAGGTGCTGGCCAACTACGGGTTTACCACCGAAAACATTGTCAAGCGGGCCAGAGCCCTCATCGGGCATGGCCCAGGGAAATCGGAAAAATGAAAAAACACCGGATGATATGGACCTTTGCGCTGGTTTTCCTCGGTCTGTTGGTCGCCGATGCCGATGCGGCTCCCAGGAGTTATCCCGACGATCCGCTTTCCGATGTGGGCTGGTCGGCGGAAAGGTCCGGGGTCGGCGACATCGAAACGGCGTTTAACACTGCCAGAAAAAACGAAAACGCCGAATTGGAAACCGCCATTCCCATGCTGTCCCTGCCGTCCCAGGCCGAGTGGGACGCCATGACCGGCGACGAAAAAGCGCTCTGGCTGATCAACCGCGAGCGCGAAGATCGGGGCGTGGCGCCCTTGCACGGAATCGAAGAAAATGTGGATGCCGTGGCCCAGGATTACGCCGAGTATCTGGTCGAAAACGATGTGTTTGGGCACGAAGAAGACGGCCACACCCCCTGGGAACGGTTGTCGGCCAATCCCGCCATCGGCGCCTGTCATGATGTTTTAGAAGTCGCTGAAAACTTGTCTATTTTCTATTCTTCCGGCCCGAACATCCCCCTGTCGATACCCCGCGCCATTTACAACTGGATGTACGACACCCGCGGCAGCGGCAACTGGGGCCATCGCCACGCCATTTTGTGGGATGCCTACGACGACAACAGTGGGCCGGAGGGGAAAGAAGGGTTTTTGGGGATGGGACGGGCCAGCGGCCCCTCCGCGGAATGGGACCTGGCGGAGCGGATCGTGATGAATGTCTTCGATCCCTGTGAAACCTGGGAATATCCGAAAGTCTACGATTTGCACCACGTGGTGGAAGTATTGAACATCCTGACGGGAATGGACCCCGCGGAGTTGACCCTCGAAGAGGATGATGTGGACGACGACGGCGTCATCGGCTTGTCGGAGGCGATATACATGCTCGAGAGGATCGCAGAAATGCGTTGATCATTCTGGTTCCATGGTGGTGCGCAGGGGAAACCCGTACTCCCTTTCTATATCGCGCGCCGCGCTCACCCTGCCGGAATGGTTTGCGGTCACGATCTCTGGCGGAGCCGTTGCGTTCGCCTTGGCAACGACTCCGCTCCGATCAAAGGCGCCTAATTTAGTATATTTTTTAATTCCAATAAGATATCCGCCATTGTCACGATTGCATCCCCGGTTTTGTCACAGGTGGGCGCGTCGAGCCCCGCCAACACCTTCAGCCCGTTGATCACGTAGGCAAGCCCGGTGGTTTTCCCGGTTACATCGAACAACACCCCGCACCATCCAGCGGAAGTGTTGCCGCTGAAATTTTTCCCCTTGGGCGCGCCCACGACTATGTCCGGTTCACCTGCGCCATTGAAATTGCCCACAGCGATGCTCGATCCCATATGACCGTTGGACAAAACATCTTCCCCGGTGGGGGCGGTGATCATGATGTCGGCATCAGCGCTCAACCCATACTCGTCCTTCGTGAAATCGCCGCCGTAGACGACTGAAATCAAGCCACATTTCAAGTCCTTGGGGTCTGTGGAGGCGCCGGGCGTTCCAATGACCACGTCGCCTGTGCCGTCTCCGTTTACGTCCTCGACGATCAGGGTTTCTCCGGTGTAGATGCCGGGGCGGGCGTATTCATTCTTCCACGAAAATTGCAGATCGTATCCATCCCCGAATATCGTGTTGAGATTCCAGCTCGACGGCCAGTCCGTTCGGCCCGAAAGGACGGCAACGCTTCCAATGCCATCCTGATTGATGCCGCACAAATTGGAGTCCGGCGCCCCGATCAAAAGATCTTTAAGGGCGGGTGAATCATTGTCGATATCACCGATGGCCAGAGAGCCCCCGATCATATCGTTATCGCATCCGCCGGATATGACGAGGCCGGCGGCGGCATCAATGTCCACCTCGCTTTGAGTCGGGAAACCCTGGCCCCAGATAACGTATACGGTTCCGGCGGCGGTCTTGCCCTCCTGGTCTTCCTTTTTTGCCCCGAGGGCGAGGTCGGCTTTGCCGTCTCCGTCCAGATCCCCGATAGCGGCGGAATAGGCCTGGAAAGTATCGTCGCCCCCATTGCGATTGATGATGACATCCGATTCGGTTGTCAAATTCATATCGCCCCATGTCGCTTTGCCCCAGACGATGTACGCCGCGCCGTTGTTGCCGCCATGGCGGGATAGATCGAAGGTGCCGCCCGGCGCCAGGGGAGAGCCCTTATCGACGGTGAGAACCAGGTCATCGGTGATGACGATGTCGTCGTATTGATCATTGTTCAGCTTCCCGACGGCCATGCTTGTCACGTTCATGGAGTCTGTTTCCTGCCCCGCCGGGGCTTCACGATACAACGTGGCATCCGCCTTGGCGGCCAACGCGATAATGCCTTGGAAGTTCGCTTTTCCCAGGACAACGTAGATTTTTGTGTTCTCGGGCTTGATGTTCGTATCGCTTTCCCAATCCATGGCGACGATGATGATGTCATCATAGCTGTCGCCGTTGACGTTCCCCGAAACCACCTTGTAGCCAACCCCTTCGTCTTCTGCCGCCCCCACCATGAGCACATCTTCCTGAGGATCTTGAAGCTGAGCCAGCTCAATGTCGCCGGATAGACCGCCAAAAGGTTCTCCCCCGAAATAAATGGAAACCGCCCCGGCATCCGCTTTTCCCTGTACGATGGCGCCCGGAGAGCCGATGGCCAGGTCATCGACGCCGTCTCCATTGAAGTCGCCTTTGGCCATACTCCAACCGGTTCGCATCTGAGCCTCATTTCCCGTAAGAACCATGGCTTGAAGGGACCCTGTTTCCGTGATGTCCATCCGGGATAGCGCATGGGAATTGTCATCTGTCAAAAAAAGCGAGCAGCATATAATCAAGAACATCACAAATCTAGTAGGAATTGCTGGTATGGCTATTTTCATGTTCATCTCCCTGTGAGTGCGGTTAAATTGACAAATGTAAAACCACCGGCCTGGATCATCGGTTGAGCGGGGTCGTCACGACGCAATACAGCCGTCGCCGGCGGGGGGCTGCGGCCGAGTTGTTCATACCGCGTGAAGCAGCTCGTTTTATGGAATGAGATCATATCAAATAAAATTCAGAGGCATATTGGGTAAATACGTCGTCCATGCGGATCAGGCGGCGCTGGACGATGGATGCGAGGCTGCATGGTAATGGCGAGCCCCCGTTTCCGGCTTACGTAAACTTTACGGATAAAATAGTCAAGATAAGAGAGATGTTTTTTTAATACTGAACGCTGACATTCAGATTGGTTCTTCCGGCAAAGGACGCAGTGCGTAGGGCATCATCGGATTCGGTATCGGCCGCCGGGGCGCCGGCCAATTAAGGCGTCGCCCCGGAAACCATCGTCAAGGAGGGAGGCGCTCATCCATCGTTGATTCGGATAGGCTGTCAGGCAGGCGGCCCGCCCCGGCAAAGAGAAACGCCGGGGCGGGCCGTTGAATGTCGGGACGCTACTCGGGTTCCATGGTCGTGCGCAACGGAAATCCGTACTCTCTCGCCAGATCGCGCACCGTGCTCACCTTGGTCTCGGCCACTTCGTAGGTGTACACCCCGCACAAACCGGTCCCGTTTTTGTGGACGTGCCACATGAGCTGGGTCGCGGCCTCTTCGCTCTTGTTGAAGACCACCATCAGCACCTGCACCACGAATTCCCGGGGCGTATAGTCATCATTGTGAAGAATCACCCGGTACATGGGCGGTTCATCCACCTCTTCCTCGGTTTGCACATCGGTTTCTTCGAGGAGATCCGGCAACTCCTCCGCCATACTTCATTCCCCCTTTCCGGCGGTTCCTCCGTATCCGGCGTTGGCGCCCGCCTTCTTCTCTGATATACCATAATCTGGCGGGATGCTAAAGGGAAGGACCGCGCGCCCGAAAAACAAAAGGAGGGAAGCCCCCATGACCGAACAATTTTTACCGGTCGGCATTCAGGATTTTCAATGGATGATCACCGGGAATTTTGTCTATGTGGACAAAACCCGGTACATCCACCAGATGGTGAGACCGCCCCAGGGCTTCTATTTTTTCGCCCGCCCCCGCCGCTTCGGGAAATCTTTGACCGTTTCCACCCTGGATTATCTGTTCCAGGGGCGGAGAGAATTGTTCGAAGGGCTGTCTATTGCCGGAACCGATTGGGGGTGGAAACAACACCCGGTGGTCAAAATCGATTTCAATCAGATCAATTCCGAGAATCCGGAGATGCTCAAAGAGAGCCTGCTGAACGCTGTCTACGCGCTTTCCGAAAAACACGGCATTGATCAGAAGATGCGTTCTTTGCCGGACTGTTTCTCCCGTTTGATCATCCGACTATCCGAAATTATGAGGGAATCCGTCGTTGTGCTGATCGATGAGTACGACAAGCCCATCATCAATCATCTGGGGGGCGGAGAAAAGGCGATTTCCATCGCCAAACAAAACCGGGATATCTTAAAGCAGGTTTTCGGCGTATTGAAGGGGGGAGATATTTCCGCCGCGTTGCGGTTCGTCTTTATCACCGGTATCTCGAAATTTGCGCGGGTCAGCATCTTTTCCGATTTGAACAATCTGAACGATATTTCCATGCAGGACAAGTACGACGCCATGCTGGGGTACACATTTGACGAGTTGAAGAGCCAATTTGCACGGTACATAGGCGAGTTGTCGGAGAAGAAAGGCGTTGCGGCGGAAGATCTGCTGGAAACCATTTCGATTTGGTATAA
>CAYPCE010000172.1:0-8009 GCA_964409085.1 uncultured Desulfobacteraceae bacterium | reverse complement strand
TCCAGTACATCGAGGCCATCGCCCGGACCTCACAACCGGTGCTGATCCGCGGGGAGACCGGCGTGGGAAAAGAGCTGGTGGCACGGACCCTCCACACCCTGTCCGGCGTTAAAGGGGAGTTTGTGGCGGTCAACGTGGCGGGCCTGGACGATAACGTCTTTTCCGACACCCTTTTCGGCCATCAAAAGGGCGCTTTTACGGGGGCGGACCGGATTCGAAACGGCCTTATCGAGCAGGCGGCCGGCGGCACCCTTTTTCTGGACGAGATCGGCGATCTGAGCCATGCGTCCCAGGTCAAGCTGCTCCGCCTGCTCCAGGAAGGGGAATACTTCCGTCTGGGAGAGGATACTCCCCGCCAGACCGACACCCGGATCGTGGCGGCGACCAACCAGAACCTGTCGGAACTTCAGAACAAAGGCAGATTCCGCAAGGATCTCAACTACCGGTTGCGGACCCACCGCATCTATATCCCGCCCCTCCGGGACCGCATCGACGATGTCCCGCTGCTGGCGGACCATTTTTTGGCGGAAGCGGCCAAAAACCTGGGCAAAAAAGTACCCACGCCGCCCGACGCCTTTTATCCCCTCCTGAAATCCTACCGTTTCCCCGGCAACATCCGGGAACTCCAGTCCATGATCTTCGACGCGGTCAGCCGCCACCGGTCGGGAATTCTCTCCCTTGAGGTCTTCAAAGCCCACATCGGCGGGGAGACGGACGCCCCCCCCGACGTCGCCCTTCACGACCCGTCCGAAGGTCCCCTCATTACCTTTTCCCATTCTCTGCCCACCATCAAACAGGCCACGGCCCTGCTGGTCGCCGAAGCCATGAAACGGGCCGATGGGAATCAGTCCATCGCCGCCCGGATGTTGGGGATCTCCCAGCAGGCCCTGAGCAAACGGCTGAAAAAGATGGCGCCTGCCCCCTAACCGGACCCCCACAACCGGAGTTGTGACCACAACCCCGGTTGTACCTCCACCCCCATTGCGGTTATCCCGTTACCGAATCTACCCGTTTTCCCCACATTCCGCCCCCGACCCGTCCCATCCCACAACCGAAGTTGTATCCCCAAAGTATGGGGCAGCGGGCGGGGCGGGGCCCCCAAAGGGCCTGTTTTCCAAATGCTCTCCTGTCCCGTCGCACAAACTGGCACATCCCTTGCTTTCAAACTCGGTTTATAGTTCTTCGCTCTCTATTTACTGAATGAAACTCATTCAGTAACTACCGAGAGGTCTCCGGGTAACCCATCAGCGCGGTGCTGATTTTTTCGTAAATCTTTTTCGTTGCAAGGAGGTTTCAGACTATGGCGAATGGAGAAACACCACAAGGAAACCCGGCGGTCGTCGGGCTCGCGGGCTTCGGTCTCACGACCTTGATTCTGCAGTTTCACAATGTGGGATGGTGCGGCGTCGGCCCCGTGGTCTCTTTGGCGTTCGTTTTCGGCGGTCTGGCACAGATGATCGCCGGTTTCCAAGAGTTCAAATGCGGCAACAATTTCGGTTTCAGCGCGTTCGTCTCGTACGGCTCGTTCTGGGTTGCCCTGGGCGTCATTTTCATGCTAAATTATTTCAACGTCTACCACTCCAGCACCACCGACGTGGGATGGTTCCTCGTGGTCTGGACCCTTTACACCGCCATCATGTGGGTGGCGGCCATGAGGATTCACACCGCCATGGCCATTACTTTCACCCTGCTGCTGATCGGCTTCATCCTGCTGGATCTGGCCCACTTCGGCTATCCCCAGATGACGGTGGTGGCGGGATGGGAACTGATGGCGTGCGCCCTTTCCGCGTGGTACATGATGGCCCATGTCATCTATGCGCAGGTGTTCGGCAGAGACGTGCTGCCGGTGGGCAAACCCTGGCTCAAATAGAATCGACGATCGCCAACCGGGCGTCGACAGAGGCGCCCCCAACCGAACGCGAAGGACGCGATGAGGAGGGAGTCATGAAAAAACCGTATCTGTTGTCAAGCATAATGATCATTCTCTGTTTTGCGGCCACGGCCGTCGCCGGGCCGTCCGCCACCAAGGACGAATGCGTGGTCCGCTGCCACGAGGCCGCCTCCATGGTCACCGCCAAAGGCATCGAGGAAGCCGCCAAAATTATCGGCAACCCGCAGGGTCCCTTTGTCTGGAAAGATTCCTACGTCTTTCTGATGAACCTGGACGGCAAGATGATCGCCCATCCCTTCCAGCCTGAACTGACCAAGAAGGACCATGTCCTGCTCTACACCGACCCCACGGACAAGGCTCTTTTCGTTCATTTCGTCAACCTGGCCAAAAATGTCGGCCACGGATGGGTCGAATACATGTGGCCCAAACCCGGCAAGTCCACCCCTTCAAAGAAGATCACCTATATCTATCGGGTGCCGGATACGGACTATTTTGTGGGTGCCGGCGTGTATGTCGGCGGCATGATGTACTAGCCCCCAGTTGCCCGGCAATGAGACGGTTGGGCCCGGAAACTTCCCTTTCCGGGCCCTCTCTTCTTCCGCACCCTTCGACAGCTCGACCCCTTCCACCATCCTTTCCCCGGGTTCGCGTATCCCTTCGGCCCGGATGGTTTCCCCTGACCATCTACCCCGTTGACCGGCGCGGGATCCGCTGCCGGATCGAATCCACCGACATCAGCCCCTGAAGGAACATCCGGGACAGTTCCGGATCGGTCCCATGCTCATAAACCTTGCCGTCGGGCAGGATCCCGCGGATCTTCCCATCCCCCAGAAACCAGCTCAGCAGCCGCAGGCCCGCCTTCCGGCGATCGGTCTCCGGCAGGACCGTCCGGACCGATCGAGAAGGGGGCGGCAGATCGAGGCCATCGGCGAGGAGTCCTTTGATGAAATTGAGTATGCGTCCCACCCGCAACAACGTGACCGTCGCGGTTCGATCCGTGGTGTGGGCGATGGGCAGCGCCGACGCGCGCATCTGGGAAAACCGCGCCGGCAGGAGACCCTCCCTCTCACACCGCCCATAATCCGCACTGCCCGGCGCCGGATAGAAGACCGAGACACCGGCCAATGTCGGCCGCGCCGCCAGATCGATGAGATCCGCCACCGATGTTTCGGGCGATTGTCCCGGCGCGCCCACGATGATGTAGCTGACCGCCGCCATTCCCCATCGCTCGGCAAGGATCAATGCCCGTTCAAAACCATCCCGGACGTCGGGCCGGTTGAACCGCCTGAGCTGCTCCGAAGAGGTCGATCCCAGGGAAAGATTGAGGGTCTGAAACCCGGCAGCCCGCATCCATCGGATCATCGCCCGATCCAGGGAGGGCGGGTAAAGACCGTTCATGGCCCGCAATTCCAACCCCCCTTCCCCGAACCGGCGGACGATCTCCGATAACAACCGGTCCCCCCATTCCCGATCCAATGTCAGGTTTTCATCTTCGAAATCGATGAACCCGGCCCCGAAGCCGGCCACCGCCTGCTCGATCTCGGCCATCACCGATTCGACCCGCCGGCGGCGGTACGGAATGGCGGAACCGGCCAGGCAGCAGTAGCTGCACCGCAACGGACATCCCCGGCTGGCCGTCACCACAGCACTTCCCCTCCCTTTCCGCCGATAGAAGTCGTGCTTCATCAGGTCCAGGGCCGGCAGCGGGAAATCGTCCGGGGACGCCATCACGGCGGGCGGCGCCGCGTGGATTCCACCGTCCGCTTTCCGGAACCCGATGCCGGGGACCTTCTCCAGATCCAGTCCGCCCCTCATGGCCCTGGCCAGCATCGGCATCGCCGGCTCTCCTTCCCCCCGGATGACGTAATCCACGGTCGGATCGGCCAGGACCGACGCCGGGAGGGCCGTGGGGTGGTGCCCGCCCAGTACGATCGCGCAGTGGGGATGCCACCGCTTGACGGTGCGGGCCGTCTCCAGTGCTTCTTCCGCATAAGGGGTGAACAGGGACGAGATCCCCACCAGGAAGGCCCCGGAATCCCGGGCCACCCGGCCGATGTGATCGAAACTGTAGCCGTAATGGCGAAAATGGTGGAAGAGGCCGAAGGGCGATCGGTCGGGTCGGCCGTAGTAGGGGACGAGATGGGCCATTTCCAGGGGCCAGTGGATGATCCGGGACCGCCCCGTGGCCAGACCGTCGAAGATCGCCACGGAAAATCCCTCCCGGCGCAGGGCGGCGGCGATGCACAGGAGGCCTTGGGGAACCGTCCGCTTGGCGGTGAGGTAGAAATCCCGAATGGGGGGTTGGATCAGCAGGATCTGGGGCATGGAGGGGTGGCTCTCCTTCTGTTCATGTCCGGTGCTGGATCACTGCCCGCCCATCATGTGAGAATTCCGATTGACCCCATGGGTAAACCTGGATAGAATGCTTGGTCAATGAAGCGTTTGGGGGCATAGGATAGGGATGCCGGGAGATCAAGACAGAGAACTCAACAGACATTTTTTGACATTATGGATCATCTGGGGCGCCATGCTCAGTTCGCTGGCCATGTACCTGCTGATCTGTCACATGGAACCGGGGATCCGACGGATCCAGGGACCGGGTTTTCCCATCGACCTGCTGCGGAGCATCCTTTTGGGGGTGTCGGCGATTGAACTGCTGATCCTCTATTTTATCCGGCGGTCGATGTTTTCACCGTCGGCCCGGGGTCCGATCCATCGGCATGTCGACGAAAAGCCGCTGATCAGCAAACGGATGTTCATGTCGAAATATGCCTCCATCGTCATCATCTCATTGGCCATTTCAGAGAGCATCGGCATTTACGGCCTGGTACTGTTCATCCTGGGCGATGACGATGGCACCCTATACACGTTCCTTCTCGTTTCGTCGCTGGCCATGGTCGCTTTCCGGCCCAAAGCCGCCGAACTCGAACGGCTGGCGGTCAAACATATATTCAAATAGCGCCACGCTAACCACCCCGACACTCTATCCCTTATGAAACTACCGGGCAACCCCTATTTCGTCACCAGCCTCATCTTTCTGGCCATCGTTCTCACCGGCGGATTTCTCTTCCACTGGGGCGAGGAGGAGTTCGCCTATCTGCTGCTCCTCTACCTCATCGTCGGGCTGGGCATCCGGCTGGATGATATCGCCAAGCAGATGGGCTCGGCACATCCCCGCCCCACCCAGATCGGTGACGATGAAGAGAACATCATCGGGCTGCTCAAGGAGATCAACCGCTCCTCGGCGGCCGCCAATGTTCAACTGAAAGAGATCTTGAAACGGATCGAGGAAAGGAACGCCGCCAGAGATGACCAGAAATAAACCGCCCAAAAAACGGATCCGCGTCACCCCAGCCCTTATCGTCGGCCTGCTCATGGCTTTGGCCGCCATCTTTTTGGGACTGATCGGCGCCGTGTTTTACGATGAAATCAACGGCTACTTCGCCACCGGCGTAGGCGTCTGCTTTTTCATTCTGGTCCTCTATGCAGGGCGACGATAACGCTTACCACCGGTCAATCGGATCTGTCCATTTTTTCGATAATTTTATTGACAAAAATAAAAAAAAGTCCTATACAACTACCCTTGATCAAAATGGGCGGGCATAGCTCAGTTGGTAGAGTACAAGCTTCCCAAGCTTGGTGTCGCGAGTTCGAATCTCGTTGCCCGCTCCAAATGTTTCCCGGCCGCCGATAGTGTTGCGGGGTCATGTGGCAGACCTTTTATTTTGGGGCAGTTGTTGTGAAGGAAACCTTTTCTTACGGCGTAATGTTATGATCAGATAACTTCAAACATCCACTGAATGTAAAAGGTTTCATCAATGTCACAAAACGGGCGGTCGCCCGTTTTTGTTTTTTCTGGAGGTTGCGATATCCGTATGCGGTCGCAAAAGACCAAAATCGGCCCCAAAGGAAAGCCGGGGCCACGCGGAGAGGGGAAGCAGAAGCCTTTATCCCCGGCTCAGGTGCGGCAGATCGTCGCCCAGGCATCGGCGCTGGCGGGACCCCTGTGCGAATCCCGCGGTATGGAGCTTGTCCATGTGGAATTTCAACGCGAGCCCGCCGGCCGGGTGCTGCGGTTGTACATCGACAAACCGGGCGGGGTCAACCTGGATGACTGTGTGGGGGTCAGCCGGGAACTGGGGGACCTGCTGGATGTGAGTATCGACGAGAGCGGGGCGTATAACTTAGAAGTCTCCTCACCAGGGCCGGAGCGCCCTTTGGGGAAAAAACACGATTTCGAACGATTCATGGGGAGCAGGGCAAAAATCCGAATCACGCGGCCCCGGGACGGCCAGCGGAATTTCAAGGGGGTTCTTCTGGGGTTATCCGGAGACCAGGTGCTGCTCCAGACGGCGGAACGCACCGTTACCCTCCCCTACGAAGAGATCTCCCGAGCCAAGCTGGTCAACCAAAACGGAGATAGCTAAACAATGTTTTTAATGGACATAAAACGTGTGATCGAACAGGTGAGCCGGGACCGGGGCATCGACAGCCAGGTATTGATCAGCGCCCTGGAAGAAGCCCTGAAATCGGCGGCCAAGAAAAAATACGGCAACCGGATCGACATCGAAGCCCAGTACAACGATGACGCCGGGGAAATCGAGGTCTTCCAGTTTCGCGAGGTGGTGGAGGAGATCACCGATCCCCAGCTCCAAATGACCATGAAAGAGGGCCTGCGGCTGGACCCCGACTGCGAATTCGGCGACAGCCTCGGCGTGAAGCTGGACACCACGGAATTCGGCCGGATCGCGGCCCAGTCGGCCAAGCAGGTGATCATCCAGAAGATGAAAGAAGCCGAACGGAATGCCGTGTATGCCAATTTCATCGACCGAAAAGGGGAGATCATCAACGGCATCGTCCAGCGGTTCGAACGGGGCGATATCATTGTCAATTTCGGCCAGACCGAAGGGGTGCTGCCGGAACGGGAGCAGGTGCCCCGGGAGGTGTACCGCCGGGGCGACCGGGTCCGGGCCTACATTATGGATGTGCGCCTGGACACCCGGGGACCCCAGGTGATCCTGACCCGGAGTCATCCCAGCTTTCTCATCGCGCTGTTCAAAACCGAAGTGCCCGAAATCACGGAAGGCATCGTCACCATCATGGGCGCGGCCCGGGAGGCCGGGAGCCGGTCCAAATTCGCCGTGGCCTCCAATGACTCCGACATCGATCCGGTGGGCGCCTGCGTCGGCATGAAAGGCAGCCGGGTGCAAAACGTGGTCCAGGAACTCCGCGGGGAAAAGATCGACATCATCCCCTGGCACGTGGACCCGGCCAAATTCGTCTGCAACGCCTTGGCGCCGGCGGAGATCTCCCGGGTCATCATCGACGAAGACAACCGAACCATGGAGGTGATCGTCCCGGACGAATACCTGTCGGTGGCCATCGGGAAACGGGGTCAGAACGTTCGGCTCGCCTCCAAACTGACCAAATGGCGGCTCGACGTGAAGAGCGAAAGCCACTACAGCAAAGCCATGAAAGAGGGCTACGAATCCCTCGTTTCCCTGCCCGGCGTGGGGATCAGCCAGGCGGATGCCCTCTATGAAAAGGGCTTTTTCTCCGCCGAGGAGATCAGCAAGGCCACCGTGGAAGACCTGATGTCCGTCCGGGAAATGACCGAGGAGACCGCTGAAAAACTCATTGAAAGAGCGAAATTTCATGTGCTAAACGAAGAAAGAGCCGAATCGGAGCCCGAGCATCCCGTTACGGAGGATTCCGTACCGGATTCAGTCGAAGCGGAAACGGGATCAAGTGCCGAAGAAGACACACCCAGCGACTCCGAAACGGACCCAGCGGCAGAAGCGGAAACAACCGAAGCAGCAGAAACAGCATCAGACCCAGCGGAAGCGGAACCCGCGTCCCCGAACGGAGCGGATTCCGAAGGACGGGAAGCGCCGCTGGAGGCCGCTGAAGACACGCCGGACGATACACACCATTCCTGAATTCGGCGAATGTAAGGGGGATGAATGGCAAATATCAGAGTTTATGAGCTTGCCAGAGATTTGAACATGAAGAACAAAGTGCTCCTGGACAAACTGAAGGACATGGACATCCCGGTCAGGAGTCACATGAGTTCTCTGGACGAGGATACCGTGCTCAAGGTCAAGTCCAATCTGCGCGG
>CAYPCE010000171.1:0-8096 GCA_964409085.1 uncultured Desulfobacteraceae bacterium | reverse complement strand
ATGCCGCCGACGGCCAGTCCGTTTGTCAACTGCTGAAAGAATTGTTCCATGGATGATTCGGCCCTGTGAGGCGGTTTGTCGTAAAAAAGCCGGGCGGAAACCGCCCGGCTTCAGGGTTTCGGATCGTTACGGCTGGAGGATGAACTCCCCTTCCTCGTTCACCTTGTAAACCCGGTAGACTTCGCCCACGCGGTCTCCCTTGTCGTTAAAGGAGATGGTGCCGGTGAGGCCGGGGAAGTCGGTCAGTTTTACGTGAAGATAGTCAGCCAGCTTGTCGGTGTCCGTGGATTTCGTCTGGCGGATGGCTTCGGCCACGACCCGGAAGCCGTCACCCGCCAGCACCGCATAGATGGACTGGGGCGGGTTGCCGTACTGGCTCCCGAAGTCGGCCACGAAGCTCTTGGCCTCGGGGGTGTCCAGGTCCTTGGGCAACGGGGCGCTGACGAAATAGAACCCGTAGACCGAGTCTTTGCCGGCGATCTTGACCAGGTCGGGATGGTTGGTGGCGTCGCCGCCGATAAACGGCACGTCCCAGCCCATCTCGTTTTTCTGGCGGAGGAGCAGGCCCGCCTCGGGATAGTATCCGGTGAAGAAGACGCAGTCGGGCTTGACCGCCTTCAATTTGGTGAGGATGGCGTTGTAGTCCCGCTCGCCCGGGGTCAGGGCTTCGAAGAAAACGATCTCCATGCCCCCTTCGTCCTTGAGCAGGCCCTGGGTTTCGCTGGCCAGGCCCTTGGCGTAGGAGGTGTTGTCGTGGAGGATGGCCACCTTTTTGAATCCGAGATCCTTGATGGTCTGGGCCGCCACTTTGCCCTGCTCGTCGTCCCGGGGGCAGGTGCGGAAAAAGTATTCCAGGCCCTTTTCCGTCAACCGGATGGCGGTGGAGCCGTTGGCCACCTGGATGATGCTCGATTCGTCATAGATGTTCTGGGTCGCCTCGGTGATGGAGGACCCGTAGGTGCCGATGACGGCCACGATGTCCTTGGTGGTCAGCCGGGTGGCGGCCAGGGAGGCCTGCCGGGGGTCACCGGCGTCGTCCTCGGCGATGACCTCCACCTGCATGCCGTTGAGGCCGCCGGCGTCGTTGATCTCGCCGGCCAACAGATCCAGGACCTGTTTCATCTCCTGGCCTTCACTGGCCCAGGGCCCGGTCATGGGGCCCATGAGGCCGATCTTGACCGTGTCGGCAAAGGCGGCGCCGGACGCCAGAAAGCAGAATGCAAGGGTCAGCAACAGAATCTTTTTCATACGTCTCCTCTCCTTCCTCAAATTTTACAGGTTTAAGTAGACTTCCTAATCCTTCAGACGTAGCAGGTTTAGCAGAGTTGACGGGGGGTGTCAACGGGATTGACGGAGCGCCAGGCAGCGGATCTCCACCTGGGCGCCCTTGGGCAGACCGCAGACTTCGATGACCGCCCGCGCCGGCCGATGGTCGGAGAAATACTCCCCGTACATGGCGTTGAACTCTTCGAAGCGGTGAATATTGGTCAAAAACACATCCACCGAGGCCACATCCGAGAGCGTGTGCCCGCTGGCCTCGACGATGGCCTTCATGTTCTGAAGGGCCTGCCGGGCCTGGGGGCCGAAATCGGGGCTGACGAGTTCGGCGGCGCCGGGCGCCAACCCGATCTGTCCGCTCACGAACACGAAAGGACCCGCCGCCATGGCCTGGGAATAGGGGCCGATGGCGTCGGGCGCCGCGTCTGTCTGAATCGCTTTCATGGTCTACCTCCTCTTTATAAAGGTACGTGGATTCGGGCAAAAGCATGTACCGCACTCATACAGGCGCCGGGGCGGCGCTGTCAAGCGGCATCACGGGAGGCTCCGACGGTTGCCCCCGCGGTCAAACCGCTCGTCTCTCTCCACCGTCCATTCACCGGCTAAGATGTCCCACCTTATCCGTACATACAGGCATTTTTGGTTATTTTTTGTTCGTATAAAGCTGCCTATCCAGATTATCTTGACACGCACAAACCTTTTCCGTTAGTTTCCGTTAGACATAACCGGTTCAGCACACCTGATCGTCACGGGAGCAATGCACAGTGGCAAAGATAGACAAAACGACGCCCAAAAAAGGAAACGACGTCCCCGGGAAGATGATGTCCACCCGGGAAACGGCCCGGTTTCTCGGCGTCAACGAAAAGATGATCTATACACTGATATCGGAGAAAGGGCTGCCGGCCACCAAAATCACCGGCAAATGGCTTTTCCCCAAACATCTCGTCGAGCAGTGGATCGAAGCCAACACACTCAATTACCCGGAGCCCGCCGCCCTGCTGCCGCCGTATCATGGTCTTCTGATCATCACCGGCAGCAACGATCCACTGCTGGATGGCGCGATTGCCCTGTTCAACCGGCAACACGCCGACCAGGTGGCCGTTTTCGGCAACCTGGGCAGTCTGGGCGGACTCCGGGCCCTCCGCCAGAACCTCTGCCACATGGCGTCCAGTCACCTGCTCCAGGACGATGATTCGGAATACAATTTCGAATTCGCCACCCGGGAACTGGACCGGATGCCGGCGGTGGTCAATTTCTGCCGCCGGGAGCAGGGGTTGCTGATCCAGAAGGGCAACCCCAAATCCATCCGCGGCGTCGAGAATCTGGGGGACCCCGGCATCCGGATCGTCAACCGGTCCATGGGCACCGGCACCCGGCTGCTCCTGGATCGGGAGTTGAGGAAAGCGGGCCTGAAAGGCGACGCCGTAAAGGGATACGACCACGAAGTGCAGCGCCACCTGGACGTGGGACTCGAAATCCTGTCGGGCCGGTCCGACGCCGGACCCGCCATCCGGGCCGTCGCCGCCCTTTTGGGGCTCGATTTCATCCCCCTCCGGTGGGAGCGGTTCGACCTTCTGGTGAAAAAGGAACGGTTTTTCGATGAAGGGATCCAGCGCTTCCTGGGGCTGTTCCACGACAAGCCGTTCAGGGACATCGCCGACCGCATGAGCGGTTACGACGTCCGCAAAAGCGGCCAGATGGTGTTCCCGTCCCGTGAAGAGATGGATCAAATGGAAACAATGGAAATGGAAAAGGAGGCAGCATCATGAGACAACGACACGGAATTCGACTCTTCACAGCGGCGGTCTGCCTGTCGCTCTTGCTCTTCGGCGGGCCGGCTTTTTCGGCCGACACGCTGATGATGGCCAC
This sequence comes from uncultured Desulfobacteraceae bacterium, assembly GCA_964409085.1. Lineage (GTDB taxonomy): Bacteria > Desulfobacterota > Desulfobacteria > Desulfobacterales > JAABSP01 > JAABTD01. Next base: position 4,949 of record CAYPCE010000171.1, on the reverse strand, counting down.
CACCACCAGCACCGACAACACCGGCCTGCTGGACTACTTGGCGCCCTATTTTGAAAAGGCGACGGGCATCGACCTTAAATGGACCGCCGTGGGCACCGGCAAGGCCCTGGCCATGGGCAAGAACTGTGATGTGGACGTCCTGCTGGTCCATGCGCCGCCGGCGGAAAAACAATATGTTAAAGACGGCTACGGCGTGGACCGGACCCAGATCATGTACAACGACTTCGTCCTCATCGGCCCGCCGGGGGACCCGGCCGGCATCAAGGGCGGCAGCGTCTCCGGCGCCCTGAAGGCCATTCAAGCCAAGGGGGCGACCTTTGCCAGCCGGGGCGACAATTCCGGCACCAATAAAAAGGAGAAGCTGCTCTGGAAAGAGGCGGGGCTGCCCCTGCCGGAAAAGGAAAACTGGTACGTCCAGACCGGCCAGGGCATGCTGGCCACCATCCGGATCGCCGCCGAACGCAACGGCTACACCATGACCGACCGGGGCACCTACATCAAATACGAAGCCGACCAGGGCGGCAACCCGCCATTGGTGATCCTGGTTGAAGGCGACGAGATCCTGATGAACCAGTACAGCGTGCTGGCGGTCAATCCCGAACGGTGCGAGAACGCCAAATACGACCTGGCGACGAAGTTCTCGGACTGGATGGCCGGCAAAGCCGCCCAGAAACTCATCGCCGATTTCCGCCTGCTGGGCAAGCAACTCTTTACCCCCAACGCTGAGTAACACGGGCAATCCCCCCGAGGCCGATGGACTTCATTCTCGCCGGCGTTCTCGAAGCCATCGGCCTGTTGTTACGGGGTGACCCGGAAGCGTTTTCGGCCATTGCCGCCACCCTCCGGGTCTCCACCTATTCCATGGCCGCCAGTCTGGCCATCGGCATCCCCGCCGGTTTCGCCCTGGGCTACAACGACTTCCGGGGCAAACGGCCCCTGCGGTTGCTGGTGGACACCCTCCTGGCCCTCCCCACCGTCTTCATCGGGCTCCTGGTTTACGCATTCCTCACCCGACGGGGTCCGTTGGGCGAGTGGAATCTCCTGTTTACCCTCCCCGGCATCGCCATCGGTCAGGTGATTCTGGCCCTGCCCATCGTGGTGGCCCTCACCGCCACGGCGGTGGAAAGCATGGACGCCCGGCTCCACACCACCCTGATGACCCTGGGGGCCGGCCGTCGGCAACTGGCCCTGACCACCCTCTGGGAGGGCCGGTTCAGCATCCTGGCCGCCGGCGTCACCGCCTACGGACGGGTCCTCACCGAGGTGGGGATCTCCATGATGGTGGGCGGCAATATCAAATGGCACACCCGGACCATCACCACCGCCATCGCCCTGGAGACCAACAAGGGCCAGTTCGCCATCGGGATCGCCCTGGGACTGGTGCTGCTGGCCATCGCCTTTGTGGTCAACCTGTCGCTGTCTTTCCTGCGGACCCGGTAGCACCGACCCGGTTCGGAATCCCCATCCAGCTTTTGACATTTATCCGAAACTCGGGTAAAAGTCCCTTCAAGGGGAGACACCTTCAGAACGGCGATTTTCCGGCAACTCTTTTCCAGCGCGAGGACGAATCGAGATGAACTGGGGTCGGTATATCATCGGGACCATCATAATCGGCGCGGCCTATGCCGCCGCCGCCCTGACCGTGGGCGGCCAAATGGCGTCCTGGGTCGGCGGGCCGGGGACCCTGGTCTGGATCACCGCAGCGCTCATCGGCGTCCATCTGGCGACGCTGCTGCTGTATGGATTCCGCCAGGAAGACCGGCGACCTCTCCCCGTTCTCTTGTCCGTCGCCGTCCAACTGGTCCTTTTTTTCCTGCTCCACCGTCAGGTATTCAGCCTCGCCCCCGGTCTTCACTACACCACCACCGTTACCCCCACCATGGCCGACTGGCTCCGTTTTCTCGCCGGTCATCTCATCGACGCCGTGGACCTGCCAGACCTTCTGGCCGGGTTCGGATGGACCGATCTCTCCCCCATCGCGCATCAGAGTCTGCCGGCCGCCGCCGCTTTAGGGGTCATGTCGGCCCTTGTCGGTGGACTGGCCGCCTTCGGCCTGGTGAAAGGGGCGGCATCGCGGCTGCCGGAAGCCGACGATCTGCCCGGGGCCGCCAAATGGGGCGGCATCGGGTTGCTGGGCGGCTCGGCCCTCCTCATGGTCGTGTTCGGCTGGCTCGACAGCTGGCCCGCCCTTTCCATGGCGCTCTGGCCCGTCGAAAACCTGATCGGGGTCGTCGATTTTCCCGACCTGCTCCCCCTTTTCGGCGCGACCCTCGGCCATCCCGATCCGGGAACGCCCCTGGCCGCCATGGCCGCCGTTTTCCGGCTGGCGACCCTCTGTGTGCTGACCGTCCTTGGGGCGCGGCTGCGCCAGCATCTCTCGGGCGGCGGCAAGCCGGACATCGACAACCTGGCCTCGGTGTTCCTGTCCGCCGATTATCCCGTCCAGGAACGCGTCGGGGCGATCCGGACTCTGGCCCGGTACGGCGCATTCGCCGAATCGGCCATCCCCCACCTGATGAAGGCCCTGGCCGACGACAGTGCAGAAGTCCGGGAATCGGCCGCCGAAACCCTTGGCATCATCGATCCGGACTGGCCCCGGCACGAAGCGGTGGCCGAGATCCTCCCCGATCTCATGAAACCCCTCAAAAGCCGCGACAAAGGAGCCCGCATCGCCGCCGCCGGGGTGATCGCCACCATCGGCCCGCCTGCGGCGTCGGCGGTGGACCGGCTGGCCGCCGGCGCGGATGATCCGGACGAAGAGGTCCGGGTCGCCATGATCCGGGCACTCAAGGAAATGGGGCCGGCCGCCGAAAAGGCCGTCCAACCGCTCATCGGCCGTTTGACGGACAGCGATGAGGCGACCCGTGAAGCGGCTGCCGAAACCCTCGTGGCCGCCGGCGAACCGGCGATCCCGCCCCTGGTCATGACCCTGACAAGCGACGACGCGGCCCTGCGCCAGGCGGCTGTGGCGGTCCTGGACACCATCGATCCGGACTGGCCCCAAAACGACAAGGCCCGGGAAGCGCTGGGCCATTTCACCGAAACCCTGCGCACCGGATTCGGAGACGTGCGCATCGCCGCCATCGAGGCCCTGGCCGGCCTCGGTCCGGGAGCGCGGGACGCCCTCCGCGACCTGGTCGCCGTGCTCATCGACGGGGATGCCGACATCCGGAACGCCGCCCTCAAGGCCCTGAAACGGATCGACCCAAAATGGCTCCGGAGCGACGAGGCCCGGAAAGCGGCCCCGGACCTCCTGAAGGCCCTGGTGGACAGTGATAAAAACGTCCAGGCCACCGCCGCCAAGATCCTGGAGAAGATGGACCCGGAATGGCCCCGGCGTCCCCACACCACGAAAGCCATTCCTCATTTCACCGCTTCCCTGGACCATGGCCTGGAGACCGTCCGGGTCGCGGGGGCCCAGACCCTGGCCCGCATCGGTCCGCCGGCAACAGAGGCGATCCCAAAGCTCATATCGAAACTGTGGGACCCTGACGAGAAGGTTCGGGCCGCGTCGGCGGCCGCACTGAATAAGATCAATCCGGAATGGCGCGCGGATCCGACTATGACCAAGGCGGTCCCCGCCCTCATCGAAGACCTGACCGCCGGGGACTGGAAAAAACGAAGCGCCGCCGCCGGTGCCCTGGGCGAGATCGGCCCCGAGGTGGCGCAAAAAGCCCTTCCGACACTCGTGGAACAGCTGGCGGACAGCGACAAAAACGCCCGTCTCACGGTTCGCGCGGCCCTGAAAAAAATTGATCCCCAATGGCCGCGAACCAAAGCAGCCCGCAGCCGGATTCCCCAGCTCATGAACTCCCTGGGCGAGAGCCAGTGGAGCGCCCGGGCCGCCGCCGTGGAAGCCCTGGGAATTTTCGGCCCCTCGGCCGCCAAATTAACCGCGCCCCGCCTGGCCAAGGTCATGAACACCGACAGCATTCCGGATGTCCGGGCCCTGGCCAAAAAGACGCTGACCAAGGTGGACCCGGAAGGCAAATTTCACTGATGTCCCGATGACCCAGCCGATCTACACCATCCAGGATCTCGTCCACCGCTACAACGGACGCCCGGTGCTTCAACTGGATCGATTCACCGTGGACAGGGCCTCGATACTGGGGTTGGTGGGACCGAACGGCAGCGGAAAAAGCACCCTGTTGACGCTTTTGGCCTTCGTGAACCGCCCCACCCAGGGTCAGATCCGATTCAACGGAAATCCCGAAGTCCCCTTTTCCCACGGCGTCCGCTTCCAGGTCACGCTCTTGACGCAGGAACCCTATTTATTGAAACGAACCGTTTTCGATAATGTGGTGTATGGACTGAGGATCCGGAACGGCCTGAAAGACTTCCGGTCCCAGGTGGCCGGCGCCCTTACCCTGGTGGGCCTTGATCCGGACGTTTTCATGAACCGCTCATGGAACGAACTCTCCGGCGGCGAAGCCCAGCGGGTGGCCCTGGCCGCCCGGCTGGCCCTCCGGCCCGAAGTCCTGCTCCTGGACGAACCCACCGCCAGCGTCGACGGCGCCAGTGCCCAGATGATCCGCGAGGCCGCGTTGAACGCCCGGAAGAAATGGGGAACGACACTGGTGATCGCCAGCCATGACCGGGAGTGGCTGCACGAGGTGTGCGATGATGTGATCCATCTCTTTAGAGGCCGGCCGTTGGGGTCTTCGGCCGTGAACATCATTTACGGGCCTTGGGAAAAGGGAACGGATGGGGTGTGGGGGAAGCGGCTATCGGACGGGCAGCGACTGGTGGTGCCGGAGCCGCCGTCGAGGGATGCGGTGTTGCTCATCATGCCGAAATCTGTCATCCTTTCCTCACAAGCCGACTCCGAAGCATCCTGTTCCCGATTGCAGGGCACTGTTTCAAAGATATCCATGGCAGCGGGGTCGGACGGCCCGCTTGTGACCATCCGTGTGTCGAACGTCAATCTATGTGTTCAAATCGAGCGTCTT
>CAYPCE010000170.1:0-8128 GCA_964409085.1 uncultured Desulfobacteraceae bacterium | reverse complement strand
TCAACATCGAGGACCGGAACCAGACGCTGCTGGCCGTCGGACCGTATTTGAAAACCGTATGAAGCGAGGTGACGATATGAGCGACTGCGAGTTTTACCTTGTCGATAAAAAACCGCCCATCGCCTGGGTGTATCTCAACCGTCCGGACAAGAAAAACGCCATGAACCCGCCGGCCTGGAGCGAACCGCCGGCGATCTTCGCGGATCTGGACGCCGACCCGGAGATCCGGGCCGTGGTGCTGGCCGGCAAGGGGGCCTGTTTTTCCGCCGGCATCGATTTGATGGGCATGACCGCCGAATTGCCGGAATTGATGGACGAAAAACAGAAGGGCGGCGTCAAGTGGCGGTTTCTCCCCAAACTCCACAACTTGCAAAAGGCGATCACCTGCATCGAGGATTGCCGCAAGCCGGTGATCGCGGCCATCCACGGCCACTGCGTCGGGGCCGGCCTCGACATGGCGACGGCCTGCGATATCCGCCTGTGTTCCGAAGACGCGGTGTTTTCCCTCCGGGAGGTGGCCGTCGGCTTTGTCGCCGACGTGGGCGTGCTTCAGCGCATTCCCCGGATCGTAGGGGAGGGCATGGCCCGGGAGTTGGCCTTTACGGCCAAAAATTTTGATGCGGCGAGGGCCAAAGAGATCCGCCTGGTCAACGCGGTTTATCCCACGGCGGAAGATCTGTTTGCAGGGGCCGAACAGATGGCGTCGGAGATCGCCGCCAACTCGCCGCTGGCCGTCCAGGCGTCCAAGGATGTGCTCAATTTCAGTATGGACAATTCCACAGCCGACAGCCTGAAGTACGTGGCGGCGGTGTCGTCCAACATCATCCCGTCGGACGACCTCATGGAGGCCATGACCGCCTTCATGGAGAAACGGAAACCCGAGTTCAGTGGGAAGTGATGAACGGAACTACCGACATCGATTCATTTTGTTGACCGATGTCTGAACCGCAAATTCCCGCAGATTTTTATGATTTCGCAGAAATCAGCGGAATCAGTTCAATCAGCATCCATCTGCGGTTCAGACAAAGAGACAAAAGGAAACCATGCATAAACACCGAAAAAAATGCCACAGCGCCGATCCGGAACGGGACCTCAACTTCATGGTGGCCCGGCTGGCCGGCCGGATGCCGCCCATCTTCACCCTCATCGACGGCATCTACTCCAATGAGCGGGGCCCGGCTTTCGACGGCAAGCTGCGCCGGACGGATCTGCTGGTCGCATCCGGGGACGTACTCTCCGCCGATCTGGTGGGGGCCCGGTTGCTGGGGCACGACCCGGCGGATGTGCCCCGTCTTGCCCACGCCGCCGCCAACCGGGACCGGACGACGGACCTGTCCGACATCGAGGTGGTGGGAGAGCGGATCGTTGATGTTGCGTCCCCCCACGCCCATGACCATGCCTACGCCCAAGCCTGGGACGGGTCCTGGCTGCCGGCCCCCATGGTGAAGGACGGCATCCGGGGCATCTCCTATCCAAAATACGACATGAGCATGTGTACCTATTGTTCGTTCATCAACGGGCTAACCCTGGCCGCCATCCGGTTCGCCTGGGAGGGAGAGCCCTGGGACAAGGTGGAGGTGCTCACCGGCAAAGCCATGAAGCCGACCCCCGGCATGAACAAGACCATCCTGCTTGGGAAGTGCATGGTCGCCGCCAACAAGAATCATCCGGACATCCGGGAAATGATCCCTGTCAATGGCTGCCCGCCCAAACCCGACGAACTGGTGAAGGCGTTCCACCGGGCCGGCGTCATGGTGGATCCGGGTCTTTTCGAAGCCATGGACGCAGTGCCGGGCTTTTACATGGAAAAATACAAAGGGTGGCCGGAATTCGACGAGGGGTTTTTTAAAACACGGGCGTCTTGAAATCCCGTGGTTCGCGGTTATGGTATCGTCATAGGGTTGAACATTTTTTCCATACGGCAAACCGGAAGGCGACTCCATGAAAACACTTCGATCGGTGATGGCTCAAAAAATCGACGCTTGGCGCGGGGAAAACAAGGCGCTTTTGGCGGCTCACGGCGACTCACCCATTTCAGGGGTGACCGTCAAACATCTGTTCCGGGGGATGCGGGACGTGCCGGCGGTCATCTGCGACACCAGCCGGGTGGACCCCCAAACCGGCTTATATGTCCGGGAGATCCCGGTTAACGACCTGCTCCACGCCTCGGGCGAATCGCTTTTTTATCTGCTGTGCACGGGCGAAACGCCGGATGCCGAAACGGAACGGCATCTGCGGGAAGATCTTGAAAGCCGGGCCGGGTTGCCGGACCATGTGAAGGACGGGATCGAACAGCTCCCCGACGACCTCCATCCCATGACCCAGCTCAGCATCGCCACGCTGATGATGCAACGGGGGTCTGCCTTCCAGGACGCCTACGGGTCCATTCCCAGGAGCGAGCAGTGGGAGCCCATGCTCGAAGACGCCCTCAACCTGCTGGCCCGCCTCCCGGTCATTGCCGCCAATATCTATCGCCGCAAGCTGCGGGGGCGTGGCTGGATCGAACCGAAGCCGGGGCTAGGGTTCTCCGGCAATTTCGCCTATATGCTGGGTCTTTCGGACCCAGGAGGCCATTTCGAGGACTTCATCCGCCAGTTCGTGGCGGTCCACTGCGACCACGAAGGGGCCAACGCCAGCGTGCTGACGGCCCGGATCACCCATTCCGCCATGACCGACGTTTTTGCATCGGCCGCCAGTGCCATGAACTGCCTGGCCGGGCACATCCACGGCCGGGCCAACCAGACGAGCGTCCGGTTCATCCGCGCCATCGAAGACCGGTTCAACGGCGCGCCCACCGAGGAAGAGTTGACGGATTACATCCGCGAGATGCTCGACAAAAAGCAGATCATCCCCGGCTTCGGGCACGCCGTGCTCCGGGGACCGGACCCCCGCTACGCGGCCCTGGCGTCCTTCGGTCAGCGCCTCTGCCCCGACTGTTCGGTGTTCGTCATCGCCCGGCTGCTGGAAGAAGTCGTGACCCGGGAACTCAAAGAGCGGGGAAAGGTCGCGAACCCCTATCCCAACATCGACGCCATCTCCGGGGTGCTGCTCCACTACTTCGGCATGACCGAGCATGCCTTCTACACCGCCATGTTCTCCGTGGCCCAGAATCTGGGGCTCTGCGCGCAACTCGTCATCGAGAGCGGCCTGATGGCGGCGCTCTTCCGGCCGCGGTCGGTGACCCGGGAGCAGGTTCGGGAGATGGTAGGCGGTGGATAGCGAAAAGAGGAACCGGACTGTGTGCAATGCGTTTGTATGGAAAAATAAAAAATGCGTTTTGAGGAAAAAATGATGAGCAATATTCTTCCCTTAACAGACCTTAAGGATCAACTTTTTGAAATCTCAACTATCTGCCATGCGGAAGACAAACCGGTATTCCTAACGAAAAATGGAAAAGGCAACCTGGTGGTGATGAGCCAGATGCACTATGACCGGCTTCTAGCCCGGATTGAACTGTATGAAAAGCTCGGAGAAGCGGAGATGCTCGAAGCCGCCGGAGAGGAGGGCGTCGCCCACGGCGAGATGATGAAACGGTTGAGACAGAAGGCTACCCCACCATCCCCGCCTTGTAGTTCTCGTCTTTGTTCTTGAGGGTCAGGAACCCTTTGGGCAGCGAACTTTCGAATTCGTGGAAATGGCCGGTGAAGGGGTGGTTGAATCCCAGGTAGGATGCGTGGAGGCGGATGCGTCGGATCACCGAACCATCGGCCCCGTAGCGCCGGTCGCCCACGATGGGGCATCCCGTCTCGGACAGGTGGACCCGGATCTGGTGTTTCCGGCCCGTATCGGTCCGGATCTCCAGAAGCGTATGGGCGGGCAGCTTTTTCACGATCCGGTAATGGGTCACCGCCAGTTTCGCGCCCTTGGGTCTGTCCACCGAATAGACCCGCCGGTCGGCGCCCTCCTTGAGCCAGGTCTGGATCATCCCCTTATCCGACGCCGGCACGCCTTCCACCAGGGCCAGGTATCGTTTTTTCGTGTCGTTCCAACCCGCTTTGAGCGCTTCCTGGGCTTTGCCGTGCTTGGCGAAAAGGATCAGCCCGGAGACCTCCCGGTCGAGCCGGTGGACCACGCAAAGCCGCTGACGGTCCTCGGACCGCTTTTTGACGAAATCCCGCAGCACCCGGTAAAGGGAGGTCCCGCCGGCGCCTTTCTCGCCGTAGGTCAGGAGGCCGGCGGGCTTTTCCGTCACCAGGATATGGTCGTCTTCGTATAGGAGCGGAAGGGGCGGTTTAACCGACTTTTTGATGCCGCTCTTCTTAAAGTATTCGACGGTCTGGCCCGCACTGACTTGGGCGTCCGGACGGTCGACAGGTGCGCCGTCTATCCGTATCATGTCGTATTTCAGCATCTTTCGGATGCGCGTTTTGGAGTCGATCCCCAATGATTCCTGTAAAACGTCGAGAAGAGGGCCGCTTCGTTTGGCCGTGGTTTTCATGGAACGAAAATCCTGGTGTTTATGAGATAAATATTGTAAAATCCGTCAAAGGCCGATCATCGCAGAAGCGCCGGCCCATGTCAAAACCCTTTTTGGCGCGGGATTGGGAAGTCGGCTGCGCGTTGTCGGCGTTTTCGAGATGTGCGAGAGAGTTCTATTCGTTATGGAGAATTTTTTGCCATCGGCATGGAAAAGGCGTACAATCGAACACGATATCCATGGCAATCATCGTTTCCCCCGTCTGATTGCCGCCAGCTAAAAAAAAGGAGGAAAAACATGAAAGTCCGCATCACCCAACAGTGCATGGGCGACCGCAACTGCCACAAACTCTGCCCCGAGGTCTTCGGCTACAGCGAGGACCAGCTCGAGGCCACCGTCAAGGTCAACCCGATCCCGGAAAAATATGAGGATGTTGTCCGCCAGGCGGCGAAGGAATGCGGCGCCGACGCCATTATCATCGAAGAGGACTGATGCCGGGCGTCCGTCCGGAAATCCGGGGTCCCGCCGGACACGGGACCCCGGCCCGATAGAAAGCCAATCTCCCGCCTTTAAGATGTTCCGATCGAATTTTTTCCATTTTCCCCATGAATCCAGACCGGAAATCTGATACAAGCGGACCCAAATTGCACCGACACAGGAGGTGATGGGATGCTTGACATCGTCAAACGGTTTTTCGACAAGGCCGGGGCGGGAAGTTCCCGGGCCGGAGAGGGGGGCACGGAGCACGACCTGCGGGTGGCCACCTGCGCCCTGCTGGTGGAGATGGCCCGGATCGACGAGCACTTCAGCGAGTCCGAGATGGAGACGATTCTCGCGATCCTGAAGGATCGGTACGGCCTGTCGCCGGAAGACGCCGAAGCCCTGATGGCCGAAGCCGACCGGGAGTTGGAAGACAGCGTCGATTACTGGCGGTTTGCCCGGCTGATCAACGAGAACTACACCAACGAAGAGAAGATCGGCATCATCGAAACCCTCTGGCGGATCGTTTTCATCGACGGCAAAATGGACAAACACGAAGACTACCTCATGCACAAAATGGCGGACCTGTTGCGGCTGACCCACCAGCAGCTGATCGACGCCAAATTGAAGATACGAGACGAAGGATAAGATCACAAGCCCATGCAATTTCCCCCACTGCTCAGTTTTACGGCAAGGACCGCCCATCTCCGGAAAAGGTTCCAGACCCTCGGGAGACCGGCATTTGAAGAAGAGTTGACGGCCATGGCCGCGAAGATCGGCCCGGACCGGTTCCGGACCGGGGCGGCGGACGATCTGATTTCCACGACCCGCCCGGCGGAACTGCTGCCGGATGTCTACTCGGCCTACCGGCCCGTGGTGACCGACGGCATCCGGTTTGTGCTGTCCCGCCTTTCGCTTTCCCGGGTGGTGGGGCTTGTTGCGGATCAGGCCGAACTGGATCGGGATGCACCGACGGCCCATCGGTTGACGCGGCTGGCGCGGCGACTGCCCACTTTTCACAAACTCGGCCAGATCATCGCCCGGAACCGGCATCTGGACCCCTCTTTCAAAAAGTGGCTCGTCGGACTTGAAAACGGTCCTGCGACGACCGCCATGGAAGACATCGAGGCGATGGTCCGGGACGCTATGGGCGGGGATGAAGCGGGTCGCGGCGTAACGCTGGACCCGGCGCCCCTGGCCGAGGCCAGCGTCGGCGTGGTGATCGGTTTCGATTATGCGCCGGAAGACGGCGGGCCGGACCGGCGGGGGGTGCTTAAGATCCTCAAGCCCGGGGTCCGGGAGCATCTGACCGAGGAACTCGGCCTGCTGGACGACCTGGCGCGCCACTTTGAAGCGAGGCGCGGACGATACACATTGGACCGGTTCCGGTTCATCGAGACCTTTGGGGAGGTCCGGCGGATCCTCATGGAAGAGGTCGACCTGGCGGGGGAGCAACGGAACCTGAACCGGGCTTTTGCGTTCTACAAGAGAAGGGGAGGGGCGAACGTGCCCGGGGTGCTGCCGATTTCCACGGACACCCTGACCGCCATGGACCTCGTGGCGGGCGAAAAAATCACGGATGCGCCGGCGGACGCGGACGAACGGTGCGCACGGGCCCGAACCCTTTTCAGATCCCTTATCCTGGCCCCCCTGTTCTCCACCATGGAGGCCCCTCCCTTCCACGGCGACCCGCACGCCGGCAACCTCCTTGCATCCAACGGCGCCGGGGCATCGGGGCGCGCCCGCATCGGGCTGGTCGACTGGAGCCTTTCCGGAACGCTCCATCGACGCCAGCGAAGCCGATTGATGGCGTTGATGCGCGGGATCGTGGCCGACGACGCGACGGCCATGGAACGCGCGGCCCGTGCCATGGCCGCGGCATCGGATGAGCAGGGCCGGGAAAAGGACGCCGCCCTCCAACCGGCCATCCGGGGCATCACAGCCCGGTCCGACTACCGGTGCGGCAGCATCTGCGGCCGGACGTTTACCCTCATCGATGGGCTGGTTCTCGCCGGCATCTCGTTTCCGGCCGATTTGATGCTGTTTCGGAAAACCTTCTTCACCCTCGACGGCGTCATCGCCGATCTGGACCCGGACTTCGACATGGACGGTGTCATGATAGTGGAGATGGCCCGGCTTCTGGCGGCCGAGATGCCCCTGCGATGGGTCGCCCTGTTGTTCCCCTTTGCGGATCGCCCCGAAAACTACCGAACCCTGACGTCCAACGGCGATCTCCGATGGCTCATGGGCCGGCTGCTGCTGGATCTCTGCCGCCGGGGGACGCGGCTGACCTCCGGCATGGCGATCGGAGGAATTCGGACGCTGTTTCCGTTTGCGGCGTCACAGTAGAGAGGACGCCAACCGAGACGCGAGGTGATCGTTATGGCGCACACGAATCTGAAATCCGGATACACCCGGCTCACGGAACGGCTGAACCGGTTTCCCCAGGGCGCGCCCCCCTCGGAGCTGCTTTTCAACATTCTGAACATGCTTCTCAGCGAACGGGAGGCGGAACTGGTGGCCCTGCTTCCCATCAAACCCTTTACAGCGGAAAATGCCGCCCGGGCCTGGCGAATGGACCGGGCCGGGGCCCAAAAGGTGCTGGAAGAACTGGCCGGCCGCGCCCTTCTGGTGGACATAGAGCAAAACGGTGAATCGGTCTATGCCCTGCCGCCGCCCATGGCCGGCTTTTTCGAGTTCTCCCTCATGCGGGTGCGGGACGATATCGACCAGAAGCTGCTGAGCGAGTTGTTCTACCAGTACCTGAACGTGGAGGAGGACTTTATACGGGACCTTTTCACGGACGGCGAGACCCAGCTCGGCCGCGTGTTCGTCCACGAACCGGCCCTTTCCGAGGAAAACGCCCTCCACGTCCTCGACTACGAGCGGGCCAGCGAGGTGATCAAGACGGCCCGGCATCGGGCCATCGGCGTCTGCTACTGCCGCCACAAAATGTCCCACTTGGGACGGGACTGCGACGCGCCCAAAGAGATCTGCATGACCTTCAACGCGGCCGGCGGCTCACTGGTCAAGCACGGCTTCGCCCGGCCGGTGGATGTGGCCGAAGGGCTGGATCTGCTCCAGACCGCCTATGAGAACAACCTGGTCCAGTTCGGCGAAAACAACCGGGAGGGCGTCAACTTCATCTGCAACTGCTGCGGCTGCTGCTGTGAAGCCATGATCGCGGCCCGCCGCTTCGCCATCCACAACCCGGTCCACACCACCAACTTT
>CAYPCE010000169.1:0-8129 GCA_964409085.1 uncultured Desulfobacteraceae bacterium | reverse complement strand
TGGCCTTGGCGATGGTGGCGCCGGCAAAGGCCGCGATGCAGACCGGCGGCGTGATATTGGAGTCCTGGGACAGCCAGTAGACGATCATGTGGGCCGCGATCTCGTTGACCCCCAGATGGGTCAGGGCCGGCACGGCGACGACCGCCGTGATGAGGTAGGCGGCCGTGACCGGCACGCCCATGCCCAGCACCAGCGAGGCCAGGGCGATCAGCAGGATCGTGAGGAGCAGGGAGCCGCCCGCCAGTTCGATGACGATGTCGGCGAAAGTGAGCACGAGCCCGCTGAAGGTGAGCACGCCGATGATGATCCCGATGACGCCCACGGTGGCGCCGATCTTGAGGCTGTTCTCGGTGCCGGAACGGGAAGCCTCGATAAATCGTTTGACCTCGATTCGCGAGTTTTCGCGGCTGTCCTTCCGGAACCAGGCCAGCAGCAGGCAGGCGATAAAGGCGAGGATGAAGACATTGGCGTTGGTGAAGGTCTCCCTGAACCCGGTGATGAAATCATCCGTAAGCCATTCGGCGTTGTTCATTTTCTTGAAAACGATCAGCAGGATCGCCTTGACCAGCATGAACCCCATGATGATCGCCAGCGTCGGATCGATCCGGGTGTCCGGTTCCTTGAAGCTGATGGCGATGCAGGTGGCCAGGCCCAGAATCGCCGAATAGGCCGGTGAATAGCCGGTGAGCATGAAGATGGTGATGATGATCAGCGGCAGGGTGTAGATCCATTCCGCTTTGAGGATCTCCATGGCGCCCTTTTCGTGCCGTTCCCCGATGACATTGTCTTTTTTGGCCTCGTAGTGGACCATAACGAAAACGCTGAAAAAATACATGATGGCCGGGAAGATGGCCACCAGCATGATGGTGGAATAGGGGAGCCCGGTCAGTTCGGCCATGATGAACCCGCCGGCGCCCATGATGGGAGGCATGAACATGCCGCCGATGGAGGCGGCGGGTTCGATGCCGCCGGCGATGTGGGGCTTGAACCCGGCCCGTTTCATCATGGGGATGGTGAAAGCGCCGGTGGAGACAGTGTTGGCGATGGCGCTGCCGGAAATGGAGCCGAACAGGCCGCTGGCGATGACCGACACCTTGGCCGGCCCGCCGATTTTGTGGCCCACGGCGGCCAGGGGGAAATCGATGAAGAAACGCTGGGCCCCGCAGGCCTCCAGGAAGGCACCGAAAAGGACGAACAGCACCACGTAGGTGGCCAAAACATTGGCCATGATGCCGAAGACGCCGTCGCTCCGGTAAAAGATCGAGGTGCATAGCTCCGGAAAGGAGGCGCCGGCATGGGCGACGATCTCGGGCGCCAGAGGGCCGTATATGCCGTACAGGAGCATGGCCACGCCGATGATGACAAAGACGCTTCCCACCACCCGGCGGGCCAGTTCAATGCCGATGAGAACCCCAACGATGGCCATGCCCATGTCCAGTGGCGTTTCGGCGCCGGTCCGGTAGTTGATCGCCTCGAAATTGAGGATCCAGTACCCGACGGTGACGATGGATGCCAGGATCAGGACGTAATCGATGACGCGGCCGATTTTGGTCTTGCCCTGGTAGAGCAGGAAGATCAGGATATAGGTGATGATGACGTAAATGCCCCGGTGGTATTGCGTGGCGGCCGGCTGGATCACGGCGGAGTAGGAATAGAAAAGCACCAGGGCCACGGAGAGCGCATCGAAGACGATTTTTTCGAAGGGTTTGAGCTTGTCGTACACGGTATACCTGCCTGGATGGGGTTAGGGGGGAATCGGGGTAGGGGCGAAAAAGGGTTCGCCCCTACATTCGGACGGATGGGGGTTATTTCATCACGCCCTTTTCTTTCCAGAACTTAACGGCGCCCGGATGGTAGGGGGTAACGATGCCCTTGGTGCCGTTTTCGATGCTCATTTCCTTGAACGTCTTTTTCTGGCTGACCATGTGCTTGAGCCCCTCGTCGGTGAAGATGAGGGAGAGCAGCTTGTAGACCGCGTCGTCCGGCGTATCGGCGTTGGCCACCCAGAGGGCGGAGTCCTGGAATGAGGGGACATCGTAGTCCACGCCCTTATAGGTGCCGGCGGGTACGGTCAGCCGCGAGAAATAGGGATATTCCTTGAAGAACCCGGACGCTTCCGCATCGGCCGCCAGGTCGACGAGGGCGATATCGTTGGTCTGGGCCGCCATGATGACCGCGCCGCTGGGAAAGGCGGTGAACAGCCAGAAAGCGTCCAGCTGGTTGTTGCCGAAGGCGGCGGCAGCGTCGTTGTAGCCCATGGCGTTGCGCTCGATCTTGTCCCAGATGCCCATGTGGTTGAAGAACAGCTCGCAGTTGGCGAAAGCGCCGGAACCGGCATTGCCCACGCCGACCTTTTTCCCGACCAGGTCTTTGGTGCTCTTGATCTTGGAATCGGCCCGGACCACCAGCTGGGCGGGGGCGCCGTAGAGATAGGATACGGCCAGGACGTTGGTGTATTTGTTGGGGTCGTTTTTCATCCGGCCGTGGCGTCCCAGGTAGACGTGGCCCGAATAGACCGTTGCGAACTGGGATTTGCCGGAATCGACCTTCCGCAGGTTCTCGACGGAACCGGCTGAGGACTGGGCCTTGACATTGTAGTCTTCAAGGTTTTTGACCGGCTTGTAGGTCTGGATGGCGTTGGCGACGACCTGGAAGGTGCCGCCGGCGGGGCCGCCGCCGAAAACGACCAGTTGCCGGGCAAAGGCATCTCCCGAAAACACGAGGGACAGGCACAGGCCGAGGCAAATGACGGTGAACAGGGCAAATCGGTTGGACTTCATGAATGGACCTCCTTTTGGTTGGGTTTCCGGTACAGGTAACGGGTTTCGTGAATCGGCCGCAGGATGCGGCGCAACGGGTTTTTCACCTCCCTTCCCCTTTCCGCGGCATGTTGCCGCTTTGTCTCTGAGGATAGGTCATATCAGGAGGCCCGGGAACCTGTAAATTGGAGAAATTCTGATTTCTATGTAAGAGATTTTCTTACACCGCCTGTCGAAATGCGGTGTTTCGACAGGCATTCCGGAGGTTTGGCCATCAAATGTTCGATTTGTAAAAATCGCTGGCTTCGGTCACCGAATCCGCCGACTTGGTCCGTTTTTGGGGGGCCGTGCCGGCTTTGAAGCATTCAAAGATCACCTTTTCCGTGCTGTCGCTGGGGAGCAGACCGGTTTTTGCATCGATCTTGGAAAAGACCACGCCGCCGGGCACCTGGAATTTGCGGACCGGTTTGTCCGCCAGGATGGTCTTCATGAAATCGAGCCAGATGGGGCTGGCGGCCCGGGACCCGGTCTCCCGCCGGCCCAGGGGGCGTTCCTGGTCGTGGCCCACCCAGGTTCCCGTGACGTAGCCCGGGGTGAAGCCCATGAACCAGGCGTCGTGGAGGTTGTTGGTGGTGCCGGTCTTGCCCGCCGCCGGCCGGCCCAGGGCCCGGACCCGGGCGCCGGTTCCTTCCCGGACCACGCTTTCCAGGAGGCTGGTCATGAGGTAGGCGGTGGATTGTTCGATGACCCGCTCTCCTTCGGTATCGGATTCCACCAGGATGTTGCCGTCCCGGTCCAGGATCTTGGTGATGAAGACCGGCTCGATCAGTTCGCCCAGGTTGGCGAAGACCGAATAGGCCCGCACCAGTTCCAGCAGGGAGACCCCCGAGGCCCCTAATGCCAGGGAGAGATCCGGATAGAGGTCGGATTCAATGCCCAGTTTATGGGCGTAGTCGACGGCGTATTCCACCCCGATGTCCTGGAGGATCTTGACGGTGGACAGATTCCGGGATTTGGCCAGGGCCTTTCGCAGGAGGGTCGGGCCATAAAACTTCCGGTCGTAATTCTTGGGTTTCCAGAGGTCCCGGGCATGCCCGCCGCCGGAATAGACGATGGCATTGTCGATGATCACGGACGCCGGTGTGAAGCCTTTGTCCAGCGCCGCGGCATAGATGATGGGTTTGAAGGCCGAGCCGGGCTGGCGCCGGGATTGAACCGCCCGGTTGAACTGGCTCTTCCGGAAATCCTTTCCCCCTACCATGGCCTTGACGAAGCCGGTGCCGGTTTCGATGCTGACCAGCGCGGCTTCGGCCGGCGGGGTCTGGGTGATCCGGACCGGCCAGGCGTCCCCGTCTTCCGGTTTTTTCTTCAGCATCACCTGGACGAGGTCGCCCACGGCCAGGGACTGGTTCTCCACGTCTCTTTTCCATCGGATGGCGTCGCTGTCCAGCCGCCCGGTCATGTCCGCGGTACGGATCGTGGCGTTGCCGGATCCGGCGTCGATGGCCGTGACCACTCCCTGCCGGATTGCCCCCGGTTCGGGCGGTGTTTCCGGTTTATCGGCGGTCAGCTTGGCCAGATGGGCCTCGATGGCGTCCGGTTCGATGTGGCCATCGGGTCCCCGATATCGATGGTGCCGCCGGTCCAGGGCCCGCAGCCCTTTGTCGATGGCGGCCCGGGCCGCCTGTTGCATCTCGATGTTGACCGCCGCATGGATTTCGAGCCCGCCCTCATAGAGGAGTTTCTCCCCGAAATTGTCCGCCACGTAGCGGCGGATATGCTCGGTGTAGAAGGGGACCGTGTCCATGAAATAATTGCGCCGGGGCTTGATCTCCAGCTCTTTCTCTTCGGCCGTTTTGGCCTCGGCTTCGGTGATGTAGCCCACTTCGACCATCCGGCGCAGCACATAGGCCTGCCGTTCCCGGGCCCGGTCCGGATGGCGATAGGGGGAGTAATCGCTGGGGGCCTGGGGCAATCCGGCCAGCATGGCGCATTCGGCGGTGTTCAAGTCGGTCACCGATTTTCCGAAATAGTTTTCCGCCGCTGCCTGGACCCCATAGGCCCCGTGCCCGAGATAAATCTGATTGAGGTAGAGAAAGAGAATCTCCTCCTTGGAGAACGCCCGGTCGATACGATAGGCCAGAATGGCTTCCCGGAGTTTCCGGCGGTAGCTCCGCTCGGGGGTGAGGAGAAAGGACTTGGTCACCTGCTGGGTGATGGTGCTGCCCCCCTGGACCACATGGCCCGCCTCCAGGTTCTTGAGGAAGGCCCGGACGATGCTGAGGATGTCGACCCCGGGGTGTTGGTAGAAGCGGGCGTCTTCGGCCGCCACAAAGGCCTGGATGAGTTGTGGGGGCATTTTCTCCAGGGGCACCACGAAGCGCCGTTCCCGATAGAACTCGGCGATTTTCCGGTTGTCGTCGGAGTAAACGGTGGTCACCACCGGCGGCCGGTATTCCTTCAGTGTCGCGATTTCGGGCAGGTCGATGCTGAAATGACGATACACGTAGTAAGCGGTCACAGCTCCGGCCAGGAGCAACACCGCCATGAACGCGCCGATCCAGAGCAGCCATCGGGACAGACCCGGAAGAAGGCTTCGGGGGTCTTTGTCGCTGTTTTTCTTGATGCGTTTCTTACGGTTGGGTCTCGGTTTTTTCATGTTGCGGTTTGGGTTCTCTCGGGTTGATATCAGAGCGTATAGACAGAGACTTTCAACCATAACAAATGAGGGACCGGGATGCAAGCAGCGGTTGAAAAAAGATTTGACATCCTTTCTTTATCCCGTTACGAATGATGGTTTTGTAATGCGAAGACGCAGGGGAGCTGTTGCCATGATGGAACTGAATTTCGACAAAATGGGCGGCCTGGCGCCCGCCATCGTCCAGGACAACGACACCGGCGAGGTGCTGATGCTCGCCTTCATGAACGCGGAGGCATGGCGCCATACCCTGGAGACGGGGCTGGCCACCTATTACAGCCGGTCCCGGGACACCCTCTGGGTAAAGGGGAAAACCTCCGGAAATGTCCAGAAAGTGAAGGAGATCCGGGTCGACTGCGACGACGATACGGTGCTGCTGAAAGTGGAACAGGTGGGCGGGGCCGCCTGCCACACCGGCCACCGGAGCTGTTTTTACAAGAAAATCGAAAACGGGTCGGTCCGGATCATCGGCGAACCGGTCTTCGACCCGAAGGAGGTTTATAAAGACGCATGATGCAGAAACTGAAACTGGGCATCCCCAAGGGGAGCCTTCAAAACGCCACCATCGCCCTCTTCAAGCGGTCGGGGTGGAAGATCAACGTCAACGGCCGCAGCTATTTTCCCGAGATCGACGACGACACCATCGACTGCGCCATCTGCCGGGCCCAGGAGATGTCCCGCTATGTGGAAAGCGGCACCCTGGACGCCGGCCTCACCGGCCGGGACTGGATCGCCGAAAACCGGTCCGACATCCATGTGGTGACGGATCTCGTCTATTCCAAGGTCAGCTCCCGGCCGGCCCGGTGGGTGCTGGCGGTCCCCTACGGCTCCGGCATCGAAACGCCCGAAGACCTCCAGGGGAAAAAGATCGCCACCGAACTGGTGGAATTCACCAAATCCTATTTCGCCGAGCGGAACATCGACGTCAAGGTGGAGTTTTCCTGGGGCGCCACCGAAGCCAAGGTGGTGTCGGGGCTGGCCGACGCCGTGGTGGAGGTCACCGAAACCGAATCGACCATCCGGGCCCACGGCCTGCGGATCATCCACGAACTGATGCAGACCAACACCCAGCTCATCGCCAACCACGAGGCGTGGAAAGATCCCTTTAAAAAGGAGAAGATCGGGCAGATCGCCATGCTCCTCAAGGGCGCCCTCCTGGGCGAGCGGCTGGTGGGACTCAAGATGAACGTGCCCCAGGACAAGCTGGAAGAAGTGGTCGCGATCCTGCCGAGCCTCAACGCCCCCACGGTGGCGTCCCTGTACAAATCGCCCTGGTTTTCGGTGGAGATCGTGGTGGACGTGGGCGTGGTCCGGGACCTGATCCCGCGGCTCCTGAAACACGGGGCCGAAGGGATCATCGAATATCCCCTCAACAAGGTGGTTTGACGGGCCCCAAAACCGTCGCAGAGGAGGCATTATGATCGCCAGCCGGTTGAAGGACATCACATCGTTTATCGTCATGGACGTGCTGGAGCGGGCCCATGAGATGGAGCGGCAGGGCACCCGCATCGTCCACCTGGAGGTGGGGGAGCCGGATTTCGACACCCCCGCCTGCGTCAAGGCGGCCGCCTGCCGGGCCCTGGACGAAGGCCACACCCACTACACCCACAGCCTGGGGCTCATCGAGCTGCGGGAGGCCATCTGCGAATACTACCAGAATACCTACGGGGTATCCGTGGACCCCGGCCGGGTGGTCATCACCTCCGGCACCTCCCCGGCCATGTTCACCGCCTTCGCCATTATGCTGGAAAAGGACGACGAGGTGATCATCTCCAACCCCCACTACGCCTGCTACCCCAATTTCATCTATTTCATGGGGGGGCGGCCGGTGCGGGTCCCGGTCTACGAAGAGGACGGGTTCCAGTTCCGGGTCCGGTCCATCGCCGAGCACATCACGGACAAGACCAAGGCGATCTTCGTCAACTCGCCGTCCAACCCCACCGGCACGCTCCTCTCCCCGGAACGGATGAAGGCCATCGCCGGACTGTCGCCCCACATCATTTCAGACGAGATCTACCACGGCCTGGTCTACGAGGGGAAAGAGCACTCCATGCTGGAGTTCTCCGACGAGGCCTTTGTCTTCAACGGGTTTTCCAAGCTCTATGCCATGACCGGCCTGCGGCTGGGGTACCTCATCGCGCCGGAACAATACATCCGGTCCATCCAGAAGCTCCAGCAGAACTTCTTCATCTCGGCCAATTCCATGGTGCAACTGGCCGGCATCGCGGCCCTCAGAGAGGCGGGCGACGATGTGGCGCGGATGAAGGAAACATACAACCAGCGCCGGAAGTTCATGATCAAACGGCTCAAAGAACTCGGCTTCGGCATCCAGGTGGAGCCCACGGGCGCCTTCTACGTCTTCGCCAACGCCAAACACCTGTCGAACGACTCCTACAAACTGGCCTTCGACATCCTGGAAAAGGCCCACGTGGGGGTGACGCCGGGCATCGATTTCGGCAGCAACGGCGAGGGGTTTCTGCGGTTTTCCTACGCCAATTCCATGGAGAACATCGCCGAGGGCATGGACCGGCTGGAGCGGTATCTGGAAAAACGATGATCGTCGCCTCCGCCCGGTTCATCAAAAGCGCGGCCAACAAAAGCCACTACCCCGAGCCGACCCTGCCGGAGATCGCCTTCGCCGGCCGGTCCAACGTGGGCAAGTCGTCGCTCAT
>CAYPCE010000168.1:0-8159 GCA_964409085.1 uncultured Desulfobacteraceae bacterium | reverse complement strand
TGTCATGGAAACGTATGGTATAGTTTATGAAAAATTTGGAGCATTGCGGTCAAAGCAGAAAATACTTTTAAAATCAGTTATTTTATTTAGCATCAACCCGAGTCAAGCGGAAACCACAAAAAATATTATTCCTTATTTTCGAAATCTTCTATCGTCTCGCCCATGACCCTGACCAACCCGTTCAAATCTCCGTCCAACCGCCGGTCATGCGCCAACACCGGCGAAACGGCCCGGATCTTCGCCAGAAACGCCCTGCCTCCCGGCGAAAACCGCGCTTCGTCGCGCAAGGCCGCCGCGTTGGATAAGGCGATCAGCACCGTCGCCAGCGTCTGTTGCACCAACGCGACCGCTTCTCCGGCCGTCAGGGCCGCGTTGAGGCCCATGCTCACCTTGTCCTGGTTGTGGACCTCCGTCGGCCGGGAGGTCACGGCATCCGGCGCGGATTGCTGGACCGTCCGGGCCGCCAAGGCGCTGCACGTCAATTGCAGTGCTTTCAGGCCGCAGCCGTCGTATCCCGCCAGGGTTTCAGGCAGACCGCCATTCAGCCGGGAATCCACCAACAAGGCGAAGTGGCGGTCGAGCAGATCGGCGACCGTAGCGGCGGCGTTTTTGATCAGGTCCATGGCCAGGGCGATATGACCGCCGTAGAAATTGCCCGCGAACAGCACTTCGCCGGTGTCCGGATCGACGATGGGATTGTCGTTGACGCTGTTGAGTTCGCGGAGAACCTGCTGCTCTGCCCATGCCAGCGCATCCCGGGCCGCGCCGATGACCTGTGGCGCGCAACGGATCGAATACGGGTCCTGAATGAGCCGGCGCGGTTTGTCCACGCCGTCCACCCTGTCCACATCGTCCACCCCGTCCATCATCAGCGCCCCCTCGGTTGCCGTCCGAATCGCCTCGGCCGAAGCGATCTGTCCTTCATGCCCCTTCAGCCGGTGAACCATGGGATGAAACGCCTGGGACCGCCCATACAGAACCTCGGCCGCAAGTGCCGCGGCCCGCTCGCATACCGACAGTGTCCGGTCGAACCGATGGACCACCACGGCCCCTATCGCCGACATCACCGACGTGCCGTTCATGATCGAAAGGGATTCCTTGGGCGCGAACCGGTGGGGCGTCAAGCCGGCATGTTTCAGCGCTTCTTCCGCCGGCAACACCTCGCCGTTGTAATATGCTTCCCGTTCCCCCGCCAGCACGGCGGCCACATATGAAAGCGGCGTCAGATCGCCCGAGGCCCCAACCGACCCCAATGATGGAATTACCGGGATCACCCCCTTGTTGAGCAGATCGCACAGCGCCTGAAGCAGCGACGGCCGCACCGCCGAATATCCCTTGGCCAGGCAGACCAGCCGGGAAAAGACGATGGCCCGCGCCTCGGTTTCCGAAAACGGGTCCCCCACTCCGCACCCGTGTTGACGGATGATCTGGTAGGCGAAATTCTCGGTCTTTTCCGGTTCGATGCGGCGGCCCGAGTCGTGGCCCACCCCCGTGGAGACCCCATACACCGGGTGTCCGGCGGATAGTGCGTCCTGAAGGCAGGCCCGGCTTCGTTCCATCTTGTCGGTCCACGCCGGGTCCGGCGAAAGCCGCACGCGGCGCTTTCCAGAAGCGACCGCCATCAGATCCCCGATGCCGAATTCCCGGTCGTCGAGGATCAAGTCGGTCGTTTTCGAATCCGAATGATCAGGATGTTGTGTCAGGATGGCCAGAACCTTCCTTTCTTCCCACCGGACATGCCGCCAGACAATGAAAACACCCGGCAATGGTCCCCACGCCCTGGACCAACGCCCGGTGGATCCGCGCGAAATCAAAGTCCTCGATCCGTGCCCTCCGGGATTCGGCATCCGCCGCGTCGAAAACGCTTTCGACGTACTGCCGCAGCGTCGCCACGCCGTGGGGCATGGCGTTGGGGATGCACAGCGTCTTTTTGATGGTCTTCCGGCCCCGCTGGATGGCATGGCTGGGGCAGGCGCTGATGCACTCGTCGCAGTCGGTTCCGCAGGGATCGAAGTCGAGTTTCGGGTCGGGTTCCAGCTCGGCGTCCGTGAGGATGGTGTTGAAATAGACCCGGGGGCCGAACCGGGGCGTCACGATGAAGGTTGGCACGCCGATGGTCCCCAGACCCGCTTCGGCGGCGACATGCCGATGCGAAAGTTCGCCGAAGATCCCCATGTTGCGCCAGGCGGGGTCGATCATGGTGCCGTTGGAAAGGGGCAGGGCCCGGGCCCCGTGCTCTTCGATGAAATAGGCCACCTCCATGGCCCGCCGGTTGAGAAACTCGTTGGCCCGCCACGCCGCCCACCGGGCGTTCTGGACGCTGTCGCCCGTGCCCACGGCGACGGCGCCCATGAGCAGCCGCTTGCCGATGGAAATGGCGGTCCGGGCCGCCGGCCAGAGATTGGCCGGGGTGTGGTCCGTCGGGGTGACGGCGTTCAGATGGGCAGTGGAGACGAAGCCGACCAGGTCCGCACCCTGCTGGCGGGCATAGTCCCGGATGGCTGTCTTAAAATCGGTGGAGGTCATGAGGTTTTCTCTCCGGGCGGCGACAGGCGATGTTTCATAATCTTCCCGGCGCTGTTTCGGGGCAGCGTTTCCACAAAATACACCCGTTTCGGGATTTTGAAC
This sequence comes from uncultured Desulfobacteraceae bacterium, assembly GCA_964409085.1. Taxonomy (GTDB): domain Bacteria; phylum Desulfobacterota; class Desulfobacteria; order Desulfobacterales; family JAABSP01; genus JAABTD01. Next base: position 5,531 of record CAYPCE010000168.1, on the reverse strand, counting down.
GGGGCGATGGTCTCGTAGAGCGCTTCGGTGAGATCCGTGCCGATCATGGCGGCGCCCGGCTCAAGCTGGACGTAGGCCGCCACCACCTCCCCCCGTTTGGGATCGGGCACGCCCACCGCCGCGGCCGCGGCCACACCGGGGATCGCTTCGATGGCCCGCTCCACCTCCACGGCGTAGACGTTCTCCCCGGAGGAGATGATCAGGTCCATCTTCCGGCCCGCCAGATAGAGAAACCCCTCTTCGTCCCGCCGCGCCAGATCGCCGGTAATGAACCAGCCGTCCCGGAAAGCGGCCGCCGTCTCCTCCGGGAGGTTCCAGTATCCCCGAAAGACCGTCGGTCCCTTGACGAGGATCTCCCCCACTTCCCCCGGCGGCACATCGTTGCCCGCATCGTCCACGAGCCGCAAAAAGGTGTGGAAGACCTCTTTGCCCACCGATCCGCTCTTTTGGATCGCATCGGCCAACCCCAGGGAAGTGGTCCGCAGGGTTTCGGTCATGCCGTACCCCTGGGCGAACCGGACCCCCTTTTCTTCCTGGTACTTCCGGATCAGGTCCACCGGCATGGGCGCGCCGCCGGCAATGAAGAAATCGACATGGGAAAAATCGGCGTCCGGCCAGCCCGGCGTATGGGACAGCATCTCGAACATGATCGGCACGGCAAACATGTAGGTGACCCCCTCCCGGACGATGAGATCCAGCACATCGGACGGATTGTCGAAGGGCCGGATCACCAGGGACCCGCCGGCGTAGACCACCGGCGTCACCGAGGCGGCCAGTGCCCCGATGTGGCACATGGGCGCCACCACCAACGATTTACAACCGTTGCTGAGCCCATATCCGTGGAGGGAATGGATGGCCCCGAACAGAAAGTTCCCGTGGGTGAGCACCGCGCCCTTGGGGCGGCCGGTGGTGCCCGATGTGTACATGATCATCACCGGGTCGTCCAGATTCACGACGGCCCCGACGGGCGGTTCTTCGGTGGGAAACGGCGCGATCGCCTCTTCCAGGGAAGCCGCCCACTCTACGGTCGCCGGGCCATTGATCAGCAATTGGCCGATCTCCGGAACGGCTTCCCGGACCGCCCCGGCCTTGTCCACAACCTCTGGGGAGAACACCAGTACGCGGGGACCGGCGTCCGCCAGCAAAAAAATCAGCTCCGGAACCGCCAGGCGGGTATTGACGGGCACGATCATGGCCCCGATCTTGGCGCAGGCGAAAAACATCTCCAGGAACTCCGGCGCGTTGGTCATGAGAGCGGCGACCCGCTCGCCGCAGCCGGCGCCAAGGGATTGAAGGGCATGGGCCGTCCGGTTGACCCGCTCGTTGAATTGCCGGTTGTCGCGGGTCCGGCCCTCGTATGTCCAAAAGGGATGCGCCGGATGGATGAGCGCCCGTTTGGTGATCCATTCGCCGATGTTCATGCTCGATTCCTGTGTTGTGATGGAGGGATGCTCACAGTCGCTTCAGTATCAACGACGCGAAGGTTCCGCCGGAGGAAAACCCGTTGACCATGCCAATGGTCCCGGACATGGATCGGCTCTTGTCCGTGATGAAGGCAAGGTCGCGGATGGGGTGCGCCAGTCCCAGTGTCGGCGGAACAACCCCTTCCCGGAGGCACAGGGCCATGGCCAGGGTCCGAATACCGCCCGAGGAGAAACTCTCCCCCACCGCTCCTTTGATGGACGTGATCAGCGGCGCTTCCCGGCCTTTCCCGAAGACCTCGGCCAGGGCATCGGCTTCCAGGCGGTCCAGGTTCCGGCCGCCGTTGGCCGATGCCGACACAGCATCGATATCGGCGGGGGACAATCCGGCGGACCGAAGGGCGTGTTGCATGGCCATTACCGGCCCTTCAGGGCTCTTCGGCCAGTCGTTGGGCGGCGCCGGCGCGCTGCTCATTCCCCATCCCAGCACTTCGCACAGGGGCGTGGCACCCCGGGCCCCGGCACCGTCCAGGGGCTCCAGGCAGAGCACCCCCGCGCCTTCGCCCGCCACCGGGCCGTTCCGCCCGGCGTCGAAGGGGCGGGCCCATTCCGGGCTGCCGTCATCCGGCGACAGGGCCTTGAAATAGGTCAGGATCTCAAAGAAAAATTCCGAAAGGATTTCAGCACCGCCGGCCAAGACCGCATCGGCCCGGCCCTTTCGGATCTTCGAAGCGGCATAGGCGATGGCGGTTTCAGCCGAGGCCTCCCGGTGGTTCACCGTGGAATTGACCCCCCGGACCCCCAGTTCGATGGCGGTGTGGCCGGCCGGGGCGTTCATCACGGTGTTGGGCACCTGGAGGGGGCTGACGAACCGCGGTCCTTCGGTGAACATCGTCCCGGCGAAACCGGTCGCCACCTCCGTGGACCCGAAGGCCGTGCCCAGGATGATCCCGATGCGGTCCCGGTTGCCGGCGTCCACGGCGATCCCGGCGTCGTCCAGGGCCATGCGGGCCGATGCCGCCGCCATCTGGGAGACGCGGTCCATGCGCCGGGCGTTCCGGGCAGAAATGAAATCAGTGGGTGAAAAGCCGGACACCTCCGCCGCCAGCTTTGACGGAAACCGGCCCGCATCGAAAGAGGCAATGGGGGCCACGGCCGATTCACCGGCCACGAGTCGCTGAAAAAAGGCCTCCCGGCCGATGCCCAGCGGCGTGACGAGTCCGATGCCGGTGATCACGACGCGCCTATTCATGTACGATCCCCTTTTCGGTGAAGGCCCCCAGGATCACCGTGGTATTGTTGCCCCCAAAGGCAAAGGAGTTGGACAGGGCGACCCGGACGTCCGCTTCCCGAACGCCGCCGGCCACATAGTCGAAATCGCAGTCGGGGTCGGGCTCGTCATGATGGACCGTCGGCGGGATGAATTTTCCATGGATGGCCAGGGCGCAGGCCACCGCCTCGATGGCCCCGGCCGCCCCCAGGGTGTGGCCGTGCATGGCTTTGGTGGAAGAGACGGGGATCTCGTAAGCGCCTTCCCCGAAAACGGACTTGATAGCCAGGGTCTCCATCCGGTCGTTGGCCGGGGTGGCCGTGCCGTGGGCGTTGATGTAGTCGATTCGGGACGGATCGATCCCGGCGTCCGCCAACGCCGCCTGCATGCAGCGGACCGCGCCCGATGCCGACGGATCCGGGGCGGTCATGTGGTGGGCGTCGCAACTGATGCCGTAGCCCAGCACCTCCGCGAGGATGCGCGCGTCCCGCCGCCGGGCATGCTCCAGGGATTCAAGGATCAGGACCCCGGCGCCCTCGCCCAGGGACATCCCCTGCCGGTTTTTGTCAAAGGGTTTGGGGTATTCCGGGTCCACGGCCTGGAGCCCGTTGAAGGCAGCGTAGGTAACCCGGGACAGGGGTTCGGTGCCGCCGGCGATGATCGCATCGGCCATGCCGTCGGCGATAAGGTCCCGGGCAAACCCGACGGCGGTGCCGCCGGAGGAGCAGGCGGTCATGAAGGTGGTTTTGGGTCCCATCAGGCCCAGGGCCGAAGCGATGTGGTCAGCCGACGACGCGCAGCAAAACGATGCGAATGGGGAAAAGGGGAGCCGGCGGCGGCCTTCCAGATATTCCCGGTACAGGGCCTCGCACTCCAGCATCCCGCCGGCCCCGCCGCCGATGACCACGCCCATGCCGGTTTTCAATTCATCCGGCAGGGGCAGCAGCCCCGCGTCGGTCAGCGCCTCCAGGGCCGCCGACATGGCCATGCGGTCCGATCGGGACATCCGTTTGCGCCGATAGGCTTTGGGGATCGCCGCCCCTGGATCGAAACCCCGCACCTCGCCGCCGGTGTGGGTCCGGAATTCCGTCGTATCGAACACCGTGACCGGTCCGATGCCGCACACGCCGCTTTTCAGGGCGTCGGCAAATGCCGGTACACTGCGGCCGATGGCGGTCACGATGCCCAACCCGGTGACAACAACCCGATGTCGATGCGCAGGTGTCTCCAAAAGCAATCCCGAAGTAGGGTTTGACAAAAATAGGGGGACGGTTCCATACTGCCCCCCTCGAATGTGTTTTCATATCATATTTGGTGGCAACAACGCAAAAGAGGAATGAACAGATGAGAAGACCATCCATTCGACGGTACATCATGTTGTGGGTTTTGGCGGCACTCGGGGCGTTGCCCATCGCCGGTGCGCAAACGACGGCCGCGGAAAATGTCATTGTCCTGAAACTGGCCCATTTCATGCCCACCCTCCACGTCCAGCACCGGGAAGCCTTTGTCCCGTTTGCCGAAGCAGTGGCGGAAAAGACGCAGGGACGGGTCCGGATCGATATTTTTCCGGGCGGCGCCCTGGGAAATCCCAAAAACATGGTGGACGTCGTGGCCACCGGCATCGCCGACATCGGCTTCGTCCTGCCCAGCTATGTGCCCGGGCGGTTTCCCCGCAGCAGCGTCTTTGAATTGCCCTTTATTTTCGATTCGGCGGCCGGCGTCGCCAAAGCATTTTACGACAATTACGCGCTGCTGGTCAAAGATTACAAGCGATTTAAGCCTCTCTGGTTCCTCTCCAGCCCTTTGAGCCAGGTCCATACGGTGGAGAAGCCCATTCTGGCCGTAGACGATTTCGTCGACATGAAGATCCGCTCGGCCAGCGTCATTGAGACCGTGGGCATCCGGCAACTGGGCGGAAACCCCATCGGCATGCCCATCTCCGAGTTGAGCTTCGCCCTTCAGCGGGGAACGGTGGAGGGCGCCCTTACCCCGTATGCGGCCCTCAAAAGCCACAAACTCATCGACATCGTGGAGCACATCACCGAGATCAATTATTCCGGGGCCCTCATGGCGGTATTGATGAACAAAGGGAAATGGGAATCCCTCCCCGATTTCGCTAAAACAGCCATCGGCGACGTGGCAAACCGGGAATTCGGCATGATGGCCGCCAAAGCCTTTGACAAAGAGGACCGCGAGAGCATCGCCGCCGGAAAGGCGAAGGGAATCGCATTCCACGCCCTTCCCCCGGCAGAAACCGTCAGAATGCAGGAGATGCTCCGGGGCACCTGGGAGGATTGGGTCATCCAAAACGAAAACCGGTTTCCGGCCCGTGACCTCCTGGATGGCGTCCTGGAATCGGCCGATAATCGTTAGACCGAAGTTCTCCCCTAAAAACTCGCTAAACCGAGCATAAGACAATGTTTTTATATTATTAACCCAACTTCATGCCTTAAACCGAAGTTCTTAGGATTGAAAAATCAATATCTCCTTATTATCATGGACAGGGATTTTCATTCAGGTTAAATTGGTAACCCTCTATCCTCCTCACCTCAATTTTCAATTCTGGCAATCCTTTTTAAATAAGCTTTTTCTGGCCACCACCCCGCATTCGCGGAATATTTTCGAAACCGCATATCGCTAAACATAGCCGTAATACTCAATTATGTGTTTGTCCTTCGGATACATACATATGCATTTACATATCGTTTTTTTTGGCAAAATTTACGCATTTTGCTACCAAATATTACAAAATTGGAATTATTCACGAATAATAAACAAAATATAATTGACCGCATAGGTCTACAAGTTTTGACATATATTTAACATACTGTATTAAATTG
>CAYPCE010000167.1:0-8256 GCA_964409085.1 uncultured Desulfobacteraceae bacterium | reverse complement strand
CACTACTGGAGCTATTTCATCTGCCGCCGCATCACCGAATTCGGCCGGTCGGTGCCGGAACTGGTCTTTGCGCTGATCTTCGTCTTCTCCTTCGGCATCGGACCCCTGCCCGGCGTGCTGGCCATTGCGCTGCACAGCGGCGGCGCCCTGGGCAAACTCTTTTCCGAGATCAACGAGAATCTCGACCGGTCGGCCATCGAAGGGGTGAAGGCGGCGGGCGGCAACTGGGTCCAGACGGTCCGGTACGCCGTCGTGCCCCAGGTGCTGCCCAATTTCATGAGCTACACCCTGCTGCGGCTGGAGATCAACGTCCGGGCCGCCTCGGTGGTCGGCTTCGTGGGGGCCGGCGGAATCGGGCAGGAACTGATGACCGTCATCCGCCAGTTCTTCTACAAAGACATCAGCGCCATCGTGCTCATGATCATCGCCACGGTCTCCATCATCGACATCCTCTGTGAAAAGATCCGGCACCGGATGATCGGGGGAGCGGTTTCTCCATGACCGCCTCCCCGTTCGCGGCGCCGCCCCTGTCCGTCCGGGTCCGCCGGTGGGGCGCCGGTCTGGCCTTTTGCGGGTTTACCTTGTATTGTCTGGCCGCCCTGGGGTTTTTCGACCCCGACCGGATCGTGGACGGCCTGGCCAAGCTGGCGGGCGTCGTCCGGTTCATGCTGCCCCCCGCCTCCCACGGCCGGACCCTGACCTTTCTGGGCGCGCTGGTGGAGACCCTGGGCATGGCCTTTCTGGGGACCCTGCTGGCCTTTCTCTTCTCCCTGCCCATGGGATTCATGGGGGCCCGGAACGTGATCCCCAACCGGCCGTTCCACTTCGGACTGCGCCGGATCTTCGACGTGCTCCGGGGGGTCGACGCCCTCATCTGGGCCCTGGTCTGGATCAACGTGGTGGGGCTGGGACCCTTTGCCGGCATTCTGGCCATCGCCGTGAGCAACACGGGCGAACTCTCCAAGCTGTTTTCCGAGGCCGTCGAGAACCTCGACCGCCGGTCCGTGGACGGGGTCCGGTCCGCCGGCGCCGGATCGCTGCAAGTCGTCCGGTACGCCATGCTGCCCCAGGTCTTTCCGGTGATCCTGTCCACCACCCTCTATTATTTCGAATCCAACACCCGGTCCGCCACCATTCTGGGCATCGTGGGCGCCGGCGGCATCGGTCTGCAACTGGCCGACCGGATCCGGGTCATGGCCTGGGACCAGGTCTCCCTACTGATCATCATGATCCTGATCACCGTCTACCTCATCGACACCCTGTCCGGCTGGGTCCGCCATCGCTTTATCTGACGCCGGTCTTCCTGAAATCCCCCATGCTGAAAAAAGGAACCGTTCTATGGGAACCATCCGCATGATCATGTTCGACCTGTCCGGCACCACCATCCGGGACGACACCGCCGTTCAGGACTGTCTGTACGCCGCGGCCCGGGAATTCAATCTCGACACGTCCCCCGACGAGATCGCCCGCCATCTGGGGATGAACAAGATCCATCTGTATCAGTTTCTCATCGCCCGGTCCGAAGGGAAACCGGTGGACATCCGCACCTTCGAATCCCACCTGGCCCCCGATACCCGCCAGCGGGCCGGGGACATCTTCAGCCGGTACGAAGAGCGGATGCTCGCCCACTACCGGTCCGGCGTAACGCCCATGCCGGGGGCGGAGGCGGCCTTCCGATGGTGCCATGACCACGGCATAAAGGTGGCCACCGACACCGGGTTCCACGGCGCCATCGCCGACGCCATCATGGAAGGGACCGGCTGGCTTCGGGACGGCCTGGTGGACATCGCCGTCCATGTGGAATCGATCCCCGGACAGCGGGGACGCCCCGCGCCCTACATGATCTTCCACGCCATGGAGCGGCTCGATGTGCAAAGCGTCCACGAGGTGATCAAGGTGGGGGATACGCCGGCCGACATGCTGGAGGGCCGCAACGCCGGCTGCGCCGGCATTGTCGGCGTTCTCAGCGGCGCCCAGCCGGTGGCATCGTGGGGCGTCTATCGGCACACCCATGTGATCCCGAGCGTGGCGGACCTGCCGGACCTGGTGACGGCGGAGTTTCTCTGATGGAGGCAGCAGCCAAAGCGGCGGTCATGACGGCGCCGGGACAGGACCTGGAATTCCGGACCTATCCGCTGGCGCCGGTCGGACCCGGTGAACTCCTGGTCCGGGTGACCTGCTGCACCATCTGCGGGTCGGACCTCCACTCCTGGACCGGCCGGCGGCCGGCCCCCACGCCGTTGATCCTGGGGCATGAAATCGTGGGCCGCATCGAAGCGATGGGGGAGGGCGTTTCCGGGGACGCCGGCGACCGGCCCTTGGCCGTCGGCGACCGGATCACCTGGACCATCGCCGACAACTGCGGCAGATGTTTCAACTGCCGCCAGACGGGGCTGCCCATGAAATGCCGGGACCTGAAAAAATACGGACATGACCGGTGCGACGCGCCGCCCCATTTCCGGGGCGGGTTTGCGGAATTCTGCTACATCGGCGCGGGAACCGGGGTGGTCAAGCTGCCGGAGGGCGTCGCCGACGAAACGGCGGCGCCGGCCAACTGCGCCCTGGCCACTGCGGCGGCCGGATGGGAGGCGGCGGCGCTGCGGCCCTTCCAATCGGTTCTGATTCTGGGGGCGGGGGCGGTGGGGTTCTATGCGTCGGCCTTTGCCCGCCACGCCGGATGCCGGCGCATCATCGTCGCCGATATTGCCCCCCAGCGGCTGGCGGCGGTCCGGCGGTTCGGCGCCGATCATACGCTGAACCTCCGGGGGCTCGCGGCCGATCAAACCGTCCGCGCCGTCCGGGACATGACCGACGGCCGGGGCGCCGATTGCGTTCTGGAGGCGGCCGGGGCGCCGGCCCTGGTCCCCCTCGGGTTGAAATGCCTCCGCACCGGCGGATGTTTCATCGAAATCGGCAACAGCTTCCCCGAAGCCTATTTCAGTTACGACGCCTGCGACATCGTCTGGCGGCGGCTCACCATCAAAGGGGTCCACAACTACGACGTCCGGCATCTTCAGGCGGGGGTCGACCTGCTGGAAAGGGCCGGGGGTCGCTTCCCCTTCCACGACATCGTGACCCACCGGGTAAGCCTGACGGATATCAATGAGGGCTTGCGGCTGGCCCGGTCGCCTTCGTCCCTTCGGGTGGCGGTGTTGCCTTAAGTCTCTTCGGGTCGTTTTTGCTCCGCGGCAAAGCAATCGGCCGCCTGTCTCGTCTGAAAAGCGTAGACCCCAGGAATTTGCTGCTTCCCAGGATCGCCCTTTATTCTCGAGACCAAAATGCCGCATTCTATAACTTCGATTCTCTTTTCTGTTGACAAAAAAAGACGTCTGTTCTATTTCCACGCAGAAGGCGATAAGTATTATTCAATTAAAAACAGACTGTTAAAATGTCATCGAGATGAACAGCTCTCCCGAGAAGGAAAAATTTAACGTGCGACGGATCATTTTTGGGAATACATTTGTCGCGTTCTCAGCCATGTTCCTGATGACGACCGCCGCTGTTGGCCTGGCGGATCGAACGCCTTTTTTCAAGTTTCTCAACGGCAAAACCTACGATATCCTGTTCTGCGTCCGTTCACTGATCCATGATCCCAAAACCCGAGCCCCGGTGGCAATGGTGGATGTGGATGACCGCACGCTTTCCGATCCGGACTTCCAAATCCCCATGGCGCTCTGGCACAATTATTTCGGTGACGTGATGGAGGGGATGTCGGCGAGCGGCGCCCTGGCCATTGGGCTGGATTACCTCTTGCCGGGCGCCTTGTTCGACGATCAGATCCAGGGCTACAGCCAGGTCTGGCGGAAAGCGATCATTCGCTCCCGGAACAATGGGTCCCCGGTGGTGACCGGGTTCATCCAAAAAAAAGATCGGCGGATCATTCCCCACAAAACATTTCTGTTTGTCCTGGGCGCGAAACATGTCGGCTATTTCAATCTGACGCCGGATGGCGACGATGTGGTCCGACGTCAGCGGTTGCGGATTCCCGCTGCACATGGTGAGTCATTGCACGCTTTTGCGCATCTGTTGTTCCGGCTCTTACAGCCGGATCGCCGATTGCCGTTTGACGACATCTACATCGACTTCATTCCCCAAAACGATTTCTTTCCGCGATACAGCCTTTCCGAGGTCTATCGGAAAGCGGTGGAAGGAGACCTGTTTTTTTTGAAACAACATTTCCAGAACAAGATCGTCATCATCGGCAATGTGGATTCCATGAGCCAGGATTGTTACCCCACGCCGCTTCGCTATCTGAGCGACGCCCATCAAAGACTGCCCGGTCCCGACATCCATGCCAGCGTCATCCAGACCCTGTACGCCGGTGGCTTTTTTCATGATCTGTCAACATCGGCGGCGCTGGCCGTTTATTTCGCCCTATCGGTCATCTCCGGCCTCGTTGTCGGTTTGTTGCGGTCTAAATGGGCGGTGGCGGGCTTGTTTTTCTTGATCGCGGCCTTTTTCCTGGTTTCCCTCTGGGCGTTCTTGAATTTCTGGATTGTTCCCTTGGCTTCCGGCCTGTCCGCCGTCGCCTTGACCTTGGTTCTGGCGTCGATGTACCGCCACAGCGTTCTGAACCGGGAAAAACGCCGCCTCCACCATCTGTTTGAAATGTTTCTGACTTCACGGGTAGCCCGCGGGGTGCTGCAACTGGACCCTTCAAAACTGCTGGAAGCGGAGGAAAAACGTCTGTGCATCCTTTTTTCCGACATCCGGGGATTCACCACGTTTTCCCAGAAAAACAAAGACATGGAGGTCGTCAGGCGGTTGAACGAGTATTTCGGCCCCATGTCGGACGTCGTAACCCGCCACGACGGTGTTGTCAGCCGGTTTTTCGGCGACGGCATGCTGGCATTTTTCGGCGCCTTCGAAGAAACCGACAACCCGAGCCTGGCCGGCGCCCGTGCCGCTTTGGAAATGCTGAACAAACTCAGAAACCTGAATGACGGCTGGCGAATGGAAAACAAGGAGACATTCGACATCGGCATTGGCCTCCACACGGGCTATGTCGCCCTGGGGGGCGTCGGCTCCCTCAAACGAATGGAATTCACGCTGACCGGCGACGCGGCCAATCTGGCCTCCCGGGTGGAGAGCAAAACAAAGGAACTGGGCGAAAGGATTCTGGTCAGCGATGAGGTGTACAGGGACATCCAGGACCAAATGCCCGCCGCGGTTGTTTTCGAGGACAAGGGCGTCCAGCAGGTCAAAGGACGTGATCCCATACGATTGCACGCCATGAAAATACGAGAATGAAAGGCCGCGAACATGAAAATTTTCATTCCCTTGCTGGTGGTCCTGTGCGCATGGACGCAGGGTTCGGAATCCACCGCCCGCCGGGAATCGGATGTCGCTATTGTGATGAACCTACAGGGAGAGGCGATGTTCACCACCGGCAACAAACAAGACAGGGCCGTTGAACTGGCGGAATGCCTGTACCCCGGAGACCGGATTTCGCTGGAATCGGATGCCGGACTGGTTCTGATTTATTCGGCCGGCGGCATCCGGGAGGAGATCAAAGGACCCGGCGTCATCCAAATCGGTGAAACCGGCAGCACGACCGAAAATCAGACCGCCTCCATCCGCCGGTCCGAACTGGATTATCTGCCCGATGACGCCGTCGTCGACCTGGGCCTCCGGTACGCCGCCACGCCGTTGCGGGGAAACCACCGGCCGGAACCGGGCGCTATCCGTCTTCTCTCTTTGTGCGAAACCGGAACCCGGTTTGCCGCCCCCGAATTCCGCTGGCAGGCGGTGGACGGCGCCGATGGATACCGCGTCACGATTTTCGATGCAGATGACGAGCAAATCCTGCAGGCTGAGACGGATGCGCCGGTTTTCCGGCCGCAACACACGGTTCTGGACCGCGGCGCTGCCTATTGCTGGGTGGTGGCCGCGCTGGTCGGCGGTGAAACCCAATCCGCTGGCGCCGCTTGCTTTTCCGTGTTGCCGGCCCAACAGCTCGAAACCGTTGAACGGCTGGAAAAAAGAATCAGAACCAGATTTCCCGACAGCCATCCGGAGGGTTGGATGGCCCTGGCCCTACTTTACCAAAAGTCCGGGCTTTTCGATGAAACCGCTGATGTTCTTGCCGCAGCCACTAAACAATTCCCGGAAAACGAAAACTTGGATAAATGGCGCCGAATGAACAGTTGCCAATGAGAAAAAAAGTCCGGGAAAGAATGGAATTGATATGACGCAAAAGATCAGGTGGTTGTGGGTGATTTTTGTCTGGATGCTCACCGTGTCGATGGCACAGGCTTCGACGGGCCGCGCCATCCTCATCGGCATCGATGAATACGATGATTCAACAGGCGGCCCGGCCAAGTTGTCTGGAGCGGTAAACGACATCGACCTGATTCAGAAGGTGCTCCAAAACCGGTTCGGGTTTGAAGCGGCAAACATGACGGTCCTGAAAAACAAGGCCGCCACACACTCTGCCATTGAGCAGGCGTTTATGCGGTTGGCTCAACGGGTTTCGCCGGGAGATCCGGTGTACGTTCATTTTTCCGGTCACGGCTCGTTCACCCGGAATTTTCACCCGGACGAGGCGGAAACCTACGATCAAACCTGGGTTCCTTACGGGTCCCGCCGCGCCATGGACAAACACCCGAAAAATCGCTGCGACATTCTGGATGACGAGATCAACGAATGGCTTTCGGCCATCCTGGACAAAACCGATCAAGTGGTGTTTGTCTCCGATTCCTGCCACTCCGCCAGCGTTTGCCGTGGAAAAGACGCGCCCGCTATCCGCGCCGCGCCCGCGGACGATCGGGAACATCCTCTGGCCCGGCGCGAGTTCAAAACCAGGCGGCTGTCCGGCGGCGTCTTCATCGGCGCGGCCCGGGACGACGAATCCGCCGGCGAGTTCATAGCGGAAACCGGCGCGAACCACGGCCTGTTCACCTGGTTCTGGGCCCAGGCCATGCAGCAGGCTCAACCGGGCGACGCCTGGAACGATCTGTTCAACCGAATGAGACGCCGGGTGACCCAACGGCGGATCACTCAGCACCCCCAGATCAAAGGCCCCCGAAACCTGCCGGTGTTCGGGGGCCGGTTCGAGCCCGCGCCGCCCCGGCTGCCTGTGATCGAAGTGGCTGAAAACGGCGAAACGGCGGTCATCGATGGCGGCCTTCTCAGCGGCGTCACCCGGGGATCGATCTTTCGGGTTTACGATTCGGGACGAACCAAGGATGCGGCGTCTTTGGCGACGCTGGAGGTCGTCCACGTCAAGCCTTTCACGAGTTCCGCGTCGGTCCATGGGACCGTCCGGCCGGGAGATCTTGTGGTGGAAGAAAATCATGCATATGAGATGACGCCCATCCCGGTGTTTCTGAACGCGGATTTTCCAAAGGGCAAAGATCAACCGATCCTGCAGCGGTTGCGGGCGATGTTGGATCACACCGGCATGAGAGGATTTGAACGGGTGGAGGACCAGGGGGCCGCCGAATTGGTTCTATATGTGCTCCGGCCCCGGAAAACCGAAGTCGACGCCTGGAAGCGATCGCCCCGCACCCTGCCCCGCTCTTTTCCGGACCAGCCGCCGGAAGTCTGGGTGTTGACGGACACGGAACAACTATTGAGCGACCGGCTGCGCATTTCCTTCAAGGCCCCGACAAAAGGGATGAATCTGCTGAAAACCAACCTGAAAAAGATTGCGAGGGTCAGGGAGATTAAAAAACTTTCGTCCGGCAAGCCTTTGAAAATGGACTTTCAGACCATCGTCTGGACGCCGGCGGACCGTTGCCTGGAATCCCGTCCGGATTGCCTGGCCCTCCCGGGCGGCGAGACGTTTTTTCAGCGGCAGGGGGTGTACAATCCTTTGGAAATGGGAGAGAAAACGTTTTCACCGGACCATCTGTTGACGTTCGTTCTCAGGAATAATACGCCCCGGACCTATTACGCCTATCTGATCGACATCACTCCGACCGGCGCCATCCAGGCCATTTTTCCCACTATTGAAGACCGACAGGAAGACGCGGCAATCGGTCCGATGGAAACACGGGATTACAGGGATGTGGCGGCGTTGGCCACGAATGAACCAGGCGAAGAGACCATCAAGCTGATCGTTGCGGACCGTCCCATCGATGTGGCGTTACTGGAATCCGATGGCTTCGAACGAGGGCAGATGCAAATTCAGAGGGATGAATTGAACCCTCTTGAAAGATTGTTGGCGGACGCCATGGAAGGCGCGCGGGGCACACGGATTCGGATGCAGCGGGAGAGGTGGGGGACAATGCAGTATGCGTTTCAGGTGGAAAG